>JBCBBB010000041.1:0-20264 GCA_038532095.1 Pseudomonadota bacterium
TGCGCGAGCTCAGCGATACAGCCAAGCGCGACCTCTACCTGGATCGGGTGTGACTGGCATGCGGGTCCGAAACGGTCTGGATATGACCCGTGCTTGACCCGCTTGTCACGCGGCTCTCGGCACTCGTTGGGCCAGATGTCGCCATCGCAAGCTCAGAGGTTGGCTCAGAGGACGGGTTGCTTGCCCCTGAACACGACGCCATTGCGAACGCGATCCCAAAACGACGGGCCGAGTTCGCCGCCGGACGAAGAGCGGCCCGCTATGCTCTCGCCTCCGCCGGACACGCACCAACGGCCATCCCAATGGGCGAAGGCCGCGCCCCGATCTGGCCCACTGGAACCGTCGGCAGCATCACGCATGACACCGGCCTGGCACTCGCCTGCGTCGCACCGGTGAACCGCATCACCCATCTCGGGATCGATCTGACCGAGGCTGCCGCCTTTCCGAACCATCTGAGAGAGCGCATCCTGTGCTCTAAAGCCGAGAAAGCCGCCAGCGGACAAGAAGCGCGACTGATCTTCTCCGCCAAGGAAGCCGTATTCAAAGCCTTCTACCCGGACGTCGGGGGCTACTTTGGGTTTGAAGCTGTGGAAATCACGCCGGACATCGCGGCCGAGCGTTTTAAAGTCCACCTCCTCCGCGATCTGGGCCGGGTTGAAAGCGGCACCAGCTTTGACGGCACCGCGCTCATCTCGGATAGCCGTCTGGTCACCCTGCTCGCCGTACCAGCCGAGCCTCAGCCGTAGAGCTCTTGTGCCCGCCGCTCAAAGGCGCGCACGACCCGCTGCATCGCGTCATTGAAGAAAATCGTGGCCGTCGTCTGCAAAAGCTTGTTGCGGAACGCAAAATCCACGTGAAAGGTCACCTTGCACCCGTCATCTTCCGCTGGCGCAAATCCCCAGTTCGACACCATCTTCTCAAACGGACCATCCAGATACTCCGTGTCGATCTTCATCTGCTTGGGAAAGAGCGTCACCCGGCTGCCGAAGCGTTCGCGAAAGACTTTGAACGAAATCACCAGATCGGCGAGCATCACCAGGGCATCGCCCTGTTCGGTGGTGCTGCGAATCCGGGCGGCTGCCGTCCAGGGAAGAAACTGCGGATACTTCTCCACATCCGCAACAAGATCGTACATCTGTTGGGCAGTATAAGGAAGATGTCGGGTCTCGGAATGCGTGGGCATGGCTTGGCCTCTGGTCTCAACGTGCCCTTTACTTTAGGGGGGACGCGTCCGGGTCAAGGGGGAGTGTTACAGTGCCGCAACCATATGTGATCGACGAGATGATCTCGGCCAAATCCATCGCGGCCCGCATCGAAGCGCTGGCGAAAGATATCCGTGGAAGCTTTAGCGACACTGACAAGCTGATCGTCGTGGGCCTGCTGCGTGGCTCTTTCGTGTTCATCGCCGATCTGGTGCGCGAACTGGATATGAATGTCGAAGTCGACTTCCTTGAGGCCTCCTCTTACGGGGACGCTATGGAATCGTCCCGTGAGGTGCGAATCCTCAAGGACCTGCGCGGCGAAATCTCAGGCCGTGATGTTCTGGTCGTCGAAGACATTGTCGATACAGGCTTCACGCTCGACCATGTGATAAAAATTCTCAAGAACCGGGAACCGCGCCGTCTGGAAACCATCGCCCTGCTCGACAAACCCTCCCGGCGCGAGACCGACATCAAGGCCACATGGACCGGGTTTGAGATTCCGGACGAGTTTGTCGTCGGTTACGGGATCGATTACGCGCAGCGCAATCGCAACCTGCCCTATATCGGATGTGTTAGGTTTCTCGATGACGACACCACCGGGTGAGGCAGTTCCGCCACATTGATGCACCGTTTGCCGAAAATTAACCCTATCCAGTGCACAACTTCACTGAACGCCCTAATCTCATCCCGGGTGCGGGGCGTTGAGAGGATGTGCTGCCCGTGCGCCCAGTCTTCATCAGCGCTGTTGTTTTTATGCCGTTCGCGGCATTTGCTCAGTCTTCGTCTGATACGTCAGACGGGTCGGCAAGCTCTGAAAGCTTCAAGCTGGGCGGTGCCGCCAGTCGGGCTGCCATTGTGGCAACAACTCCAACGCCAGAGCTGACGCCTGAGCGCTCGACACGCCTGTCCTTGCCGCTCGCCTTGCCGCGGGAGGAAACAGCCCGCACCGAAAGCGCGCTTGGCATCGCCACGGTGTTCCTGTCCGATGGCCTTGAGAGCGGTCAGGATGCGCTGGAGCTTGGAACGTTTCTCAGCCGCGGCCAAACCACGGCTGGCCTGAGCGTGACTTACTTTGAGGAAAAGGACGAGCTCGCACGCTCCGAAATCTATCTCGATTTCGCTTTGACAGATCGGTTTAGCGTCGGCCTCTCCGGTATCCTCGACACCGAAAGCAACGACGATCCTGTGCGCCAATTGGGCGTGAACGCCGAATTCTCGACCTCGACAGGAACGTATATCCAGGGCGGCTTCACAGGCGCCCCGGATTATGACCCTGTCATCGGCCTGTCCGTCGGATTGCGATTCTAGAGCGAAATCGTTTTAAACTGCAACCAATCGTATCAAAATCTGCGTTCGAAATCAGCTTCTTACTGATTGAGAGGCAGCGGATTTTGATTCAGATTTAACGAATTGCTCTAACGCGCTTAACCGTAGACGCGTTCCTTACCGAAATGCTTGGTCAGCATGTAGTAGACGACAGCGCGATACTTGTTGCGCTCGGACCTGCCATAGGTTTCGATCACAGACTGGATCGCTTCCATCAGTTGCGGTCCATCCGGCAATCCCAGTTTGCCCATCAGGAAACTGTTCTTGACGGTCTCCAACTCGCTCTTTTGTGACCCCGCCACAGTCGAAGCATCTGCATTATAGATCGACGGTCCACACCCGATGGTGACCTTTTTCAAAAGATCCATGTCCGGCGCCATACCGCATTTTTCCTTCAGATCCTTTGCATAAAGCTCGATCAGTTCATCCCTTTTGCCCATCTTGGCTCTCCTGTGGTTCATTACGTGGGCGCACATTAAAAGCCCGCAGCAACGCACGTCAGGGGGAAAAACCGCCGAAAAGCCGCATCATGGGAAGGCTCAAGCGGAGGAGAGCTTCTCCAACCGGGCCGCGCGCAGCCGCGCAAAGTCATCGCCCGCGTGATAGGATGACCGCGTCAAAGGCGTCGATGAAACCATCAGGAAGCCCTTGCCGAAAGCCGCAGTCTCGTAGCTTTTGAACTCGTCAGGCGTCACGAACCGGTCCACTCGGTGGTGCTTTGGCGTGGGCTGCAAATATTGACCGATGGTCAGAAAATCCACATCCGCAGCCCGCATGTCATCCATGACCTGAAGCACCGATTGCCGATCTTCGCCAAGGCCGACCATGATACCTGACTTGGTAAAGATCTCAGGGTCCATTTCCTTCACCTGCTGCAACAGCCGCAGCGAATGGAAATACCGTGCACCGGGCCGCACCTCGGGATAGAGCCCCGGCACGGTTTCCAGATTGTGGTTGAACACATCCGGCTTCGCCCGAACGACAATCTCCAGCGCATCCGGCGTGCTCTTCAGAAAATCGGGCGTGAGAATTTCAATCGTCGTACCCGGCGCACGGTGGCGAATGGCGCGAATGGTCTGCGCGAAATGCTCCGCTCCGCCGTCCGCCACATCATCGCGGTCGACACTGGTGATGACCACGTGGTTGAGCGCCAGTTTCTTGACAGCATCGGCCACACGCCCGGGCTCAAACGCGTCGAGCGCATCCGGCTTACCCGTCGCCACATTGCAGAAGGTACATCCGCGCGTGCAGATCTCGCCCATGATCATCATGGTCGCATGACCCTGGCTCCAACACTCCCCGACATTTGGGCAGCCCGCCTCCTGACATACCGTCACAAGATTATGGGTCTTGAGCGTCTCCCGCGTTTTCTCATAACCCGCGCCCTGCGGCGCACGCACCCGAATCCAGTCCGGCTTCTTGGGTTGCGCATTGTCAGCGCGATGCGCCTTTTCAGGGTGGCGTTGGTCAGGGAGCTTTAGGTCACGCACGAGAATATCTTTCCTCAATCGTCACCCGTACTTAGCCAAAAACGCCTCGTATTTCCAGCGATAGCCGCCATGCGGCAGGCGCATGACGGTTTTGTCGCAGGTCTCAGGCAGCGGGTTCATCCGCCTCCGCAGGCTCTTCGTTGACCACCTCGATCTTTACCTTGACCACGAACGCCGCCAAGGCCCCAAGGATCGCCAGAACCGGCGCCGCCAGAACCACGGCACCGCCGCCGATCACGCCATAGGTCAAAGGAATCTCCAGCGCGATGTCGCCATCCGGCTCAATGATCCGCACGCGCTTCACCTTGTTGTCGGCCGCCAACTGCTTGATGCGCGCCACCAACTCTTCCCCGGCGACCTCGATCTCTTCGATCCAGGTGCGTGTCTTGCCGTTCTCTTGCTCGGACATGGGTCCACCTCTCGGATATGTTACCACACCCAAGAGATAGGAACCCGACATGACGGTTTTGAGATGTCAGCCGATCAAAGGCGACCAATTGCCGTTTTCTTCGTCGTAATGGGCACGCAGGCGCAGCAAGGCGATCCGCAACACGATCTTGCCCGAACGCGCGGACCACCCCATGCGCTTTTCCACCGCTTCCATGCCCTCAAGAAAACAGCAGCACCGCAGCACAACATCGCCAAGACCGGGGCCAAGATCGGCCAGCGCCGTCATCACCCGGTCCCTTGCCTTCTCCGACCCGCCCGGCCCGGCATCCTGTGCAAAATCCGACCGCGCACCGCCCGTCAGGAACTTTTCCCAGTTCTGCGTGATCCGAGGGCCCATCTGCGCCAGTTCAAAATCTTCGCGCAGACGCTCCCCGGCAGCGACCAACTCCGGCGACAAGAAAGGCTTCCCGTTCTTGTCGACACGTCGTGCAAGCGCAGAGAGCGGGCTCTCAGCCGCGTTGTACCGAATACCGCGCCGTTTGGTCCCCGTGCGTCCTTCGGGGCTGTCGGACCAATCCCGATGCTGCTCCGCGAACGGGTCATGGTCACTTCCGCCACTCATCCGCGCAGCCTCGTCTTCCGCCAGAAACCGCTTCAGCGCCATCCGTCCGGCAGAGGTGATGCGATACCGCGTAATCCGCCCATCGCTTGCCAACGCAATCCAGTCCTTCAGCGCCATCGCTTCGGCCATGCTGCGTTCCAACACCGCCGTGCGCAGGGTCTGACCGTCCGGCCCGTCCCGCACGATCACCCCGTTTTCCATGTCGCGCGCAATCGCCAGACAGGCGCCCGCCTCATTTAAGCGCCGCAACAACCCAGGTGCGCTGCGCCTTAGTTCATCGTCATCGATCAAGGTTTGAGTAAGTGTTTGACCGTCATGCATTCGAACGTGTTCCCCTTCTTTTCGTGTCGTGTCAGTGCAACGCGCGGTTGCCTGCCCAATGCGTTTCAGTGCCAGATCGACCAGAAGATCGTCCCGGCGCGCTTCGAACCGGCGGACCTTCCTCAGGATCGTGGACGCGTGACAACCCGCGTCACGCGCGATGGATCGGATGGATTGGCCCGTCTCAACATGGGCCAGATAAATGACGGCGTTTTCCGGCACCCAATCGGGCACTGAAACGCGGTCATCGCGTCGCAAGAGTTTCATCATACTATGCACCCCTCTCCCCAGAAGGTCTGCTACAATTCTACCTGTGATTGAAAACGTTACCGGATGGTTAATGTTTCGTGCTCGGAAACAGTCTTTCTTAATATTGTAAAGAAACAAGAATTCCTGCGTTCGGTCGTTTGGTCTAACCAGCAACACACTCTTAGGTTGAATATTTTTCTAGCGTACAGCCAAGAGGAGTTGCCCCATGCCGTCCCATCTGTCTCGTCTGAATGCCTTGACCCGTCCTCAGCTTCTCGTGCGCGCTGCACGCCACAGAGCGATCGATTTCTCTCGCGAACGCGCCATGCGACGCCTTCTTCAAGGCGCGCCCGTGCCTGCCCCGGGGCAGGCATTCGATACGCTCTTTGACATGGAACATGCGATGAATGCCGCGCGCAGTGAAGGCGGCGCCGCCTATTCTCCCGCACGGCATGTCGAACTGCTCGCAGCCCTTATCCACGAAGCGCAAATCGCGGAACTGCGTGTTGCGGCTTAAACCCTGTCAGGCAAAGGCTTCCGGCGCCGTTTCCTTTGTCTTCGCGATATAAGCGTCCAGTTCAGCCAGCGTCCCCGGGTCCATCGGGGGCGCTTCATATTGCGACAGAAGGGTTTCAACCCGGCGCGTGGCCAGCGCTTCGGTGTTCAGCGCGCCCTCTTCTGACCAGGTCTCAAAGGGCTTGTAATCCAACAGATCAGACCGCCAGAACGCCGACTTGAAATTGGCCTGCGTATGCGCGCAGCCTAGGTAATGGCCACCCGGCCCCACTTCGCGCAGCGCATCCATCGCCTGACCGTTCTCGGACAGGTCCACGCCCTCGGCCATCTTGTGCAGGATGCCCAACTGATCTGCGTCCATGACAAACTTCTCAAGGCTCGACACCAACCCGCCTTCCAGCCAACCGGCCGCGTGCAGCATGAAGTTCACGCCCGAAAGCAGCCCGGCATTCAAACTGTTCGCCGTCTCATAGGCCGCCTGCGCATCCGGCAGTTTCGAGCCACAGAACGATCCGGCAGAGCGATAGGGCAACCCCAGACGACGGGCCAACTGCCCCATCCCCATCGTGATCTGCGCCGCTTCCGGCGTGCCAAAGGTCGGCGCGCCTGACCCCATGTCGATTGACGTCACGAACGCACCGGCAATCACCGGCGCGCCCGGGCGGATCAATTGCGAATAGGCGATACCGGCCGTCACTTCAGCCACCACCTGCGTCAACGTCCCGGCAACGGAAACAGGCGCCATCGCCCCTCCAACAATGAACGGGGACACGATCGATGCCTGGTTGTTGGACGCATAGACCTCAAGCGCGCCCATCATAGTCGCATCAAAGGTCAGCGGTGAGTTGATGTTGATCAGCGACGTCATCACGGTGTTGTCGGCAACAAAGTCCTTGCCGAACAAAATCTCGCACATCTCGACCGAGTTCTGCGCCCGAACAGGCTCCGTCACCGACCCCATGAACGGCTTGTCAGAAAGCGTCATATGGGCGCGCAGCATGTCCAGATGGCGCACATGCACGGGAACATCTGTCGGCTCGCACACCGTTCCCCCGGAATGGTGCAACCACTTCGACATGTAGGCGAGCTTCACGAACTTCTCAAAATCCGCCATCGTGGCATAGCGGCGACCACCGGCGGCGTCGCGCACAAACGGCGGACCATAGACCGGTGCAAGCACAAGATTGTTACCCCCGATCACAACCGACCGCTCCGGGTTCCGTGCGTGCTGTGTATAGGAAGACGGGGCCGTCTTGCAGAGCGCGCGCGCCAGCCCTTTTGGAACATGCACACGCTCGCCCTGAACATCGGCGCCCGCGTCTTTCCAGCGCCTCAAAGCCTCCGGATTGTCAGTGAAGTTGACGCCGATTTCTTCCAGAACGATTTCCGCATTCGCCTCGATAATCTCGAGCGCTTCCTCGCTCAGGATTTCGAGGTTCGGAATGTTCCGCTCGATATACTTGGCGACCTCGAAGCTGACCGCCGACCGTTCGGCACGCCGCGCTGCACCACCGCCTCTGCCCCGTCTTGCCATTGCTTGCGCTCCTCACTCACGCTTCGTTGCAGCTTGTGATAGCGGCTGGACGGTCTCAAAGGTGGCGGAATGCGTCCTTTACCAGTCGAAACCGACCTGTGGATGGCGCGCAGCCGATTTCTGCACAGAAATCGTGCCAGAAAATTGAAATTTTCTGCTACCCAAACGGTCATGGACAACCTCACTCACATCTGGCGACCCCAAGGGGTCGTCCGCGCACTCGCCCTTGGCCTGCCGTTTCGCGACGGCAAACTGCTGGCAAGCGCGGTCACAGAAGACGACGGGTCGGAAAAAGGCTGGCGTCCGCTCGGCGGCGGGATCGAGTTTGGCGAACCCGCAGAAACAGCCGTCTGCCGCGAACTTAAGGAAGAGATTGACGCCGACGCGCGTGTCCAGCGCCTGCTCGGCATCTTCGAGAACATCTACACGCATCAAGGCCAGACCGGGCATGAAGTGGTCTTCGCCTTCGAAGTCACCCTGATCACACCCGGCCTCGCACTGGCGGAAGAGTTCATCGTCGAAGACGGCGGCTTTCGCGACCGCGCGGCCTGGGTCCCTTTGTCGGATTTCACAGAAGGTCGAAAAACGCTCCTGCCCGAAGGCCTCCTGCCTCTTGTGCCCGCTGACAGGGCGACCTAAAGCGAAGACATGACCGAGACCGCCCACGACCGCTTGCTTATCGTTGATTTCGGAAGCCAGGTGACACAGCTCATTGCGCGTCGCCTGAGGGAACTCAGTGTCTATTGCGAAATTCATCCGTTCCAGACGGTCACGCAGGATTTTCTGGATGAGTTCGCACCCAAAGCGGTGATTTTCTCGGGCGGTCCGGCCAGCGTCGTTAATGCAGACGCCCCGCGCCCGCCGGAGGCCGTGTTTACCCTTGGCGTGCCCATTCTTGGCATATGTTACGGTCAGCAGGTCATGATGGACATGCTCGGCGGCACGGTTGAGGGCGGCAAGATCTCGGGCGGTGGTGGCACGGCCGAGTTTGGTCGCGCCTTCGTTTCCCCGTCCGTGTCTCATATCGATCTGCTGACCGGCTGGTTCGAAGGTGATGACGACCGCGAACAGGTCTGGATGAGCCATGGCGATCATGTCTCCAAACTGGCCCCCGGGTTCGAGGTCTTCGGCACCTCACCCAATGCGCCTTACGCGATCACCGCTGATCTCAGCCGCCACTTCTACGCGGTGCAGTTCCACCCGGAAGTCCACCACACGCCCAAAGGCGCGAAGCTCTACGAGAACTTCGTCCGCCTCGCCGGGTTCACCGGCGACTGGACCATGGGTGCCTATCGCGATGAAGCGATCCGCAAGATCCGCGAGCAGGTCGCCGACAGACAAGTCATTTGCGGCCTGTCAGGTGGCGTGGATTCTTCCGTCGCCGCCGTGCTGATCCACGAAGCCATCGGCGACCAACTCACCTGCGTGTTTGTCGACCACGGCCTGCTGCGCAAAGGCGAAGCCGACGAGGTTGTCGCCATGTTCCGCGACAACTACAACATCCCGCTGATCCACGCCGATGAGACCGAGCTGTTCCTCGGCGAACTGGAAGGGCAGGACGACCCCGAAACCAAGCGCAAGACGATTGGCAAGCTTTTCATCGACGTGTTCCAGAAATACGCCAACCAGATCGAAGGTGCCGAGTTCCTGGCGCAAGGCACGCTCTATCCGGACGTGATCGAAAGCGTCAGCTTCTCCGGCGGCCCCTCCGTCACCATCAAGTCGCACCACAACGTGGGCGGCCTGCCGGAGAAAATGGGCCTGAAGCTGGTCGAACCGCTCCGCGAGCTTTTCAAGGATGAGGTCCGCGCCCTCGGACGTGAACTTGGCCTCCCGCAAAGCTTCATCGGCCGTCACCCCTTCCCCGGCCCCGGCCTCGCCATCCGCTGCCCCGGCAAGATCACCCGCGCCAAGCTCGATATCCTCCGCGAAGCCGATGCCGTCTATATCGACCAGATCCGCAAGCACGGTCTTTACGATGAGATCTGGCAGGCCTTTGCCGCGATCCTGCCCGTCCGCACTGTCGGCGTCATGGGCGACGGGCGCACCTATGACTACGCCTGCGCGCTGCGCGCCGTCACCAGCGTCGACGGCATGACCGCCGACTACTACCCGTTCAGCCATGAGTTTCTGGCGGAGACCGCAACCCGCATCATCAACGAAGTGCCCGGGATCAATCGCGTGACCTATGACATCACGTCCAAGCCCCCCGGCACAATCGAGTGGGAGTGACGATCATGTTTACGTTGCTCCGCTGGATTGTCTCAATCGTCATCCTCGCCATGTGGTGCGCGCTGGTCGGCACCGGTCTCTACGTCGCAATGTACGAGGCACCCGCCACCACGCCGGAAGGACAGGCCATCGTCGTCCTCGGCGGCAATGCCAGCCGTGACGGCATCCTGACCGGCGAAAGTGCCGAGCGGCTCAATCACGCAAAAGCGCTTTTCGATGAGGGCGCGGCGCCCCTAATTGTTCTGACCGGCGGCGGCTCCCGCCCGGTGGCGCGCGACATGGCGCGGACGGTGCGCGAAGCCGGCATATCCCGGGACAATCTCCTGATCGACGGGCAGTCAAATTCCACTCTGCAAAACGCACTCTATACCAGCGATTTCGAAGAGCTCGACAAAACCCAGCCGATCATTCTCGTGACACATCGCTATCATTTGCCCCGCGCCTGGGCATCGTTCCGCTGGGCCGGGTTTGAAAACATTCAACTCAGCGCCGCCGACGCCGATGCCGGGCTGACGCTTGACCAGCGTCTCTTGTGGGAAGCCGTCAAATGGCCGATGAACATTCTGCGGGCCACAGCCGCCAGCATTGCAATCGCAAGCAATGTGCCGCGCTCTGACTACAAGCACTACCTTCAATGAGCCCGACCCTGCAGGCCGCGGCCTGGATGACGGGGGCGATCGTGTCGTTTTCATCCATGGCCATCGCAGGACGCGCGCTGTCCTCTGACCTCTCGTCTTTCGAGATGATGATGTACCGGTCGTTTATCGGCCTCGCGATCATTCTGGTCGTCGGTTCGGTTTTCGGGAAGTTCAACGAAATCCGCTATGACCGCCTCAAGCTGCACGGCTTGCGAAACCTCTGCCACTTCACCGGCCAGAACCTCTGGTTCACCGCCCTGCCCCTGATCACATTGGCACAAGTCTTCGCCTTGGAATTCACCTCTCCCATCTGGGTGGTCGTCTTCGCCGTCCTCTTTGCAGGCGAAGCGCTCAACCGCACCCGATTGCTGGCGGTCACGCTCGGCTTCATCGGTGCGATGATGGTGGCGCGCCCCGGCGTTGGAGGAGACCCCTTCGGCTTGGCCATCGCCGCCGCCTCCGCCATCTTCTTTGCCGGCTCCATCGTCTCAACACGTCTTCTCACCCGAACAGAGACGACCTTCGGCATTCTGTTCTGGCTGACGGTCATGCAAGCGGTCATGGGGCTCGTCACCACCGGATGGGATGGCCAGATCACCTGGCCAAGCCTCGCCCACTGGCCGTGGGTCATCGTCATCGGCTGTGCCGGGCTGCTGGCCCATACCTGCCTCACCAAAGCGCTGACTGTCGCCCCGGCCATCGTGGTCACGCCGATGGATTTCCTCCGCCTGCCCGCGATCACCATCATCGGAGCCGCCTTCTACGCCGAGCCTTTCAACCTCTGGGTGTTGATCGGAGCCGCACTGATTTTCGCCGGAAATTACGCGAATGTCTGGGCCGAAACGCGTCGTACGGCAACGTGACGGTTTTGTAACGCTGCGTCACGACCCCGATCTTACGTGTGGTTAAGAATTGACCGAAGCGCTTAATTTCCTACCGTGCGCGGACGGGATTGGCGCCCAAGGGAGGGGCTTAGGACATGAAGAAACTCATTCTGACCAGCACGGCATTAACCACAATGGCC
This sequence comes from Pseudomonadota bacterium, assembly GCA_038532095.1. GTDB lineage: Bacteria > Pseudomonadota > Alphaproteobacteria > Rhodobacterales > Rhodobacteraceae > JAJDOD01. The sequence goes on from JBCBBB010000041.1 coordinate 11,545, forward strand.
GGCGCTGCGTTTGCAGGAGGTCTGGAACGGACGCCACAATCAATGGCAATCCTGTTCGAAGAAGGCCGTTATCTTGAACTCAGCTTTGGCGCCGTTTCGCCAGATGTGTCGGGCGTGTTTGGCCCCGGTGGACCGGACTCGGGCGATATTTTTGACACCTATTTCAACCTCGGCGTCGCCTATAAGGCAGACCTGAACGACCAGCTCTCCTACGCGATCATCTTCGATCAGCCCTACGGAGCCGACACATCTTACCCTGGCACCTTTGGCGTCGATCCCTACCCGTTCGCCGGTTCCACAGCGAGCGTCAGAAGCAACGCGCTCTCAGGTGTCTTGCAATACAACTTCGACGGGGGCGCCAGCGTCTATGGCGGCGTGCGCCTGCAATCCCTCCAGGCCGAAGCCAACCTGCCCGTGATCGGCGGATATGACATCGAAAGCGACACGAATTACACGCTGGGATACCTCGTGGGTGCGGCCTATGAAAAGCCGGAAATCGCGCTCCGGGTCGCTCTCACTTATCACTCTGAGACCACGCATGATCTGGAACTGACCGAAACCCTCGGCGCGGCAACGGTCTCAACGCAAGACGTGAAACTGCCCCAGGCTCTGAACCTCGAATTCCAGTCCGGCGTTGCCGAAGACACGCTGGTCTTCGGGTCTGTCCGCTGGGCCGAATGGTCTGAGACGGTGATCGATCCCCCGGTCTATGACCTCGCCACCGGCGCGGCGCCTCCGCTCGTTTTCTTTGAAGATGACCGGATCACCTACACGCTCGGCCTCGGGCGCCGGTTGAATGAGACCTGGTCCATCCTCGGATCGATCAGCTACGAGGAAAACACCGGCAGCACGACCGGCAACCTCGGCCCGACAGACGGCTTCACCTCCTTCGGGATCGGCGCGATCTACCGCAAGGACAACATGAAGATCACCGGCGGCATCCGCTACGCAGATGTCGGCGACGCCACCAGCTTCTCGAACGCGATCTTCGAAGACAACTCGGCCATCGCGGCCGGTGTCCGGGTCGGCTGGTCCTTCTGAGACGTCCGGACAAAACAACACTTAAGGCCCCGCCAAAAGGCGGGGTCTTTTGCTTTGAACGACTGCCGTCACCCCCGCGCCCTGATCGCCTCCGCTCCAGCATGGAAGCGCGACGTCCATTTCATCTCTTCAAAAATACGCCCGCCGGAGGCATCGCGGCTGCCAAAGGCAGACGCCAATATCGTGTGCGCCAACAGGCGCTCAATTCCAAAGGTGCAACTTCACTGAACACCGCCCAAGGTTCCGCACGTTCCGGGTCGCACCCGGGTCACGCACGCGCTACGCCTGCCCCATGACACACACGCTCACCACCCGCGTCTGGCTGGAACTCACCTTGCTCGCCCTCATCTGGGGCGGCTCGTTTCTGGCCATCCGCACAGCCCTGGATGAGATCGGCTTTCTCGCCTCGGTCTCACACCGTGTGCTTTGGGCCGCGCTCGTCCTTTGGGGCATCGCCCTTCTGCGCGGACAGACAATGCCACGATCCCTCCGGCTCTGGGGCGCCTTTCTCGTCATGGGTCTCCTGAACAACGTCCTGCCTTTCAGCCTCATGGCGTGGGGACAGCTCCATATCGAAACCGGATTGACCGCGATCCTGAATGCCGCCACCGCGATCTGGGGCGTGTTCGTGGCCGCGCTAGTCTTCCCGGATGAACGCTTGACGACCCGCCGCCTCACCGGCGTATTGATCGGCTTTCTCGGCGTCGCCACCGCCATCGGTCTCGCCAATATCACGAAACTCGACCTCCGCTCGCTCGCGCAACTCGCTGTTATCGCAGGCACCATAAGTTACGCGTTCGCCGGAAGCTGGGCCCGGGCGCAGTTGAAAGATGTGCCCCCACTCCTCTCCGCGGCGGGCATGCTCACCGGCTCCACGCTCATCATGCTGCCCGTGACGTTTGCGGTGGAAGGCGGCCTGCCGCTCGCATTAGAGCCCCGCACCTGGGGCGCCATCGCGTATTACTCTGTTGCGGCCACCGCGTTCGCCTACCTCCTCTACTACCGCATCCTCGCCGCCGCAGGGGCCGGAAACCTGCTGCTCGTGACCCTCATGATCCCGCCGGTCGCGATCCTGCTCGGGGCCTGGGCCCGGGACGAGGCATTGGCCGCCAATGCCTATCTCGGCTTCACACTCTTGGCTCTTGGCCTCCTGATCCTCGACGGTCGCCTCCTCCGCCTCCTGCGACAGAGCGATTGACGCTGCCGCCGCCCCGCCGTACCTCCTCTGGAACGACGCGCGAGGATCGCAATGCTCTACAAGACTGCTGCCGAGTGGAAAGCCGCCCCGAACCGGCGCATCATGCTGTTCGGCATGTCGGGGCTCGGCAAGACGCATATCTCGAACATCCTGCGCGCGAGTGGCGGCTGGTTCCACTATTCGGTCGATTACCGGATCGGCACCCGCTACATGGGCGAACACATCGCCGACAACTTCAAACGCGAAGCGATGAAGGTACCACTGCTGCGCGAGTTGCTGATGTCGGACAGCGTCTGGATCCAGTCCAACATCACCTTCAACAATCTCGCACCGCTCTCCACCTATCTCGGCAAACCCGGTGACCCGGCCAAGGGCGGCCTGCCGTGGGAGGAATACCTCCGCCGTCAGGAGTTGCACCGCGCGGCCGAGACCGCCGCCATGCGCGACACCGAGCAGTTCATCGCGCGGGCCAAGGCGCTTTACGGCTACGACAACTTCATTTGCGACACCTCCGGCTCGATCTGTGAAATCGTTGACCCGCATGATCCGAACGACCCGGTTCTGACCGCGCTTGCAAATCAGGTGCTGATGATCTGGCTCGAAGGATCTGAGGCGCATACCGCGGAACTGGTCAAACGCTTCGACGCCGACCCGAAACCGATGTGCTACCAGGCCGCGTTCCTTGAAACCGCGTGGAGCACCTATTTGGGCGAGACCGGCGACACACCGGACACGGTCGACCCCGACGCGTTCGTCCGCTGGACCTATGCCCGTGCCCTGGCGCACCGCCAACCGCTCTACCGCGCGACGGCGGAAAACTGGGGCCTCACGATCCCGGCAGATCGAATGTCGAAGGTCCGGAGCGCGGAAGATTTCACAAACGTGATCGCCGACGCTTTGGACCAAGATTAACGGGGGGTCCCACGCGACAGTGCCGCCCAGGACAGGCCCGCACCGAACAAGCGACAACGCCCCGTGTTGGACCCGCCCTTGAGAAACCATAGCCCCGCCGCTATGTGCAAAGACCAACTCCGAAAGCCTGACCGATGCCGATCAAACTGCCCTCCAGCCTCCCCGCCTATGACGTGCTGACGCGCGAGGGCGTGATGGTGATGCCGGAGGACACGGCCGCACAACAGGATATCCGGCCCCTGAAAATCGGGCTTCTCAACCTGATGCCGAAGAAAATTCAGACGGAGAACCAGTTCGCCCGCCTGATCGGTGCGACCCCGCTCCAGATCGACCTGCACCTCCTGCGGATGTCCGAGCACGAAACCAAGAACACAGCCGCCGAGCACATGGCCGAATTCTACCGCCCCTTCCAGGACGTGAAGGACGAAAAGTTCGACGGCCTCATCATCACCGGCGCGCCCATCGAGCATCTCGATTTCGAGGATGTGACCTATTGGGAGGAACTGCGCGAGATTATGGACTGGACCCAGTCCAACGTGCACATGACCTTCGGGGTTTGCTGGGGTGGCATGGCCATGCTCTACCACTTCCACGGCGTGCCGAAACACATCCTGCCCGCTAAGTCCTTCGGCTGCTTCCGTCAAGACAACCGCGCCCCGTCCTCGCCGTTCCTGCGCGGCTTCTCGGATGTCTGCTACACGCCTGTGAGCCGCTGGACCGAAATGAAACAGGATGAGATCGCTGCCGCCGGTCTGACTACGCTGCTCGGAAGTGAGGAAACCGGACCCTGTCTGGTGGAAGACCGAGACCACCGCGCGCTCTATATCTTCAACCATTTCGAATATGACAGCGGCACGCTTAAGGAAGAATACGATAGGGACGTTGAAAACGGCACACCAATCAATGTGCCGATCAACTACTATCCCGAGGATGATCCGGCCCGCAGCCCGCAGAACCGCTGGCGCAGCCATGCGCACCTGCTCTATGGCAACTGGATCAGCGAGATCTATCTGACGACGCCCTACGACATGGATCAGATCGGTCAATCTGTGACGGATCTCCGCAAATGAGGGGCGCATTTTCCGTCACGGAAAATGTCCCGGAAAATGCGTCATTTTCCGGCTCCGTGCCAAGCGCATGCGCGGGATGACCATGGTCCTCTTCGGACTGCTCGTGACACTCGTCGCGGTTGCAACGCTCGCGCATTATCGCGCCGCGCAGCGCACGGAGAGGATTGAGGCAACTTATCCCCCCCAAGGGGAGTTCGTCACCATCAACGGCCGCAAGGTGCATGTGGTGGTCAAAGGCAGCGGACCCGACCTTGTGCTGATCCACGGCGCCGGCGGCAACGCCCGCGACTTCACCTATCAATTCGTGGACCGGATCGCCGAGCGCTATCGCGTCTTCGCCATCGACCGCCCGGGGCTGGGCTATACTGACCGCACGCGTCCGGGCCTAAACGCCGCCTTCACGAGAGACGCGGAAAGCCCGATCGAACAGGCAAAACTCCTGGCCGCCGCCACGCGGGAACTCGGCGCGGAAAACCCCATCGTGCTCGGCCACTCCTTCGGCGGTGCGGTCGCCATGGCCTGGGCGCTTGAAGAACCCGCCTCCGGCATCGTCATCCTCTCCGGCGCGACCATGCCCTGGCCGGGTGAGTTACGGCGCTATTACCGCGTCTTCGGATCGCCGCTCGGCAGCGCGCTCGGAGGGCCGCTGGTCTCGGCCTTCGTCTCCGACACCCGCGTGCGCGCCTCCCTCGATGGCGTCTTCGCCCCCGCCCCGGTGGACCCCGGCTACTACGAAGGCGCCGCCGTCCCGCTCGCCATCCGAACCGATACGTTCCGCGCCAATGCCCGCCAAGTCAAAACGCTGCGCCCGCATTTGGTTGAGATGGCCGAACGCTATCCGGACATGACACTGCCCGTCGAAGTCCTGCACGGCACAGCCGACACCACCGTGCGCACCGACATCCATGCCGAGCCACTCGTCGCCGCCCTGCCGAACGCCGTGCTCACCGTTCTCGAGGGTGCAGGCCACGCCCCGCATCATGTGACCCCAGAACCCGTGATTGCCGCAATCGACCGTGTCGTGGAACGCGCCGGATTGCGCTAAGCGCTTTCACTGCTTACGTTCTTTCAAAGTAAGTAAAGGCACGTAACATGGCACTTCCCTTTGACGGCGCGATTTCCACCTTCTTTGAGAAAGAGGCACCGGACGCCGTTCGCGACGCAATCAAGGACGGCGGCAAGAAAGACATCCTGTCCGACAGCTACCCCTATGACGACGTCATGGACAAGGACGCCTATGAAGACGCCATCGCAGCGCTGCAACTGGAGCTCGTCAAGTTTCAGGCCGATGTGAAGGAAACCGGCAAGCGCGTCGTCCTCGTCTTCGAAGGCCGGGACGCTGCCGGAAAAGGCGGCACAATCAAGCGGTTCCGCGAAAACCTAAACCCAAGGGTCGCGCGCGTGGTTGCGCTCTCCAAGCCTTCGGATCGCGAAGCTGGTGAGTGGTACTTCCAGCGCTACATCGACCACCTGCCCACCGAAGGCGAAATCGTGCTCTTCGACCGCTCCTGGTACAATCGCGGCGTGGTCGAGCATGTCTTCGGCTTCTGCACGCCCGAGCAGCGCAAACACTTCTTCCGCCAAGTGCCCGACTTCGAGCGCATGCTCGTCGATGAAGGCATCATCCTAAAGAAACTCTGGCTCAATGTCGGGCGCGCCGAACAGCTCCGCCGCTTTCTCAAACGCGAAAGTGATCCCCTCAAACAGTGGAAACTCTCGTGGATTGACGTCGAAGGCCTGAAAAAGTGGGATGCCTATTCAGCCGCCATCGCGGAGACCTTCGCCAAATCGCACAGCGACCACGCTCCCTGGACCATCGTCCGCTCGGACGACAAGAAACGCGCGCGCCTCGCCGCGATCCGCGCCGTCCTGTCTGACCTCGACTATGCGGGCAAAGGTAAGGTCGAGGCCCCCGACCCCAAAATCTGCGGCGGACCGGACATCTGGGATGCCTAAACGCGGCTACCATCACGGCAATCTCAAGCAGGCCTTGGTCGATGCCGCCCTCGAACTGATCGAGAAGAAGGGCCCCACCGGTTTCACGCTTTCCGAAGCCGCCAAGCAGGCGGGCGTGACCCCAGCCGCCGTCTATCGCCATTTCGAAGGGCGTGACGACCTGATCGCCGAAGCCGCCCGGCAGGGCTACGAGATCTTCGCGGACCTCATGGAATACGCCTATGACACCGGCCAACCCTCAGCGCTCGCCTCATTCGAGGCCACAGGCCGCGCCTATCTTGCCTTCGCGCGCCGTCATCCCGGGCACTATGTGGCGATGTTTGAAAGCGGCATTTCCATAAACCGGACCCCGGAACTGGCGGTAGCGGCGCAACGTGGCTCTGCCATCCTCGAGAAGTCCGCCGAAGCGCTCTCGGTCCACATTCCGCCGGAAAAGCGCCCGCCGCCACAAATGTTTTCGGCCCATATCTGGGCCATGAGCCATGGAGTGGTCGAGCTTTTCGCCCGCACCGCCCCTGGCACGCGCTCGCAATTTACACCGGAAGACCTCCTGGAAAGCGGGATTGGCATCTATCTCCGCGGCCTCGGGCTGGTACCACCCGACGAATAAACCGGTCACCCATCGGTACCTTTCTTTCCTTCGGAAAATACCGTTTTTGCCTCAAAGTTTACGCAAAGTAATCCTACATTAGCAGCTGTGAGTGTTGCGTAAGAGTGTTGTCATGTACGAGTTTCTCGCCCCTTGGGGCGTTCTGGTTCCCATAGTATCTGCGGCAATTTGTTTCTTTTTAAGCTCTGAAAGCCGCCGAAAGGCCATGCGGAAAGAGCTGGAATTAGACACACGGGTTGAGGACACCTCTTCCCGTGTGTCGTCTTTGCCCCTATCTGAGATGCATGGATAGCGCAGACCTTCCCCGCCTTCTTTACCTTGTTCTTCTCGGCGCCGCCGTTGTCGGTTGGTTCATCGCGGAAAACCGCGGCAATCTTGGGGGAACGGCACGTATGGCTCTGGTCTGGGGCATGATCTTTGTCGGCATCGTCGCCGTCTATGGTCTGTGGGATGACATCCGCAGCGATGTTCTGCCCCGCCAATCCGTCGCCACGGAAGATCGTGTGATCGAAGTGCCGCGCAGCAATGACCGGCATTTCAATCTGACGATGCGCCTCAATGGCGAACCCATCGATTTCGTGGTCGATACCGGTGCGACTGATATCGTCCTCAGCCTGCAAGACGCGCGCCGGGCGGGCCTGAACCCCGATGACCTGGCGTTTTCAGGGACAGCCCGCACCGCCAACGGCACGGTGTCCACCGCCTATACCCGCATTGACGAAGTTGCCATCGGCCCGGTCACCTTCAGCAATGTCCGCGTGGCCGTGAATGGTGGCGAAATGCGCGGCTCGCTCCTCGGTATGAGTTTTCTCGACCGGTTCGAGCGGATGGAGATCACGGGCAACCGGCTCCGCCTCGAATACTGACGAGCCATTGCCGCGCACGCCGTCTTCTGATTGAAGGCGCGCATGACCGGCATCGATTACGCCCCCCTCATCACCGCGTTCGTCACGCTTTTCGTGATCATCGACCCGTTGGGGTTGGCGCCACTTTTCGTGGCCCTGACCCAAGGCGAAACGGCGGCGCGCCGTCGGACCATCGCGCTGACCGCCTGCGGTGTCGCCGGGGCCGTTCTGACGGTCTTCGGCATCTTCGGCGACACCGTTCTGGCCTTCGCCGGCATCTCCATGCCCGCCTTCCGCGTCGCGGGTGGCGCGCTTCTCTTCCTCACCGCACTCGACATGCTTTTTGAGAAACGCACCAAGCGCCGCAAGGACCAGGGCGGTGCCGCCGATCATGCTGACGATCCGTCGGTTTTCCCGCTGGCCATCCCATTGATTGCCGGACCGGGCGCCATTGCCTCGATGATCCTGCTCTCCGGCCAGGGCAACGCGGATTTGACATGGGTGGTGTCGGTGCATCTGGTGATGGCGAGTGTGCTGGTGGTGACATTCGTGCTGTTCATCGCGTCCGGCGTTTTGGAACGCGTCCTCGGGCCGCTCGGCATCAACGTGATCACGCGATTGCTTGGCATGCTGCTCGCGGCGCTGGCCGTACAATTCATATTGGATGGGCTGGCCGATTTCGGAGTGTTCGACCCGCGGCTGTCCTGACGTCTCTAACCGCGCCCAGGCGACACGGCACGCTCCGCGCGGCGATCACGTCCTTTTGCTCAGATACCGCACTGCATTGAGCAGGGTTCCCACTGTGCACACCCAATGTGCGTCACAGTCTTCTGCCAATGTGCCTTGCCAAGCTAAGCAGCAATGCAACGCCGCGCGCAGCAGGTGTCCCGATTGTGCACAGCAGGTGTTGCCCAAAAACGCAGTCCGGAAACATCTCACCCCACTCTTCAGCAATCCGACACGCTGCCTGTCGCGAATGCTGTTCACGCTGCTCATCGGGAATGGTCTGCGTTCGAGACATTGCAAACGCTCTGCGCTTGGTACATTGCAGAATACTCTGCGCTCGATACATTGCAAACGCTCTGCGC
>JBCBBB010000041.1:20364-22686 GCA_038532095.1 Pseudomonadota bacterium
GCGCTCGGTACATTGCGAATGCTCTGCGCTCGGCACATTGCGAACGATCCGCGCTCGGCACATTGCGAACGATCCGCGCCCGGTACATTGCATACGCTCTGCGCACTGTTCATCTTCAGCGATTGTTAAGAAAACGCCCCCAATACTAGGGGTGGGAGGACGGTGGCGCTACGCAAAATCAATATTAACTGATTGTTAGTAAACAAAAACGTTTCGCATGCGCAACTTTATCCGCTTGCGGTGCCACTCTCGGCTTTCTTCACCCACCGGCCCCCGTCTTCGGCCCAATACTGCGCCGCTACCCCGGCCTCTGTCAGGCGGCGCCATTGCCCGCGCGCGGTTTCCACCGCCGCAAGGTCCGCTCCATTGAAAAGGACACAGGCGCGTTCGAGCCCGCTGACTTCGTCCGCGGTCACCTCCGCACCATCGACGCTCATCACGCAGGTGGCTGCGTTGCCCCCGGCCCCGGTCGTCAGAAGCACAGGCTGCTCCGCATCATGCGGACCGCCTGCCACCCCATGCGGCAGGAACCCGTCGCCCAGCCACAAAAGCGTGTCCAACCGGTCAAGCGCGGCGGCATCCGTCCCGCGCACCTCAACGCGCCAACCCGCCTGAAGCGCCTTGCCCAGCAAGATCGGTAAGGTCGCCTCAAGCGGCCGTTCGGTCAGATGGTAGAAATACGCAGCCCCCATCGCTCAGGCTTCGTAACCATCCGCGATCCACCGGTTCAAAGCCAGCACCCCCCAGCCCGTTGCGCCTTTCGGTGAAAACTTGGTGCCCGACGCGATACTGGCAGTGCCCGCAATATCGAGATGCATCCAGGGCGTCTCGTCCTTCACAAACCGCGCCAGGAACTGCGCCGCGGTGATCGACCCCGCCGGGCGTCCACCCACGTTCTTCATATCCGCCACACGGCTCTTCAACTGCTTGTCGTACCCAGGGCCGAGCGGCAGACGCCACGCCCCCTCGCCCTCGGCCTTTGCCGCCGACAAGAACGCGTCCGCCAAATCGTCGTTGTTCGAAAAGACACCGGTGTTCTCATGCCCAAGCGCGATGATCACCGCCCCGGTTAGTGTTGCCAGATCGACCATCGCGACCGGCTCAAACCGCTCTTGCGCGTACCACATGACATCGCAGAGAACGAGGCGCCCTTCGGCGTCGGTGTTGATCACCTCGACCGTGTCGCCCTTCATCGAGCGCACCACATCTCCCGGGCGCTGCGCCTTGCCGTCCGGCATGTTCTCGACCAGCCCAACCAACCCGACGACGTTGGCCTTGGCCTTTCGCATCGCCAGCGCCTGCATCACGCCCGCCACGGTGCCGGCGCCGCCCATATCCATCGTCATGTCTTCCATACCGCCCGCCGGCTTCAGGGAAATCCCGCCCGTGTCGAAGACGACCCCTTTGCCGATCAGCGCGACCGGCGCCTCAGACCCGCCTCCGGCCCATTCCATCACCACGACCTTCGACGGACTTTCCGACCCCTGACCAACAGCCAACAGCGTGCGCATGCCGAGCTGTTCCAGCTCGTCTTCCTCAAGCACCTCGACATTCAGATCGAGCGCGCTCAGCGCCTCCAGCCGTGCGGCAAACTCTGTGGTGGTCAGCACGTTTGAAGGCTCGTTCACCAGGTCGCGGGTGAAATGCACACCGGAGGCCAAGGCCGTCAGCGTTTCAAGCCGCGTCGCGATTTCGGTGTCGGTCGTCATCACCTGAATGTCGCCCCGTGCCGGCTTGTCCTCCCCGGTCATATGCGCATCGAACGCGTAGGCCCGCAGCAAAGTGCCAAACAGCACGTCTTCCAGCCCCTTCAGGCTTTGCGCCAGGATCAATGCGCCCTTCTTGCCAAGCACCGCACCGAGGGATGCACCCGCCTCGCGGGCCGCGGCGCCGCGCGTCCGACGGTCCAGCCGCAGCACAAGCACCGAATCCGCCGCCATCCCGGTGGGGTACGCGAGGGCGACCGATTGCCCTTCCTTCAATTTCGCAAAAGCGTCACTTTCAATCAGGCGCGCCAAAGCCCCCCGGGTCAACCGGTTCACGCGCCGCGCCATCTTGTCGAGCTTGCCATCCCCGGGAAGCACAACACAGACATGCCCCTCGGCAGCAGCGATCGCGTCGAGGTCTGGGTCGAGGATGTGAACGGCGGGCATGTCGGGCATTGTTAAAGCTCTCTCGGATGATGGGGTTCCTGGCCGAAACCTAGGGCGCGTAGAGCCGAAGGTCATCCGCTAATTTGCCGATTGGAAAGAAAGCAGAACTCCGCCGCTGCTCGGGTGCAGGTTAAACCAAGCGGCGGCGGAGGAAAACCGACAGCGGCGG
>JBCBBB010000042.1:0-8752 GCA_038532095.1 Pseudomonadota bacterium
AACGGGCTGCGGAGCGGCCGGCCATCTGGCGTGTGTTGGCTGGGTTGATCACGGTTCTTGCCGTGACGGTGCTTTGGGTGCTGGGTTTTTTTCTTCTCCTTCTCCCCTTCACTGGCGGTGATCCTGATGCAGTATTCGGATCGGGCGATAGTCCGATGGCCACGGTTGTGTTTCTTCTGCTGATTGTAGGACTTGGCGCAGGGACGTGGTTGGCAGCGCTTCTTTGGCATGGTCGCGGCTTGTCCGACCTGATTGGTCCCGGCGCACGAACGCTGCGGGATTTTGTTTTGGCCGCGCTTGTGACCTCGGCTGTGGCGGCGCTGGCCTGGGGTTTGACGGTGCCTTTTTCAGAGCCTCTGACACCGAACCTGCCGTTCAAGGAGTGGCTGATCTGGTTGCCTGTCGCCCTTATCGCCATTCTGTTGCAAACCGGCTCGGAGGAGCTTTTGTTCCGGGGGTATCTTCAAAGCCAGTTGGCGGCCCGCTTTCGCGCCACCTGGGTCTGGTTGCTTGTGCCATCGGTGATGTTCGGCGCTTTGCACTTCTTGCCGGGCGAAACACTGGGGCCGGGGTTGATCTATGTCGCGTCAACCACCCTCTTCGGCGTTATCGCCGCCGATTTGACCGCCCGCTCCGGGAGCATTGGTGCGGCTTGGGGGCTGCATTTTGCCAACAACTGTCTGGCAATCCTTGTCATCGTTTATCTGGGCGCCGCATCGGGTCTTGGCCTTTACTCGGCCGGAACGATTGAAGATGCGCTTAGCCTTTCTCCTTTGCTGATCGCCGATGTCGTGGTGCTGGTCGTACTTTGGCTGCTGATCAGGCGCATCGTGACCGGTTGATTGCATTTCCTGGCGTCCAAGCTTAACTGGACACCAGATAAAAAACGGGCAGCCCGCGCATGAACTGGATATCGAACTACGTCCGCCCCAAGATCAATTCGCTGTTTTCGCGCCGCGAAGTGCCCGAGAACCTGTGGACCAAATGTCCCGCCTGCGGGACGATGTTGTTTCACCGCGAACTGACCGAGAACCTGTCAGTCTGCACCAATTGCGATCACCACATGCCGTTGACGGCGCGGGATCGCCTTATTGCACTTTTTGACAATGGGGTTTTTGCCGAAGTGGACGTGCCGCTTCCGGTTGTCGACCCGTTGCAGTTCCGCGATCAGAAACGCTATCCCGACCGTCTGAAAGCGGCTCAAAGGGAAACGGCTGAGACCGAAGCCATGTTGGTTGCAGAGGGTGAGATTGGGCGCACGCCGATCGTCGCAGCCTGCCAAGACTTTTCCTTCATGGCCGGGTCCATGGGGATGTATGTGGGCAACGCCATTATCGCGGCCGCTGAGCGGGCCGTCGAACGCAAACGACCGTTGATCCTGTTTTCCGCCGCAGGGGGCGCGCGCATGCAGGAAGGCATTCTGTCCTTGATGCAGATGCCGCGTACGACAGTGGCGGTCGAGATGGTACGCGATGCCGGGCTTCCCTATATCGTTGTGCTGACACATCCGACCACTGGGGGGGTTACAGCCTCCTACGCGATGCTTGGAGATGTACATATCGCGGAGCCCAACGCCTTGATCTGTTTTGCGGGGCCTAGGGTGATCGAACAGACCATTCGGGAGAAACTTCCAGAAGGGTTCCAAAGGGCCGAGTATCTGCTGGATCATGGCATGTTGGACCGCGTGACGCATCGCCGGGACATGAAAGACGAACTTGTCACGATCACGCGCATGCTGCTTGGGCTCCCTCCCGCAGTCAAAGGGGAACTGCCCGCGCCTTCAGCCGACCAAACGCAGACCGAGAGCGAGGACACGGTCGACGCGCAAGCCGCGCAAGGCTGATTTTCGGCTGAGCCATGTCCAAGTTCACCTCCTCTGACGCTGTGCTTGAGCGGATGCAGCGCTTGCATCCGAAAGTCATCGATCTGACGCTGGATCGCATGGATCGGTGCCTCTCCGCCGTCGGGAACCCGCATTTGCAGCAACCGCCTGTGATCCACTTAGCGGGCACAAACGGCAAGGGCTCAACGCAAGCGATGATCCGCGCCGGTTTGGAAGCGGCAGGTCAAAGAGTTCATGCTTACACTTCTCCGCATCTGGCACGGTTTCATGAGCGAATCAGGGTGGCGGGTGACCTGATTTCTGAGGACGCTCTGATTTCGCTTCTTGAGGATGTGTATGACGCCAACGGTGGCGAGACGATCACCTATTTCGAGATCACCACAGTCGCCGCCTTTCTGGCCTTCGCCCGCACACATGCCGATTGGACCCTGTTGGAAGTGGGTTTGGGCGGGCGCCACGATGCGACCAATGTGATTGATGATCCGCGTTTGACGGTCATCACTCAGATCGACCTCGATCATCAGCAGTTCCTTGGCGAGACCGTGGGAGAGATCGCCTATCAGAAGGCTGGCATAATCAAGCGTGGCGTGCCGGTCGTGGTCGGCCCGCAGCATGATGCGGCGATGGACGTGATCGAGGCTGAAGCCAGGGCATTTGGAGCACCCGTGATCGCTTACGGGCAGCACTGGCACATGAGTGAGGAACGTGGGCGTCTGATCTATCAGGACGAGACCGGCCTTCTTGATCTTCCGAAACCAAATCTGCGAGGGCCGCACCAATTTGCCAATGCTGGCATGGCGCTGGCGGCGCTTCGACATCTCGGGTTCGACGAAAGCGCCTGCGAGGCCGCTGTCACGCAAGCGTTTTGGCCAGCACGGATGCAGCGGCTGATCAAAGGTCCACTTGTGGAGATGGCACCGGAGGCGGAGTTTTGGCTTGATGGCGGGCACAACCCGGCAGCGGGTGAGGCACTTGCAAAGACACTTGCTGAACTGCCAGCACGGCCCACCCATGCAATCTGCGGAATGCTGTCCACAAAGGATGTTGCAGGTTACATGCGATCCCTTGTTGGCGCGGTCCGAGATTTACGCGCTGTTGCTATTCCCGGTGAAGCGGCCACTTTGCCGGCGGAAGACACCGCTGAGGCCGCCGCTGGTGTTGGGTTAGAGGCCCGCGTTGCACCGTCGGTCGAGGATGCGATTTCCGATATCATCGCTAACGACCCAACCGCGCGTATCTTGATTTGCGGCTCGCTTTACCTGGCCGGCGTGGTCCTGCGCGAGAACGGTTAACGCGCAACAGACCAATCCGCTGAACAGACACGGCGAGGACCGAACAGTGACCCCGGCGCCGTCTTCGGTCTGTCAGACCTGTTGCACCTGGTTTTGCGTCATCCAAAGCAACCCAAAGAGCAGTAAGGCCGACGAAATCGCAGCCGCGACGGTTCGGACTGTGTTCCAGAAAGTCCAGCGTGGCACATAGGTTTGCAGCCAGTACTCCCGCGTCATCTCGGCAGTCGTCTCCATACCGGCGAGCGCTTGGTTCATTGGCACGTTGAATGCAACGGTGACACCGAAACACCCGAAGAGGTAAATCAGCGCGGCCAGAAGGATCAGCGTTCCGGCGGGCCCATTGAGAGAGACCCACGCATATCCAGCGATCAGGACAGATACCCCGGCCATGCCGAGAAACAGCGTCATGAAAACCCAGCGAAAGACTTCCCGGTTGATGGCTTGCATGGCCTCAACACCACCAACACCGCCGGTGATGCCCAAAGAACGCATGATGAAGTCAGAGAAGGCGAGGAAGACCCCGGCCACAAGCGCATAGGCAAGGATCGAAAGCTGGAGGAGGATGAAGAACGTGGTCGACATGTCATTGCCTTTCAAGAGTGAGAGACGGGGGTCCACACCCCCGTCAGGCCAGAGATCAAGCTGCGTTCGACCAGGCGCCGGATGCGGCGGCGGTTGCCGCGAAGTCCGCAAAGTCACGTGGAGGGCGCCCGAGGGCCCGCTGTACGCCATCACTGACGCGCTGGTTGCGTCCGTCCAAGGTTTCGCGCGCGATGGCCGTGAAGACGTCAGCGACGAAATCGTCACCTGAGGCCGCCACGTTTGCATGAAACTCTTCAAACGAAATCGGCACGTGCCGAATAGGTCGGCCGATTGCCCGGCTCAGTTCTTGCGCCATATCCACCCATCCCATAAGACGGGGGCCGGTGACCTCATATGTTTCGCCAACATGGCCGTCTTCTGTGAGAGCGGCCACAACCACGTCCGCAACATCGTCAATGTCGATGATTGGATCTTTGATCTCGCCACCGGGCATCGGCCGGACGCCTGCGAGAATTGGATCGCGCAGATACCCTTCGGAGAAGTTTTGCGCGAACCAGGTCGACCGCACGATGGTTACGCCAGGGCCTGCGGCTTTGACCGCCGCTTCGCCAAGCTGCGCATGGTGCTCACCCCGACCAGACAGCAGCACAAGCCGCTCGACGCCGCGTTCTTTCGCTTGCTTGGCAAGTGCGCCCACTTTCTCAACGCCACCCGGAAAGGCGAGGTCGGGGAAGTAGGTCACGTAAGCGGCGCGCACGCCATTGAGTGCGGGTGCCCACGTGTCCGGCGCCTCCCAATCGAACGGTATTTCCGAATGGCGCGAACCGCGGTGTACCTTGTGGCCAAGAGCATCGAGTTTATCGGCGACACGACGGCCCGTTTTACCAGTAGAGCCAATGACGAGGATGGGTTGGGTAGAGATTGTATCGTCCCTTGGTTGGAGTTGATTGCCAAGGGATAGGCCACACAAAGGCTTCAAACATTGATCGCCACCGCCAGTGTTTTGACCGTTGCTGCCAACGCTGCACTCAGGTCTTGGGGCGGTGCCTACGGTAGGTGGCTGGTGTCAGGCCCACCCAGCGTTTGAAGGCGCGCGTAAAAGAGCTTTGTTCGGAAAACCCCGTCAGGAAGGCCACTTCAGCCAGTGAATAGCCGTGGTCGCGCAAGAGGCCTTCTGCAAGTTCACGGCGCGTTTCTTCCGTAAGCGTTTGGAAACTCACGCCATGATCCGAGAGACGGCGGTGGAACGACCGCACACTGAAGCCGAGTTGACGGGCAACATCCGCCATCTTCGGCACACCTTCGCTCAGCGATTGCGCAATGACATCCTTGACTTGTGTCACCAAGGGGCCTTCGTCTTGCAGGTCCGTAAGGTCCGCGTCGAGATGCGTGACCAGGTATTGTGATATCCCCAAGTCCCCAAGTTTGTTGGCTTGTTCAAGTGAGCTTTTGGATAGCAGTAGGCCATCATGCTTGGCTCCGAACTCCACAGGGCATTCAAAATAATCTTCGTGAGACTGCCTCGATTTGGGCGCCTTGTGCTGGACAAAGACCTTTTTCGGCGCAAAAAAAACCGGGCTGACTTGTCGTGAGAGTGCGACCGTGGCCACCAAAGTCGTCTCATTGGACAAACGCACGCCCAGGCGGCGCGGCGCTTCCCGGCGGACGAGGTAAAGCATGCCCTCCGGCACCTCTGTAAGTTCGTAGGACACCACGCTGGTCCACAACCGCGCATATCGTTGCACCCGGGTGAACGAACCAAGCAGGTTTGGTGCCGCTTTCCAAGCCAGACCCAGCGCCCCATATTCATCGCAGCGCATCGACGCACCGACTTTGACGGGAAGCGCGGTGATATCTATTTGCTCGGCCATCCCTTCGAGCATGTCATAGTAGGCATCGGACGAGATCATCTCTCTCGGGTTCCAAGGGGCGTCCGGGTCAAGGCCCACCATGGCGAGTGCCTGCTTCACGTCGATGTCACGCGCCACGGCAGCGACCATCTTACGTGCGAAGAGAGATGTGATTTGGCCCATCAAATCAGCCTTCATCCTGCCTTGGGGCGCAGCCACTCCAACAAATCGGGCTGGACATCCACCATGGCCTTGTGACCAGCTAAAGCTACGGCGATGAGAACCGCCGGATCAACAGACGCATTTAAATGGCCCGGGCTTCCGACATGCATGCCGAAACACCAACCCTTCATTTGTTATGCGGAAAAATCGCCGCTGGAAAATCCACGTTGAGTGCCTGCCTGTCCCAAGACAAGGGCACCATCCTGATCGTCGAAGACGACTGGCTGAACACACTTCACCCAGGCGAAATGTCGTCGATCTCCGATTACATCAAACGCATGACCAACCTACGAAAACTCATTGGTCCTCATGTCGTTTCACTGTTGAACGCAGGCGTTTCCGTTGTTCTGGATTTTCAAGCGAACACGATAGACGCGCGACAGTGGATGCGCGAATTGATCGACTTGGCATCCGCGGACCATCAACTTCACTTCCTCGATACGCCCGATGAGGTCTGCCTCTCGAGGTTGCGCGACAGGAATGCCAAGGGCGATCATCCCTTTGCCCCGACGGAGGAAGAGTTTCATCGGGTGTCGACCTATTTCGTTCCGCCATCACCCGAAGAAGGGTTCAATATTGTTCGGCACACGCCTTGAACGGCTTCGGACGACGCTGAGGCCTGAGCACGGCGGATGCGTGTTTCAAGCCACCTCTCTTGTCAGCGTTGTGCTTTGTTGTACTTCGCGTCGACTTCATTGATTGCGTTCACGTTGCCGGCCGAGCGCCCGTCAGGATCGAAAGCTGACGATAGAAACGCCTCGGCAATGTCTTTCGCCAACTCAGGACCGATGACACGTGCACCCATCGTTATGATCTGCGCGTTGTTGGAGGTTGCCGCTTTCCCGGCGGAGTATGTGTCGTGACACTGCGCGGCGCGTATCCCTGGCACCTTATTGGCGGCAAGACACACCCCAATCCCGGTTCCACAGATCAGGATCGCACGATCATAGGTCCCGTCCATGACAGCAGACGCCACGCGATCCGAAAGGTTCGCATAAAACGGAACCGGCCCGGCATCGGTATGGGACACTTCATCAACATCAAACCTGGCGCTCAAATGTTCGGCAAGGACTTTGGCAAGACCTTCTCCGGCACTGTCACCCGCAACGGCAATCTTCATGTGACCTCCCTTCGCAAACTAAATGGCATCGGCGCAGAGCTTCAGGATCTGAAGGTAACTCTCCACATTCCAAGCCGAACGTCCAATGAACAACCCGTCGATATGCGGACAGACGATGAACTCCGCACAATTCTCAGAATTGACCGATCCGCCATACAAGCAGGGCACGCGCCGGCCAAGCACATCTTCTGCGACTGCCGTGATCTCTGACATGCGTGCATCGGCATAGTCGGGCGTCGCTGGAATACCGCCATCACCAATCGCCCAGACAGGTTCGTACGCCAGTAGAACGGAAGCCGCCGCTTGCGTCTCAGACACATGCGCGAGGGCGGCGCGTGTTTGCCGTTCCAGAACCATCTGCGCCCTGCCTGTTTCCTTGTCCTTCAAGGTCTCGCCAACACAGATCAGAGGGATCAATCCGTTGCGGGTCGCTGCCACCGTCTTGAGGCCAACGGTATGATCCGTTTCCCCGAAATGCGCGCGTCGTTCAGAATGGCCAAGCTCGACGATGTGAACGCCGCAGTCCTTCAGCATCAAGGGTGAAATCTCACCAGTCCAAGGTCCGGCATCTTCCCAGTGCATGTTTTGCCCACCCACCAGAACCGAAGTCCCGGCGAGCTTTTTAGCGACCTCACGCAGGGCGGTGAAAGGCGGGATGACAAACCGTTGGACCCGATTGTCCGAGCCAGCATCCGCAGCCGCAAGCGCCTCGGCGAAGCTCTCGGCTTCGGCAAGCGTCTTGTTCATTTTCCAGCTTGTGCCGATCCAGAGGTCAGCCGGCATCACGTGCGCCGCTCATTTGTCGAGACTTGTATTCTGCGCTTCACGAGAGGTGATGAACCTCTTGCAGGCCGAACACTGGCGTCGGAATGCCTTCCATTCTTGCCTTGATCTGGATCGAGAGAAACTGTGAGTAGTGCCGCGATTGATGCAAGTTCCCGCCATGGAACCAAAGCGCTTCCTGCTGCGTCGGTTTCCACATGTTCCGCAACTCACCTTCCCACGGACCCGGGTCTTTTGGCGTATCTGACCCAAGGCCCCAACACTTGCCAACCTTGTCGGCAACATCCTTACCGATCAGTTGCTCTGCCCACCCGTTCATTGAGGAATAGCCGGTGGCGAACACGATCACATCGGCGTCCAGTTCAGTGCCGTCTTCCAGCTTGAGCCCATCCGGCGTCACCTCAGCCACCTGTCCGTGCGCAAGTTTGATCTTGCCGTCGGCCACAAGTTCGCTGGCGCCGACATCGATGTAGTATCCCGAACCCCGACGGAGGTACTTCATGAAAAGACCACTTCCATCCACGCCCCAATCCAGTTGGAAACCAGCTTTCTCCAACCGCTCATAGAACTCGGCGTCCCTTTCTTTCATTTTGTCGTAGAGCGGCACCTGAAGCGCGGGCAGCACTTTGTATGGGACCGACGCGAAGATCAGGTCAGCGGTGTGGTGATCTATGCCATTCGCAACCGCGCGCTCCGAGTAAAGATCGCCCAAGCCGATATCCATAAGCGTGTCCGACTTAACGATATGAGTGGAAGAGCGTTGGACCATCGTGACGTCGGCGCCAGCCTCCCACAGGGCTGCCGAAATATCGTGAGCGGAGTTGTTTGATCCAACCACCGCCACTTTCTTGTACTCATACGCATCTGGCCCGGGGTGCTTTGAAGAGTGGTGCAAGTCACCCCTGAAACTGTCCATGCCCGGAAGGTCCGGCATGTTTGGCACTGCCGACATGCCGGTCGCCAACACAAGTTGCTTGGGTTTTAGAACGACCTCTTCGCCGTCGCGATCCACAACGACCGTCCACTCCTTGGTTTCCTCATCAAAGCTTGCGGACTTGCACGTCGTACGCGTCCAGTAGTTCAACTCCATGATCTTCGT
>JBCBBB010000042.1:8852-21582 GCA_038532095.1 Pseudomonadota bacterium
GTGATCGTACCAAACCGGATCATGCAGGCAGAGCGACTTGTACCGCTTGCGCCAGCTGTCGCCCGGTCGTTCGTTCTTCTCGACAATGATCGTTGGCACTCCAAGGCGGCGGAGCCGTGCACCAAGTCCAATGCCGCCCTGACCACCACCGATAATGACGACATAGGGCTGATCGGCATAGCCGAGTTCTTTCGCTTCGCGTTCTCGACGCTCGGCCCAGGTCTCCCGATCTTTGAATGCGCCATGGGCGACGCCCTGGTCGCGACGGTCACCTTTCTTCTCTTCGAAACCTTTCAGCTCCTGCGCCGTTGTCAGCAGGGTCCAGCACCCATCATCGTTCAGTCGGACGTGGCCGCGCCCGTGCACGGCGTCGGTTTCAAAGGTGATCCAGGCTTCCGTTATGCCACCGCCTTCGCTTGGCTCGCCATCGATTTTCCAACTGGTGGGGTGAACATCGCCGAGTGTCGCCGACGCCATGTCCGCAATCGCATCGCGCCCCTCCATCGTCTTGATGTTCCAAGTAAAAGAGACGAGATCGCGCCAGTAGCACTCTTCCGCAAAAAGCGACTTCAGCGCTTCAGTATCACCGCTTTCCAAAGCCTGTCCGAAGGTTTCAAGCCACGCCGAAACGCGCCCCATGGGCGATGCAATATCCATATCTCTCCTCCCAATTTGCGCCGCCGTTCAACACTGAACGGAGGCTCAAGTTATGCGGGCAAGAGTGATCGCGGTTGCCCGATTCGGGCAAATGCCAATTTTCCGGCCGTCTCTTTTCGCCTGAACCGGAAAGCCGTGGTGCGCTTTACTCAAGGCTTTTCGCCATAGCGCGGAGCAGCATGAATGCGGAGACCGCGCCGGGGTCTTTGTGGCCCAATGATCGCGCGCCAAGGCGTGCGGCCCGTCCCAATTTGGCTTGCATGTCTGCTGTCGCGGCTGCACCCGCTTCTGCCGCATCCGCAGCAGCGTGAAAGACGGCGGATGCGGGCCGACCTGCCGCCGCGAGAGCCGCGTCTGACGCCGGACCCCACGCATCCAGCATGGTTTTGTCCCCACGCGATGCCTTGCCCCGGTGTGCAATGCCTTCCGCCATGGCGGCGACAAGTGTTGGCGCGTCTTCGTCGCCGATGTTGTCCTTGCCCTTCACCGATGCTCCCGCGCGCATGAAAGCTGTTGCATAGAGTGGACCAGAAGAGGCCCCGACGGCATTGAGAAATGCTTTCGCGGATGTGTTGAAGACGTCGGTCGGCGCTGCGTCATCCATCGCCTCAAGCGCGGCACGAATGGCACCAAAGCCGCCTGCCATGGCCACGCCGTGGTCGGCATCTCCTATTTCGCCATCCAAAACACAAAGCTCATCACGTGCCGCGTCCATTGCATCAGCGGCGGCCAGAAGCATCGCTTTCACATCATTCCCGGTCATCGATTAAACCACCCGGAACATGGCACAATGGCAAGGTCGGTCGATCAGCCGCTGGAGTTCATCGTCAAGATGCATCAGCGTAACCGACGCCCCCGCCATCTCCAGCGAGGTGCAATAGTTACCAACCCATGTTGCATGGGTCGACAGCCCGGCCTGTTTAATGCGCGCCTGAACCCTGCGGTTCATGATGTACAACTCCATCAGCGGCGTGGCGCCCAAGCCATTGACCAGCACGGCCACCTGATCTCCATTTGCTGCCCCCATCTCATCGAAAATGCGGTCCATCATTTCGTCGACGATCTCGTCGGCCGGTTTGATCGGTCCGCGCTCGATGCCCGGTTCGCCATGGATCCCCATGCCGATCTCCATCTCGCCTTCCGGCAAGTCGAAGTTCCAGCGTCGTGTCTGCGGCAGCGAACATGGGCTAAGGGCAACGCCCATAGTGAACGTGCGCGCATTTGCGTGCCGCGCCACACGCTCCACCTCGTCGAGGTTCATCATCTCGTCGGCCGCAGCACCGGCCGCCTTGAAGATGAAAAAGTTCCCCGCAACGCCGCGGCGTTTCTCGATTTCATCGCGAGGCGCCGAGGCCACATCGTCCGTCGTCAGAACCGTCCGTACTTCGATGCCCTCCATCGCGGCCATCTCAGCCGCCATGTCGAAATTCATCACGTCGCCTGCGTAATTCCCATACATGAAAAGCACACCGGCCCCTCCCGAGACCTCACTGACACAGGCCAGCGCAGGATCGGGCGGAGGGGAGGCAAAGACATTGCCGATCGCAGCCGCGTCCGCCAGGCCCTTCCCGACAAACCCAACGAATGTGGGCTCGTGACCAGAACCGCCGCCAATAACAAGGCCGACCTTCCCATCACGGGGTCCCTCGCGCGCTATGATCGCGCGACTTGAGCTTTCGGCGGCGCGCAGCGTGTCAGCATGGGCAAGAAGTATGCCGTCGAGCATTTCGTCGACTGCGTCATCCCCGTTGTTGATGATCTTCTTCGTCTGCATGTTTGGCACCCTCCCTCACGCGCGTTTCATCTAGCCCGCTTTACCTTGCGATCTGCAAGCCCATTTGAACCTCTGATCTTTGCCTTGCAGAAAACCTGGACCTTCGGTGCGGTGCCCGGCACTCCCTATCCGCGTGCAGTCCCGGATCATGTGGGTGGGACAACGCCTTTCTGAAGGATGATGTTTCCATAAAGCCGCGTTTCGGCTGTTTGCACCACACAGTAGGTTTTGCGCGCCTCAACATAGAAGGCGTGGCGCTCCACATTGCTGATTTTGGCGGGGTGATCTGCCGTCTCGTTGATGATGTCCTGGAACTCCGCGACAATGTCAGGCACGGCATCCGGATCGCCAACAACCTGCATGGTGCGCGCCGGAAAATCGACGTAAGAATCAAGAGGCATGATCGTCAAGATTGCCCTCAAAGCCTCGGTTGCGCTCACTCCGGCGAGGCGTTCGATTCGGGCGGCACAGGCCTCTGCCGGAAAATTCGCATCGGCGATTACCAATTCATCGCCATGACCCATCGCTTTGAGATGTCTTAATAAATCCGGCGTGAGTGTATTGGGAATTCCAATCAGCATCTGCGCCCTCCCTTCGCCATGCAACTTCGGTTGCGAATTTGATTGACGTACATCACCACATACCTCAAGGTTTTTTCAATGGGAGGATCAATGACACGGGTGACTGCGCAAGACGTAGCCAAAGAGGCTGGGGTGAGCCTTGCGACCGTTGACCGCGTGCTCAACAAACGTAAGGGCGTGCGCGAAACGACGATCCAGCGCGTGGTCGACGCGATGGACCGCCTGAATTTCGTCCGAGACCAAACAGCCGCCAACCTGGCGCGGAGACGTTCCTATACGTTCACCTTCATTGTATCGGCCGGTGAGACCGCCTTCTTCAACGACGTCCGTACCGAAATCGAAACCGCAAAATCCCAAGCTTCCAAGGAACGGATCGAGGTGAACTTGGTCGCGGTTCCACCTTTGGACCCACGGGCCATCGTAGATGCGATTGACGACCTTGGAGATGCAATCGGTGATGGTGTGGCGCTTGTGGCGGTGGAAAGCCAGATCGTGCGGGACGCCGTTGCGGCGCTGCGAAAGCGCGGCGTGCGTGTGATCTCATTCATTTCCGACATTCCGAATTCCGAGCGGGAGCGGTTTGTTGGCATCGACAACGTTGCAGCAGGGCGCGTGGCGGCCAGTTTGCTCAAAAGGTTTGTTTCGCCCCGCACCGGTGATGTGGCTGTTGTTGCGGGATCGGGCACCTTGCGCGACCACGTGGAGCGACGCATGGGTTTTGAACAAGTGATGCGTGCGGAGTGCCCTGAACTGAATGTTCTGCCATGGATCGAAGGCGAAGAGCTTGCGGGGATCGTGGAAGAGAAACTCTCAAGCCTGCTGTCCGAGAACCCCAATGTGGTCGGGCTCTACAGCCTTGGCGGCGGGACGAGAGGTGTGATCGACGCGATCGAAGCGGCTGAGCAAGAGATGAGCGTGGTCACGACCGAGCTATCTGAGCACACACGCGCAGCGTTGATCGCAGGCACGGTGGACGCCGTCTTGGTGCAAGACCCAAGTCACGAAGTGCGCAGCGCCATCCGCGTGCTGAGACATCTCACGGACGATACGCCGGTGAACGAAAAACAAGAGCGCATAAGGATCGAGATCTTTGTGCGCGACAATCTGCATTGATGTCGGCGCGTTCACGTCATGGACAGCTGCAAGGGATAAAACGGGTATGAGGGGCGAACATATATGTCGGAGTTGAAGGTCGATAACCTGCGGCGCAACTTCGGCAAGGTTGTGGCACTGGACGGTATGTCGTTTGACGTGGCGGATGGTGAGTTTTTCTGCCTTCTGGGGCCATCATCATCGGGGAAAACCACAACTCTGCGCGCCATATCGGGCCTTGAGGAGCTCGAGCACGGCAGTGTCCATTTCGCCGGCCAGGATGTGACCGAGAGCGCAGTTCAGGGTCGCGGTATCTCGATGATTTTCCAGACATTCGCGCTCTACCCGCACCTGTCCGTTGAGGCCAACCTGGCGCATCCATTGCGTCGTGCGGGCGAAAATTCGAATGACATCAAGAAACGCGTTGGCGAGGTGGCCGAGCTGCTTCGCGTGACACACACACTCAAGCGCAAGCCGACCACACTTTCCGGGGGCGAGCAGCAGCGCGTTGCCATTGGTCGCGCCATCGTTGGCCGTCCCAAACTCTTGCTGCTGGATGAACCGCTGACAAACCTCGACGCAAAGCTGCGCGATGAGATGC
This sequence comes from Pseudomonadota bacterium, assembly GCA_038532095.1. GTDB lineage: Bacteria > Pseudomonadota > Alphaproteobacteria > Rhodobacterales > Rhodobacteraceae > JAJDOD01. The sequence continues at coordinate 13,558 of JBCBBB010000042.1, forward strand.
GGACGGAGTTCAAGCGGCTGCACCGCGAACTCGGTATGACCATGCTCTACGCGACGCCGGATCAGATCGAGGCACTGACAATGGGAGACCGGATCGGTGTCATTCAGGATGGCAAAGTTGTCGCCATAGGGACACCGCGTGACCTCTACCGTGCGCCCACTGATACTTATGTCGCCGGAATGATCGGCTCGCCCCCGATCAACTTCGTATCGGCGACTGCCGCTTCCGACGGTCAGATCGCCCTGCCCTTTCTGGATCACCCCGTCGCGGCACCCGGTGTGGCCAATGGTCAGCCGTTGGTCGTCGGGTTGCGCCCCCACGACATCGCGCTGGCCAATGGAGAGGATGGCGGCATTCCAGTGAAGATCCATCTGACCGAACCACTGGGCGATGTCACAGTCATCGATATCAGAGCCCGTGACACCGACATGAAAATGGTTCTGCGAGAGGAGGTCGCAGCCAAGTTCAGCGTCGGGGACGAGATCGCCATCAAGTTTGATCCGAAGAACTTGCATTTCTTCGATCCAACGACCGGCGCCCGTGCGGCGCAGGAGACTGTCTGAAATTGCAGGAGAGCAGAAAAAACAAAAAAGGCTCGGAAGAGATCGTTATCAAGAGGAGGAGACAATGAAGATAACCAAAGTGATGAGTACCCTGATGGGTGCCACAGTATTGGCGGCCGGACTTGGCGGCGCGCCCGCGATGTCTGCGGATATCACGATTACAATGGCTGCGCCGGACTGGCCGCCGACACGCTTTATGAAAGAGCACTTCGACCAGACCTACACGTCGCCGGATGGTCATACGACAACGCTGGACATGGACTTCATCCCTTGGCCCAGCTTCTACGAACGCGTTGCCGCGTCGCTGACGTCGGGTGAACAGAAGTATCAGATGATCGTGACCGACAGCCAGTGGCTCGGTGCATTTGTCGAAGGTGGGTACTACCTGAACCTGACAGACAAGATCAACGAAGACCCCGAGCTTAAAGCCATCATGCAGGACCTGCACCCGGCGCTTGTCTCGGCCTATTCGACCTACCCGCACCGGACACGGGCACAACTTGAAGCGGCTGGCGAAGTTCCGGCCCCTGGCGTGAACTACTACGGCTTCCCGCAGTTCCCGGACACGTATGTCACGTTCTACCGCGAAGATATCTTCTGCAACGAAGGTGAAATGGCGGCCTTCCAGGAAGCGTATGGCACCAATCTGCCCTGCACCTATGAAGACTGGCAGGACACTGATTGGGAGAAGTGGGGACAGATTGGTGAGTTCTTCAAGCGCGATGCGGGTGAAATGCTCGCTGGCGAGGAACTGACCGAGCCGTTCTATGGCATCGCCTATCAGGCCGGTAAGGGTTACGACTTCTCGACCATGCAGGTGAACGCGTTCATCTGGCAGCATGGCGGCGATATCTGGGATGAATCCAAAGCCCCTGAAGCGCAAGCCGAAGGTGTCGTGAACTCTGACGTCGCCGTGGAAGCCTTCGATGAGTACCTGAGCTACCTCCAGTACATGCCGCCTGTGGCGCAAACCGGTCAGATGGACATCTTTGTGATCCAGGACCTTTATATGCAAGGCAAAGTCGGCGCGATCATCGACTGGGTTGGCCTTGGCGAACCGGTGCTTGATCCGAACGCCTCGACCGTGCACGACAAATCGGCCTTCGGCCCAGCGCCGGGTACGCGGCAGGCCGATGGGTCGATTGACCGGACCGGCAACATCGGCGGACAGCCCTTTGTTCTGACCACATGGAACTCGGATGAGGTTGTGAACGAAGCACTGAACGTGGTGAAGTGGTGGCTGAACCCCGAGACACAGCTTGCCGCCGTCGCCAACGGTGGTCAGTCCGGCCTGATGAGCGTCATGGCAATGCCAGAGTACAACGACTTGCGCCCATGGAACCGTGCGCATGTCGAGATGATCGACTGGCAGAAGGACGTGTGGCACATCCCTGAATTCTTCGAAATGCTCACGCAGCAGCAGGAAGAATTCGACAAGGCCATCACCGGCCAGCAGTCGGCAAAGGAAGCGTTGGATGCCGTTGCGGAGTTCCAGCAGGAGCTTCTCGAAGACATTGGCTTCATCGAGTAACAGTTTACTCCCTGCGGGGTCCGGCGTCAGTCGGGCCCTGTTTTTCCTGAGAAAATCCTAACGAGGACGGCCCTTCTTATGGCGGACACCAGAGGCGGTTTTGGCGCTTGGCTACTCGACCCGAAACGGCGGGGGGCGCTGCTTGTCACGCCTGCAATTCTCATCCTGTTTGTGATGAACATCTTCCCGCTCATGTGGTCCTTCGGGCTGAGTTTCTTCAATTACCGGGCGTCAAGCCAACGGGTGCCCCGATTCCGCGGGTTGGATAACTACGCGGACGCCCTGACCGACGAAAAGGTTTGGGAGCGGTTTCAGACCACCGCGATCATCGTGGGATCGTCTGTCATCGTGCAATTGATCGTAGGGTTTCTTCTGGCGCTGCTCTTCGCGAAAGCGTTCCCCATGCGCCGCATTGTTCTTATGCTGGTGCTGACACCGATGATGCTGTCCTTCGTTTCGGTCGGTGTCTTTTTCAAGCTGTTCTATGAGCCGACATTCGGCGTGGTGAGCTATGTTCTGAACTTCTTCACCAGTGAACCCTTCGTCATGCTCGGCTCGCCGCAAGGTGCGATCATCGGCATTGTAATCGCAGATGCCTGGATGTGGTCACCTTTCGTGATGCTTCTGGTGCTCGCCGGGCTCGTATCGGTGCCCAAGTATTTGTACGAAGCGGCCGAGATTGACCGTGCCAGCAAATGGAGAACGTTCCGAACCATCACGTTTCCATACATCAAATCGCTCTTGTTGTTGGCCGTTCTTTTCCGGACGATTGAAACCTTCAAGCTCTTCGACATCGTTTACATCATCACCGAAGGTGGCCCTGGTTCGTCTACGGAAACCATTGCGGTCTACCTTTATCGGACCGCGTTCCAGTTCTTCAGAACCAGTCAGTCCTCGGCGCTTGCTTACATCGTGCTGTTCATCGTGATCGTTCTGACCAACCTGTATCTCTACTCCGTGAACCGGCGCGCCGAGGAGGTGAACTGATGGCTCGGAAACATCGCGAAATCGGCAAAGCGGGATGGGGTTATACGGCCATCGCTTCTGTCATCGGGTTTATCTATTTCTTCCCGGTGCTTTGGATCATCCTGACCGCCTTCAAGACCAGAACAGATGCCCTGGCCGTGCCGCCAAAGCTGTTCTTCACCCCGACCATGGAGAACTTCACAAGCGTCTTCTATCGCACGTCGATCACCACGGGCACCGCGCAGGCGACCGACATGGGGCTCTACTTTTTCAACTCGATCTTTATCGCTTTCAGCTCCGTTGGGTTGGCTCTGATCGTCGGCACGCTCGCGGCCTATGCGTTCTCGCGTTATCCGCTCAAGGGCAATGACACATACCTCTTCATCATCCTCACCACGCGGATGATGCCCCCCATCGTCGTGATTATCCCGATTTTCCTGATGTTCCGCCTAAGCGGCCTGGCAGGCAGCTATTGGGGAATCATCCTGCTCTACACGGCGTTTAACATTCCATTCTCGGTCTGGCTGGTGAAATCATTCTTCGATGAACTGAACCCCGAGATAGAAGATGCCGCGCGCATGGACGGGGCCACGGAACGACGGGTTTTCTTCAACTTTTGTATTCCGCAAATCCTTGCCGGTTTGTCGGCGACCTTCGTGTTCGGACTGATCCTGACATGGAACGAATTCCTCTTCGCCTTGCTTCTGACCGGGGTTGAAACACGAACCGTACCCGTTGCCATGGCCCGTACGTTGGGCGGTGAGGTCGGCGTGGATTACGGGCTCTTGGCAGCGATTGTGACGTTGTTCCTGATCCCGATCTTCTTCGTCACATTTCTTTTGCAGAACCAACTTCTGCGCGGTGTTACATTCGGAACGGTCAAGAAATAATGACGATCGAACTCAAGAAAATCACGAAACGTTTCGGGTCACTGACCGCCGTCGATGCGATCGATCTGGACGTGGGCGATGGCGAGGTCCTTTGCCTGCTCGGGCCGTCAGGGTGCGGGAAAACAACCACGCTTCGCATGGTCGCGGGTCTTGAGGCCGCATCAGAAGGCGACGTTATGCTCGGCGGCAAAAGAGTGAATGAACTCGCCCCGCGTGACCGCAACGTTGCGATGTCGTTCCAGTTCTACGCCCTCTATCCATCGCTTACGGTCGCCGAAAATCTGGCCTACCCTCTCCACGCAGAGAAACTCTCAGGCGTTGAGATCGAAAAGCGCGTGGCACAGGTTGCAAAGACCTTGCAACTTGAGAGCATCCTGAAACGCACGCCGGGCCAGCTTGCGGAGGGCGAGAAGCAACGCGTGGCTGTTGGCCGCTCGATCATACGCGATCCGCAATGTTTCCTCTTCGACGAACCGCTCTCGCGTCTTGACGTGCAATTGCGGGAAGAGATGCGTGGCGAAATCAAAGAAGTCTTGCAGGACTTGTCCCGCCCGACTGTCATCGTGACCCACGACCAGTTGGAAGCGCTCACCATGGCCGACCGGATCGCCGTCATGCGCGCCGGACGGATCGAGCAGGTGGACACACCGCATAATGTGTTTCAGTCTCCGGCCAACCTGTTTGTCGCGGGCTTCATCGGCACACCGCAGATGAACCTCATCCGCGCCACACTGACGGGGTCCGACGGAACCGGTCTGGCCGACTTTGCCTTCGAAGGCGATCAGACCCTCAAGATCAAGGTTGATCCTGCGGTGTCGCAATTGTCACCCGGATCAAAAGTCACGCTGGGCATCCGACCGCGAAACCTGGAGATGAGCGCGGAACCGACCGAAGACAGCCTGTCGACGAAGATTGACATGGTCGAACCGATGGGGGCGGAAACTCTGGCGCACATGCACGATGGTTTCCATGATTTGCGCTTGGTGACCGATTGGCGGGTCCCGATGTCGGAAGGTGACAACGTGCACACCCGCTTCCCGCCAAACACAACGCATGTCTTTACCGAAGACGAACAGGTCCTAAGGAGCGCATCATGACCGCAGCACAAGCCAAACTGCTGGAACGGTGTATCATCGGGCTTTGCGTGATCTCGATCATCTTCATCTTCCAGCCCTTTTCATTGCAACTCTTCTCAATCGGTTGCGTCACCGTGGTGATCGGCGCCCTCGCCTTCAACCTTGTGCCGCTTTGCCGTGAAGGCGTGCCGTTCAGCGCCATTCGGAAAGCGACCATCATTGTGCTGGTGATCCTTGGCGTGGCCGCAGCGCTTGGTGTTGGCACGGCCTTCCTTTATGTGGAGTATCTGGAGACCTTGCGATGAGCAGCTTCGATGTTTCCGTCGTCGGGCTGTACATTCTCGATATCCTCGGACGCCCGGTGACCGCGATCCCGGAAGGCGGCAATGTCGATTTTATTGAGGAGATCCGGCTGACGGTTGCAGGTACAGCCGGTGGCACTGTCGTCGACCTCGCCAAACTTGGGCTGAACTGTCAGGCGGTCGGCGCTGTGGGGAGCGACGAGAAAGCCGATTTCGTCATCGACCACATGAACCGGATGGGCATCAACTGCGATCTGATGCAACGGCTCGAAGGTGTCGAGACATCCGCCACCATTTTGAATGTCCGCCCCAATGGGGAACGCCCTGCCTTGCACTGCCGCGGCGCATCGGATCACTTCGATGTCTCGGACGCCATGCTGGAGAAGGTTCTGGATTGTCGGTTCTTCCATCTCGGCGGGACCGGGCTTTTGGCTAAACTCGACGGCGCACCCAGCGCGCGACTCCTCAAAGCGGCGCAAGAGGCGGGTTGTGTCACTACTTGGGATCTCGTGGGTGCTGGGCCGGACACATGGCAATTTGTCGAGCCGCTGCTGCCGCATATCGACTATTTCATTCCGTCAATTGAAGAGGCCGAGATTTTGAGCGGCATCTCTGGCGTGGAGGAAAACATCAGGTTTTTCCAGACCCGTGGCGTGAAATGTCCGGTCCTGACCATGGGCGGGGATGGTTCGATCATCGCCTATGGCGACGACCGCGTTCATGTACCGGCTTACGACATAGAGGTCGTCGATACGACCGGGTGCGGTGATGCCTTCACAGCCGGGTTCATCGCAGGGCTGGCGGATGACCGAAGCCTGACGGAGGCGGCTCACCTTGGTACGGCGTCTGCCTCGCTTGTTGCAAGTGGTCTTGGGTCAGATGCAGGGATTGTAGACCGCGCACAGGTTGAGGGTGAAATGGCCCGGTGGCGTCAATGATCGCGGCGGTTGCAGGCACTTTCGACACCAAGGGCACGGAGCTTTCATACTTGGCCGACCTGATCCGCGCAGCCGGGTTGGAGGTGCGCACGATCGATCTTGGAACGACTGCGAAAGGCAGTGCGGACATATCCGCTGAAACCGTTGCGGCCTGCCATCCGGATGGGGCTGAGGCTGTATTGTCTCAGACAGATCGGGGTGCAGCGGTCGCTGCGATGGCTGTGGCGTTCGAAACCTATGTGAGGAGCGCCGACTGGATCGGCGGCTTGGTCGGCGCAGGTGGGTCCGGTGGCACTGCTTTGCTGGCACCGGCGATGCGCGCATTACCTGTGGGTGTTCCGAAAGTCCTGGTCTCGACAGTCGCCAGCGGCGATGTCGGTTCTTACGTTGGGCCGAGTGACATCGCTATGATGTATTCTGTAACCGACGTGCAGGGTTTAAACCGCATTTCTGTTCAGGTCTTGGGCAACGCTGCGCACGCACTTGCGGGCATGATGCAGCATGACGTTCCGACACTTGATGTGAAGCCAGCAATTGGGCTGACGATGTTCGGCGTCACGACAACGGCTGTCAGTCATATCGCGGACGCTCTCGCGTCCGACTACGATCCGCTTGTGTTCCACGCCACCGGAACAGGCGGACGTTCGATGGAAAAGCTGATCGACAGCGGCATGATTGAAGCGGTCGTGGACCTTACAACGACTGAAGTGGCCGACATGCTGGTGGGCGGCGTTTTCGCGGCGACAGAAGATCGCTTTGGTGCAGTGATCCGGTCTGGTGTTCCGTTTGTTGGGTCTGTTGGCGCGCTCGACATGGTGAATTTCGGCGCGCGTGAGACTGTTCCCGAGAAGTTCGCTGGTCGGGACTTCCATGTCCACAATCCTCAAGTGACACTGATGCGCACGACGCCGGAAGAGAATGATCAGTTCGGTGCCTGGATCGCATCACGACTAAACGCAATGACCGGTCCGGTGCGCTTCCTGATCCCCGAAGGCGGCGTTTCCGCGATTGACGCGGTCGGGCAACCCTTCCACGATCCTGAGGCGCTAGCCGCTTTGACACACCGACTGAATACCGACGTGATACCGACGGAAAACCGACGTTTGATTTCGGTACCCCACAACCTCAACACGACCGAGTTCGCTGATGCAGCTCTTACCGCTTTGAAAGAGATCACCTGATGCGCATTCCCCGCTCTGAAATCCTCTCCCGCTTGCGTGCAAAGATCGCAGACGGGCGCCCGATCATCGGCGGCGGCGCAGGCACCGGCCTCTCAGCGCGATGCGAAGAAGCGGGTGGTATCGATCTGATCGTTATCTATAACTCCGGGCGCTATCGCATGGCCGGGCGTGGGTCACTTGCAGGGTTGCTTGCCTATGGCAACGCGAATGAGATCGTTGTCGATATGGCGAAAGAGGTGCTTCCCGTCGTCAGGAACACGCCTGTTCTGGCGGGTGTGAACGGGACAGACCCTTTTATGATCCCGGACAAATTTTTGGATGACCTGATCACACTTGGCTTCTCTGGCATCCAGAACTTTCCAACCGTCGGCCTGATTGACGGCACCTTCCGTGCCAATCTCGAAGAGACCGGCATGGGCTACGGGTTAGAAATTGATCTGGTCCGTGCCGCGCACGAGAAGGACATGTTGACCACGCCCTACGCTTTTTCGCCGGACGACGCACATGCCATGGCGGCCGCAGGAGCCGACATCGTCGTCGCTCACATGGGGCTAACGACGGGTGGTGACATTGGCGCC
>JBCBBB010000043.1:0-21220 GCA_038532095.1 Pseudomonadota bacterium
GCCCTGTCGATTGATCCGGATTACCTTTGGGCTGTGCGTGAAGTGGCGTGGAGCTGCCTGGATGACGGGCAGCCTCGGCAGGCGATCAAGAACTTTGAAACAGCTCTCGACATCGAACCCTATGACGTCAATGCGCGCTACGGGCTAGGGCGCGCGAAGCTGAAACTGGGGGCGGCCGAAGACGCTCTGGCGATCTTCAACGACGTTCTCATTGAAGCACCGAATGACTTTCCGACACTCGTCTACCGTATCATCGCGCTGCGCGACCTAGACCGGAATGCGCAAGCACTGCGGGAAGCGGAACGGTTGATTGCATCGCACCCGGCGAACTCGTCCGGATACATCGAGAAAGGTCAGGCCCTTATTGCGCTCGGCCGCCGCAGGGAGGCGATCGACACCTACCGGGATGCAGATGCACGTCTCGGTGCAAACAACGCCATTCTTTACTGGTATGCCGATGCGCTTGCGACGGATCACCAGTTCGAGGCAGCGCTCGCCATCATTGAGCGTGGCTTGTCGCTTTCGGGGGCGGACTACTCTGATCATCTGCTGAAAAGCTACATCGCTTTGGAACTTGGCAACTACGGCATGGCTGCGGCGGCGGCCGAAGCGTCATTGGCCACCGGTGTGCAAGACCCTTGGGCGCACTACTACCTTGCCATAACGCTGGTGCATGATGGCCGGATTGAGCAGGGCATCGATCGGTTTGAGAAAGCGCTGGCGGGCGGATTGCCGACCGATCGTATCGGGGCCTTTGCGTCGGAGCTGGTGGGTGCCGGAAAGTACCTGGAAGCCGCAGAGCTTCGTTTAAAGTACTAGGATCGGCGGTTTCGATCTTGATTCCGGAACGGCGCTGCCGTAACTGCACCCTCGGCCTTAGGGGTGTAGCTCAGTTGGTAGAGCGACGGTCTCCAAAACCGTAGGTCGGGGGTTCGAGACCCTCCGCCCCTGCCAGTCCGACGAATGAATGCGGCGTCGCATCAGCCCTAACGCATCTCATCAAGCTATTTGATCCTGGTCAGTTCAAGCGTTTTTGGTTGTCCGAGTTGACTCCATTGGCCCTGCATAAAGTCTTCGACTTTCACAAAGGCTTGCTGTGCCGCGTGATCTAGCTGTGGAAGAAGTAAAAAACGGAAGGCGTTGTTTAACTTTCGCGCGATACACAGCCAGTGTCGATTTCTCCAACTTTGCGGTTAAGCAGGCCTTGTTCGGCACCTCAGTTAAACTGGAGTGAAGGCGATGTGGCGTAGGTTGGCCGTCGTTGGTCACGGGTTTCTTCGCGAGGTATGACGCTGGCGATAGCAATCCCGATTGCCAAGAGACCCACAACGCCAATGTTCGCAAATGAGATGCCAGGTCCTGATGGAACTCGGCACTTCGGGAACTTCGTGCCTGAGGGTTGAAAGCGCGCAGCGAAGCGCGTATCTGCGGCCAAACGTGAAAACAACGCCGCAAGGATCAAGATGGTCAATCCGCTCCAGTTCATTCAACAGGTGCGTGCCGAAGTCGCCAAAGTCATTTGGCCGACACGCCGTGAAGTGGCACTTACCAGCGTGATGGTGTTTTTCCTTGCTGTGCTGACCGCTGCCTTCTTCTGGGTGGTGGACCGTATCATTTTCTCGGGGTTGGAGATCGTGCTGACCTATTTCGGCACCTGATCCCACTTGAACTTGGTTCTGACCGAGGGTATCACCCGGTTTGTCGAGTGGCGTGCATGTGAAAGTGCACGCCCCTTTTAATTTCCGGCAGTCGCAAACTGCCCTCGCGAGAAGGACCCCGACCTATGGCGAAGCGCTGGTACTCCGTGAGCGTCCTGTCGAATTTTGAGAAGAAGGTCGCCGAAACGATACGCCAGTCGGTGATTGACGCCGGGCTCGAAGAGCAGATCGAAGAGGTTCTGGTCCCGACCGAAGAAGTGATCGAGATCCGCCGGGGCAAGAAAGTCGCCGCTGAACGTCGCTTCATGCCGGGCTACGTGCTCGTGCGGATGGAGATGTCGGATGAAGGCTATCACCTGATCAACTCAATCAACCGCGTCACCGGTTTCCTCGGCCCGCAGGGGCGTCCCATGCCGATGCGGGATGCCGAAGTGAACGGCATTCTCAACCGCGTCGAAGAAGGTGAGAGCGCGCCGAAGTTGATGATCTCCTACGAGGTCGGCGAGCAGGTTAAGGTCAACGACGGCCCGTTCGAGGATTTCGATGGCACCGTGGAAGAGGTCGACGAAGAGAACCAGCGCCTGAAGGTTACGGTCTCGATTTTCGGTCGCGCGACGCCCGTCGAACTGGAGTTTACCCAGGTGTCAAAGCAGGGCTGAGGCGCACGCGGAAGACTGCGTGATGGGGCTGTAAACGGCTATCTACATCGGGTTTTGTTTCTGCGGACGATGCCGACACTGCCAAATTGCGCGCCTTCGGCGCACGCCATGTTTTGTTTGGGGGCTCCGCCCCGTCTCTCTCCGAGAGACTCCCCGCCGTATTTGAGCCAGGAAGAACAGCCTCTTCATCTCTTCTAAAATACGTATAAACGCGGCTGCCGCAGGCAGACGCAAAACATCGTGTGCGCCGAAGGCGCGCAATGCCGCAACGCTCTTGAAATGCATGCCTAACGGGTGTAACCCCCGCCAGTCTGCACTGCAGGCTATCTCGTGGGAGGCGAGGGCGTCGCGACGTCTGGACCGGACCACATCAACCATATCCTAAGGAACGCGTTCCGAGGGAGTTGAGAAAAGGAGTTGGTCTTATGGCCAAGAAAGTTGCCGGCACCATGAAGCTTCAGGTGCCTGCCGGACAAGCGAACCCCTCCCCGCCGGTTGGTCCGGCTCTGGGTCAGCGCGGCATCAATATCATGGAATTCTGCAAGGCCTTTAACGCCAAAACGCAGGACATGGAGCCGGGCGCACCCTGCCCGACGATCATCACATACTACCAGGACAAGTCGTTCTCGATGGACATCAAGACGCCGCCAGCGTCCTATTTCCTGAAGAAAGCCGCCAAGCTAAAGTCGGGCGCCAATAACCCGAGCCGCGAGGTTGTGGGTACGGTGACGACCAAGCAGGTGCGCGAGATCGCTGAAGCCAAGATGAAAGACCTTTCGGCGAACGATGTCGATCAGGCGATGAAGATTATCCTTGGCTCAGCCAAGTCGATGGGTATCGAGGTGAAGGGGTAAGTCATGGCAAAGCTTGGAAAGAGAACCACAGCCGCGCGCGAAGCTTTCGCCGGTAAGGAAGACGTCTCGGTCGAAGAAGCGGTTGCCCTTGTGAAGGCCAATGCGACCGCCAAGTTCGACGAAACCGTCGAAATCGCAATGAACCTTGGTGTTGATCCACGGCATGCAGACCAAATGGTCCGCGGTTCCGTTACGCTGCCAAATGGCACAGGCAAGTCCGTGCGTGTCGCAGTGTTTGCGCGTGGTGCGAAGGCAGACGAAGCCAAGGAAGCGGGCGCAGACATTGTCGGCGCGGAAGACCTAATGGAAACGGTGCAAGGCGGCACCATTGAATTCGATCGCTGCATCGCGACACCGGACATGATGCCAATTGTCGGCCGCCTGGGTAAGGTGCTTGGGCCACGGAACCTGATGCCGAATCCAAAGGTGGGCACGGTGACAATGGACGTCAAGGAAGCCGTTGAAGCGGCGAAAGGCGGACAGGTTCAGTTCAAGGTCGAGAAAGCTGGTGTCGTTCACGCTGGTGTTGGCAAAGCGTCGTTTGACGAGGCGAAACTGGTCGAGAACGTTCGAGCATTCGTCGATGCCGTGTCCAAGGCCAAGCCTGCTGGTGCCAAGGGGACGTACATGAAGAAAGTTGCGCTGTCTTCGACCATGGGACCTGGCGTTTCAATCGACGTGGTCAGCGCAACAGGCAACTGACCCGTCTCGCGAACAAGAAATCAAAGGGCGGACCCAATGGGCTCGCCCTTTTGCTTTTGGCCTGGCTCGCGCGCAACAATGAGTGGCGGGTGACAGTCAAAGCGTGCGATTCGGAAACGAACATGTTTCAGTTGTAGGCTGTTTGAGCGCAATCGCCTTTCGAAGACCGAATTGTCGCTATATTTGATTAAATTTTAAGCGCCTTGCCAAGAAAATGCTACATTGCCGACTTTTCGTCGTCAGGATTTCTGAGAAACAACCTTGCGTCGCCATAGAAAGGCCAAATCCTCAAGCGAATGTGACGCATGGTTAATTGGAGTTAGACCCATGCGTTTGTTCAAGAAGCACACCGATGCTTTGTCGTCAGTGCTTGATGGGGAAGAGATCAAGAAAATAAAAAATGCCGTGGCTGATGATGCGGTCCGCGGTTGGTCGGTTTTTGACGCCGACGGCATTGAGGTTATCAGCGAGGGGGTTTCAGAGACGGTCACGGCCGTTTGCTCGAACGCCATCGATCTGGCGTCAAGAATTGGTGCCGAGCTCAATGAAACAGATACAAGCCCTTCGATCACCTTTCTTAAGGGATCGCGGGAAATGCACGCTGAAACGCTGACCGCAGCGAACTTGATTATCCTTCGTGACAATTCAGGCGGCGGTCGCAAGGAGATGCGTCATGGCCGTTAAGGATACACTCGACAAGATCACCCAGCGCCACTCCGATGTGATCGGTGCGATGGTGCTGCACAACGGCTCGGTTCAACATAATCTGGAATCGCCTTACGACGTCCTTGAAATTGATGCGATCCTGGAGACCTTCACCGAGATTTTCGAACAGACCGAGATCCTTGCAGATGAAGGGTATGACTTTGGCGAAGTCATGATCGATTTTGCCAACCACAGCTTTATCGTTCGAACGATCGAAAACGGTTTGCTCGCCGTTCTGGCACCTCAGATGCAGCGTGGGCAACTCGTGAAGCTGCATGTGGGTTTGGGCATTTTCGGAAAGGCTGTCCAAAAGGCCATTGAAGAGGAAGGCGCCACACCTGCGTCTGACATCGTGGAACAGACTGCGCCACCTGTCGAGGAGCAAGAGGTTCCGACCTCGGAACCTCAGCCAGTCGAGATAGCAGCGGGTGACGATGAGGATGCACCTGCGGATGAAAGTACGCTGAGTTCCATGCTTGGCTTTGGAAAGAAGCGTCGCGGGAACTTCCGAGGGACGAAAGAGCTTTTGGCAAGCCGTGTCGCGGCTGCGGAAGCAGAAGCGCAAGCAGAAGACGCAGTCAGCGAGCCGACCCCGAAAGAAGTTGACGCCCAGGGTGATGAAATCCCACTCCGTCCGGATGGAACGCCGATGAAGAAGAAGTTCTATCGCGGCTCTGTCTACTGGGAGTGAGACCTAGCGAGAACAAGGAAGACCCGGTCAGAGAGCCGGGTCTTTAGATTCTATCTAGGCGATCAATCAGCCTGCTCCGCGCATCGGGTAGCGGTTTTTGCCCAAGCGCTGGCGCAAGCCGTGTTTCAAGAAAATGGCCAGTGACCCTGAGACCGGCGCGGATATCCTCCGCCTCCGCGCTCTGTCCAATCAAGGCGGGCGAAAGAGGCAGGAGCCTATCGACCCAGTCGCCGGCGGCTTCGCCTGCGACAGCGCGTCCGGACTTGGGTGAGATGTAAGCCAGCCCCTCAGCGGTTCCTGTCACGGCGCAGCGCGACAGGTCCAAGCCAAACCCAAGCTCGTCGAGCATCGACATTTCCCATCGGAGATAGGCCAACGGCCAGTAGGCGCCATCCATCATGTCGAGTACCGTCAGTGTTTGGCGGTAAAGCGCGGCATGGGGTTCTCGTTCTGGTAGCGCGAAGCAGAGCAGTCCGGTCAAGGCGTTCAATCCTGCCAACGTTAGCCGATCTGACATCAAGTGAGCCCGGGACTGAAGCGGCTCGACGAGAAAAGTGCCCAAATGGTCTTCGAGGCGGGCCCGCCACGTCACGTTCACTTGAGTGCCCGGTTGGAGCGTGGCGGCAATCTTGCGGGAGGCACCCCCCCTCACAATTCCGGCGTGACGACCATGTGCTTCGGTAAAGACCTCAATGATGGCGTTGGTCTCTCCATGCTTTGAGTGCCTGAGGAGGATGCCATCTTCCCGCCATTCCATCAGTCGCCACCCGTTGCCGTCCGGCCTTTTTCCGTCAGGTCGTAAACCCCGGTTTCGACGCGCTGAAACCAGCCGTAGTGATTGTCGGCCATCAGACGGGTTGCCTTCGGAACGCCGGTTTCCTTGGCGACCACGGAGCCTTTGGTCGGGCCTGAACTTGCAAGATGGTTTGCACAGCGCAGGGCATCTTGACGATAGGCCGTCACCAAGCCCTGGCGCGTTGCTCCCCCGAGATTTGGGTCTCCTTCCCGCTTGGCGAATTCGCGCAGCAGGAGGGCCCTTCGTTTCTTGGACTGGCGGGGCGCGTAGGGCGCTGGATCGCAATGGACTTCGAGATGCAGGTCAGACATTCGAACAGTGATCAGCCCAAGGCCGAGGCGGCGACACAAGGTTTTCATCTGTTTCACCGACGTCAGAAACCTGCGCCCCTTGCCGCGCGGGACAGCGATATAGACCACGTCCGTGATGCTTTGACGCGCAACGGCTTGGTGTACCAGCGACAGGCTGAAACCTGTCTTCAGCTCGACAATCAAAGGGTCGTCATCTTCTCGGCAGGCCACGACATCCGCTGCACCGACCTCGGACTTCACAGTGTATCCCTGACCTTCGAGAAAGGACTTTATGGGAGCGTAAAGCTCGGTTTCCTGCATTTTTCATTGCCTCTCAGGTGTGACCCTAAGCCCGGATCGGACCGGGTGACAAGGTGTCTGCGACCCGATAAGAGAGCATCCAAGAAGCTATGAGTGAGACAGCGATTATGACTATTAAAGTGTTTGGCCACAAATCCCCGGACACCGATTCCACTGGGTCCCCGATCATCTGGTCCTGGTACCTGAACGAGTGTCGTGGCACGCCTGCGGAAGCACGTCTTCTGGGTGAGCCCAATTCGGAAGCGTTGTTCGTGTTGAGCCGCTGGAACCTCGACAAGCCGGAGTTCCTTGAAGATGTTGGCGCTGATGATGCCTGTGTCATTGTCGATACAAACAATGTTGCGGAACTGCCTGCCGGAGTGAACGACGCCACGGTGACAGAAGTCATCGACCATCACATGCTACAGGGTGGTCTGAAGACGAAGAGCCCGATCAATTTCACCATCCGTCCTGTCGCCTGCACAGCCACCATCATGTACGACCTGATGGGCGAGGATGCAGCCAAGATGCCGACAGCCATCAAGGGTGCGATGTTGTCGTGCATCCTGTCTGACACTCTGGAATTCCGGTCGCCGACAACAACGGATGTGGACCGCGAGCTTGCAACGCAGTTGGCGGCAGAGCTGGGTTTGTCGATCCCGGACTATGCAGCCGAGATGTTTGCGGCCAAGTCCGATGTGTCATCTTACTCGGATGCGGAACTGCTGCGTATGGACAGCAAGGAGTACGAAGTCGACGGCACCAAATTCCGTGTGTCTGTTTTGGAAACCACGTCGCCTACCATGGTGCTGTCCCGCAAGGCTGGCCTGATGGAAGACATGACTTCGGTTGCCGAAGAAGATGGCGTGGATCAGGTACTGTTCTTCCTGGTGGATATCCTGAGCGAGGAAGCCATCCTGTTTGTTCCGAACGATCTGGTCAAGTCGGTTGCCGAGAAGAGCTTCGGTGTCACGGTGGATGGCGATATGGTCAGCCTGCCGGGCGTCGTAAGCCGAAAGAAGCAGATTATTCCGGTACTCAAGATCTGATGGACATCATCGGGTCGCTTGCCGAGGTCTCGGACCGCTATGATGCTGTCTTCTGCGACCTTTGGGGCTGCCTCCACAATGGCGTGGAAGCGTTCCCGGATGCGGTTGACGCGCTTCGTGCGTTCCGCGCCAAGGGAGGCAAGGTTGTTCTGCTGACCAACGCGCCCCGTGCGCGAAGCGAAGTGGCTAAGCAGCTTGTGACGTTCAAAGTGCCTGACGACTGTTGGGACACGATTGCCACCAGTGGAGACAGCGCAAGGACCGCAATGTTTCGCGGCGCAGTGGGTGAGAAGGTCTGGTTCATGGGGCAACCCCACGACCAGCCGTTCTTCGAGCCGATCAAAGTCGTGGACAACCCCGTCGCAATCTCTCAAGTGCCGTTGGAGGACGCAGACGGGATTGTTTGCCTCGGACCTTTCGATGCACATGCCGACCCGGATGTGAACCGGCCGCAGTTTCTTTATGCCAAACAGAAGGGTCTGAAGCTTCTTTGCGCGAACCCCGACATCGTGGTGGATCGTGGAGAGACGCGTGAATGGTGCGCTGGTGCTTTGGCTGCCCTTTATACCGAGATGGGGGGCGAGAGCCTGTATTTCGGCAAGCCACACCCACCGATCTACGATCTGGCACGTCGCCGGTTGGCTGAGCTAGGGCCACTTCCACCGGACAACCGAATACTCGCGATTGGGGATGGCATACTTACGGATGTACGGGGTGCACTCGGAGAAGACCTCGATGTCCTTTTTGTGACGGGTGGTCTGGCCGCTGAGGTTACAAAGACCGAGCGCCAACCGGAGCGCGCTGCGCTCGATGCTTATCTGGTTGAACAACAGATGGCGGTCACTTACGCGATTGGGTTTCTTCGCTAGAGCCGCAGTAAAGTCTCATCCAAACAGGCCGCGTCTGACCAGGTTGAGACCTGCGATGGTGAGAACAATAAGGACGGCATAGCGGAACTTGGTCTGATCCAGCCGATCTTGAATGGCGAAACCTGCGGCAACGCCAATCATAGCAGGCACAACGAGCGCGGCTGAAAACAAAAGCCCCTCGCCATCCAGGATGCCACTTTTCAAGTGGGCAAGTGTCAGCGTGACCGCTCCCGTCGCGTACAGCACGCCTTGCACCCTGACATGCTCGGTTTTTGGGGTGTTGAGCGCGGTCAGGTACAGAACGGTTGGCGGGCCCCAAACGCCGGAGAGACCGCCGAGACCGCCCGCCATTGCTCCGACGCCAATCTCGGCGACCCGATGGTTCTCTTGCGCCAATTGCGGACGCCAGCCGAGCAGTTGGAGCAACGCGAAGACTGTCACAGGCACACCAAGGATCAAAAACAATACGGATGTTGGTATGATCGTGATGAACTGGGCGCTGATGACGAGGCATATCAAGACCATAGTGAGATAGAGCCAGTGTTTTCTGGCCGATGACCACGCCGCTTCAATCCCCTGCCGCATGGCTTGCCACGCGTTGGCGACCAGAGTTGGCAGGATCAGTCCTGCCAACGCGACCTCTGGAGACAAAAACGAGCCAATTCCGGAAATCATGATCATGGGCAGGGCAAAACCTGTTATGCCTTTCACCAAACCGGCAAAGAATGCGACGCCAGCGGTGGCGATGAAGATGAATAGAGTGATCTCCAAAGGCATAGCGCCTGCGTATCGGACCAGATGAAGCAGGAAAAGTACAAACGAGAAAGACACGATTGTTCAAAAAATACGCTATCTGTGAAATCTTCTTGCGCTGCGCTAGCATAACCCTTACCACTTCGCAGGTGCAGAAAAGTTGGAGTGTAACATGGCGCATGATGGCGGACATCAGATGAGCGAAACACCGGTTCTTAAGGGTCTTTTGGACCTGACGCGCGACGCAGTTGCGCCGGCAGAATCATTGCTCGCTCGTGCGGTTGAAGTTGTTCGTGGTCGTGTGAGCGAAGGCGGCAAGGTGAGTGCGCTGTTGATGGATGCTGACCAAACCGCAACGCATGGTCTGGCTTGGCTTGCCACCTATGTCGAAGCGCTGCGTCAGATGCAGGCTTGGGCGGAGGCGCTGTCTGCTGATGGCAAGTTTGGTGAGATTGAACAGCTGATCCATCAGATCGCGTTCGGCGAGTACCTTTGGCAGATCTACGGTGGTTTGCCGATGAACCAAGGCGAGATACTGAGGCCGCAAGACCTCGGCTTAAGCCAAGAGGATCAGCGGCTGATGATGACGGATGCCGTCATGAGGCTGACCCAGGAGGGCAACACCGAAGCTGCGCGGATGCGCCTTGTTGCGCTGATGCGCGACCAGCGTGCCGAAATCACAGTGGGCGCGTCCGGGCTCGACGAAGAGCTTGAGATGATCCGCGAACAGTTCCGCCGCTACGCGAAGGACAAGGTGGAGCCATTTGCCCATGAGTGGCATCTCAAGGATGAATTGATACCGATGGAGGTGATCGAGGAACTCGCCGAGATGGGTGTCTTCGGGCTGACCATTCCAGAGGAACATGGTGGTTTTGGCTTCTCGAAAACGTCCATGTGCGTTGTCTCGGAAGAGCTTTCGCGAGGGTACATTGGCGTCGGGTCATTGGGCACGCGATCTGAAATTGCCGCCGAGCTGATCCTGTGCGGCGGCACGGAAGAGCAGAAGGCAAAGTGGTTGCCCGGTCTTGCGTCGGGCGAGATCCTTCCAACCGCTGTTTTCACCGAGCCGAACACCGGGTCGGATCTCGGGGCTTTGCGGACCAAGGCTGTGAAGGATGGCGACGATTGGGTGCTGAACGGGAACAAAACTTGGATCACCCACGCAGCACGTACCCACGTCATGACAGTTCTGGCGCGAACAGTGCCGGATACGACAGACTACCGAGGGCTTTCAATGTTTCTGGCCGAAAAGACGCCCGGAACGGACGAGGCGCCTTGGCAAGATGCCGGCATCTCCGGTGGTGAAATCGAGGTGCTTGGTTACCGGGGCATGAAAGAATACACTGTCAACTTTGACGATTTCAAAGTGAAAGGTGAGAACCTGCTTGGCGGTGTCGAAGGGCAGGGCTTCAAGCAATTGATGCAGACCTTCGAGAGTGCTCGGATACAAACCGCCGCACGCGCCATCGGTGTCGCGCAGTCGGCTTTGGATGTGGCGATCCAATATGGCGAAGACCGAAAGCAGTTCGGCAAGGCTTTGATCGAATTCCCGCGTGTGGCGTCAAAGCTTGCCATGATGGCGGTTGAGATCATGATTGCTCGGCAACTCACGTATTTTTCCGCGCGCGAGAAAGATGCGGATCGGCGCTGCGATCTGGAAGCGGGTATGGCCAAGCTTCTGGGTGCACGCGTTGCCTGGGCGGCGGCCGACAATGGCTTGCAAGTTCATGGCGGAAACGGGTTCGCGTTGGAGTATTCGATCAGCCGGATTCTGTGTGACGCACGCATTCTGAACATCTTCGAAGGTGCGGCAGAGATCCAAGCTCAGGTGATTGCGCGCCGTGTGCTCGGCTGAGACCGGTCATGTCACGCTGATTTGCGTTTTGCGGCAGAGCGATTAAATCTGTCTCATCAGAAGAGGTGAGCAGCATGTTCTTCGCGTTTTGGGGGTCCCTGATCATTGGCGGGATCGTGGCTTATCTGGCCGAGAAGTGGGACTTCACGCATCATGGCGTGGTTCAGGCGATCATCATCGCGATAGGAGGCGTTTTCCTCTTGTTCATGGCACGTGTGATGTTCGGTATTTCCTTTGGATCACCGGGCGTAAACGCGATTGTGGGCGCCTTGGGTGCTTTGATCCTAATCCCGTCGGAAGCCATTGGTCGGCGCCGACGAAAGTGACGTTAACCTTTGTTAACACAGTAAAGCGCCACCGTCCTCCCACCCCTAGGGTGTTGGGAGAGGTGTAAATTTTTCGTCAATCTGGGTTAGCGTGCCGTGCAGTTTTGTACGGTTTCATCCCGGCACGCGCTAATTCATCGGCCCGCTCGTTTTCAGGGTGCCCGGCATGCCCCTTGACCCACTCCCATGTCACGTCGTGGCGGTTTTGAGCTTCGTCGAGGCGGCGCCAAAGGTCTTCGTTCTTGACGGGTTTCTTGCTGGACGTGCGCCAGCCATTCCGTTTCCAGCCGTGAATCCAGCTTGTAACGCCATTCTTCACGTAGGCGGAATCAGTCACGATCGTCAGGTTGGAAGGACGTGACAAAGCTTCGAGCGCCTGAATGGCTGCCAGGAGTTCCATTCGGTTGTTGGTGGTTTCCGCTTCGCCGCCCTTGAGTTCACGCTCTTTCAGGATGGTCTCGCCCTCCCTCGCAATGAGCAGTGCCCCCCATCCTCCTGGACCGGGGTTCCCTGAACACGCGCCGTCAGTGTAGGCGACCAACTCGGTCATAGTATGTCGTCTAAAGTGACGTAACCCGGCAGCGCGCGCACCCGATCGATCCACCCATTGATCGCCGGAAAGCGCGCCATATCGAACCCGCCTTTTGTGCCGGCGGAGTGGGTGTAGGCGTAGAGCGACAGGTCGGCGATGCTGGGCTGATCCGTCGCGATCCACGGATGGTTGGTGAGCCGTTCTTCCATCTGAGCCAGTCTCTCGTGACCTGCTTCCAGGAGCTCTGCCAACCGCTCGGGTGTCGCGAGGTGTTTACGGCTTTCATAGACCAGCAAAGCGGCGCGCACGGCGATCACGCCTTCATGTTGGTTCTGCTCCCAAAACATCCAGGCAAGGGTCTGCGCCCGTGCAACCGGATCGGATGACAGCCAAGCTGTGCCCTCGGCCAAATAGCAAAGAATGGCATTGGATTCCGGGATGCGTGTTCCGTTCGCCAGTTCAAGAACCGGTAACTTCTTCAGGGGAAGGCGCTTTTCCTGATGTGCCGAAGACAGAGCATCCGTTTCGTACTCCATCCCGATGTGACGATAAGGCTGGTCGAGCAGGGCGAGCAGCAATCGCACCTTGTAGCTGTTGCCAGAGGACGGCATCGAATAGAGGGTTAGTTCAGTCATGTTTTCTTGCCAATAGAATGATCCATGGGGCCACAGTGCCGTCGAGGCCGGTTTCTTCCCCAGTTCGCTCGTGAAACACGTGAAGTCCAGCGTGTAGCAAGAGTTTGGTGAGTTCTTCCGGCTCGTAATACGCGTAGAAGCGCCCGATGGCGTCGCGTTTCTCGCCGGTTCCGCATTTCAGGCCGACATGGAAGACGCCGTTGGGCACAAGCGCGCGGGTGATGCGACGCAGGAGGTCTGGCATTTGCGCCTTAGGCGCATGCAGAAGTGAGAAGTTTGCGAAAACGGCGTCGTAAAGCGCCACGTCATCCAATGTGTCAAAGGTGGCCACTTTGACATCCACCTGATGCTCAGCTTTCGCAATTGCTGCCAGTTCGGGCGATGCGTCGAGGGCATCGACCCGGTAGCCCGCTCGTTTCATGGCCGCTGTGGTATGGCCTGGTCCACAGCCCAGATCGAGAATGCGGCCGCCGTCCGGCACCTCTGCCAGGAAGGCGGTTATGTGCGGGCCTTCGCCTGCTTTACCAAACCGTTTCGCGTAGTCTTGCGCGCGCTCGGCATAGACGGCGAGCGTTTGTTCGTCCGCCATCAGAGCATCACCGCAAGGCAAGCGACGACGATGACCGTTAAAAGAACGCGCAGGCGCAGCCACCATTCCGGCGTCAGCCCTTGTTGCGAGAACGTGTAATCCAGTCCCAGCAGGGCAACGAAGCCGGCAATCAGGTAGATAGCAGAGGGACCGGGCCCTGCACCCACTGTGAAAAACACCCAAAGCGCAGGGAGGACAGAGAGGGCATAGTTGATTGCGGCCTGTTCGCCTTCGGATTTCGTGGCAAAGCCCCAAAGCACGCCGGACATGAAGGCGAGGATAATCTGGCCATAGTTCAGCAACACGAAAGGTGCGACGAAACGTGGACCAAAGGTTTGAATACCCCACACAGTCAGATCGGCGATCAGAAGCGTTGCAGCGCCCCAGATAAACGGGACCAGCCCGGCTAGACCGAGCGCCAATGGGGCGAGAGGGATCTTCATGCGCGTTCGAACGCCAGGCGCGCTGCGAGCGCTCCGAAGACTGCCGCAAATGTTCGGTTCAACCAACGCATGGCCCGTTCGCTTTGCAAAAGTCGATCCCGGGCTGCTGCGGCGAACACGCCGTACACCACGAAGACGGCAAAGGTGAGCGCCATGAAGACTGCTCCCAAAAGTGACATCTCCGCTGTTACGGTCGCCGGATTTCCGGAGAGGAACGGCGGCAAGAGCGCCAGGAAGAATATCGAGAGCTTCGGGTTGAGGATGTTTATCAGTGCACCGCGCGCAGCGATGCGGATGTCTGTGTCACGGCGACGCTCCGGTTGGATCGACAAAGCACCGCCGGATGAAAGCGCGCTGTAAGCGAGATAGAGCAGATATGCGACCCCGGCGAATTTCACCACTGTGAACAGAACCGCTGACGTATGAAGGATCGCCGCCAACCCTAGAAGTGCAGCCGCGAGGTGCGGCAGGATTCCAAAAGTGCAGCCCGTCGCTGCGGCGATGGCCGCGCGCCGCCCTTGTCCAAGTCCAAGGGCAAGCGTGTACAAAACGCCCGTTCCCGGAATAACGACGACAACGAAGGCGGTGGCCAGAAAGTGTAGAGAGATCATGCTGGAACTCGCAATACGCGCGGGACTTTGAATTCGATGTTTTCCACTGCGGTCTCCACAGTATCGACCGTGACCTCAAACCGCGACCTAAAGGCATCGATGACTTCATTGACCAGAACTTCCGGGGCGCTTGCACCGGCCGTCAGGCCCAGTGCGCGAATGCCTTCGAGCGCGCGCCAGTCGATATCGTCCGCGCGCTGTACGAGTTGGGCATAGGTGCACCCCGCGTTCTGGCCGACCTCAACCAGCCGTTTCGAGTTGGATGAGTTCGGAGCACCAATAACAAGCAGTGCATCGATCTTGGGTGATACTGCCTTTACCGCCTCTTGGCGGTTCGTCGTCGCGTAGCAGATGTCTTCCTTGTGGGGCCCGACGATGTTCGGAAACCTCTCTTGAAGCGCGGCAACGATGTCTGCGGTGTCGTCGACCGAAAGGGTCGTTTGGGTGATAAAGGCCAGTTTGTCCGGGTCGCGGGGTGATACCTCGGCCACATCCTCCACCGTTTCGACCAGAAGCACCTCTCCGTCGGGAAGTTGGCCCATGGTGCCTAGTGTTTCAGGATGCCCCGCGTGGCCGATCATGATCATCTGCAAGCCGTTTCGATTGTGACGCTCGGCCTCGATATGCACCTTTGACACAAGTGGGCAGGTCGCGTCGACATAGACCATTTCACGACGCTCAGCTTCAGCGGGCACCGCTTTTGGAACGCCATGAGCAGAAAAGATCACAGGGCGATCGGTTGGACATTCGTCCAAATCCTCGACAAAGACAGCGCCCTTATCGCGCAACCCATCCACCACAAACTTGTTGTGCACGATTTCATGCCGCACATAGACCGGCGCGCCCCATTTTTCGAGCGCCATTTCGACGATCTTGATGGCGCGGTCCACACCCGCACAAAAGCCACGCGGCGCAGCCAGGTAAAGGGTCAAAGGCGGTTTTGTCATCACGGAGTCTCCTGCACCAAGACCTATTCGCAGGAGGGCCGCTCGTCCAGAGCGACCAGGCGATCCGCATGCGCGGCTTGCCAATCATGCCAAGGATCTTGGCGTGGAGACTTGCGTGATGTGTCGCGGCGTTCTGCCGGACTGTCTGTTTAAACTTCTTCGTCTTCTCTCGGCTCGCGTGGTGGGCGCCCGATGACATCCCGCAACTCATCGAGCTCGATGAAGTTGTCCGCTTGCCGTCTGAGTTCATCGGCGATCATTGGGGGTTGCGAGCGAATGGTCGACACCACGGAGACGCGCACGCCCTGGCGTTGCAGGCTTTCGACCAGTGGTCTGAAGTCGCCATCTCCCGAAAACAGGACAATGTGATCGAGGCGCGGGGCCAGTTCCATGGCATCGACCGTGAGTTCGATATCCATGTTGCCTTTGACCTTGCGACGCCCCTGGCTGTCGGTGAACTCCTTCGCGGGCTTGGTCACCATGGAGAAGCCGTTGTAGTGAAGCCAATCTACCAATGGGCGGATCGGGGAGTATTCATCGTTTTCCAATAGCGCGGTATAATAGAATGCGCGCACCATTTTTCCGCGGCGCATGAATTCCTGGCGCAGAAGTTTGTAATCAATGTCGAAGCCAAGAGATTTCGCCGTTGCATACAAATTTGATCCGTCGATGAACAGCGCAAGCCGTTCGTCCCTATAGAACATTAAGTGTCCTTCCCTATTTTTGGCGGCCGGACATTCGTGAACAGAGGTGGGATAACCTCTATGTCCGATCGCGCGGAAAATATGTGAAAAATGTAAAGGTTTGCAACCAGACCTTTTGTGCAGATGACGCAACGTAATTTTGTCTAATGTTACATAAGTAATGCTAATTGTTGCGGATGAGAGCTGTAACGATCGATTTCGAAATCGCTTGTATTTTCTGACGCAAGCGACTACCTACCGCATCTGATCACTTTCCGACGGAGATATGCATGGCCCGCGTGACGGTTGAAGACTGCGTTGACAAGGTTCCTAACCGGTTTGAACTGGTTATGTTGGCTGCGCATCGCGCCCGTGAAATCTCAACGGGTGCAGCGCTGACCGTTGATCGCGACAATGACAAGAACCCGGTTGTGTCGCTGCGCGAGATTGCGGATGAAACCCAGTCCGCCGAAGAACTTCGCGAGCGCATGATCGAAGCTCATCAGACACAGATCGAAGTCGATGAGCCCGAAGAAGATGCCATGGCGCTGCTTATGGGTGCCGAGAATGACAAACCGGCCGAGGACGATTTGAGCGAAGAAAAGCTCTTGCGTGCTCTGATGGAAGCCCAAGGGCAGCCGTAAGGAAGCCAAACGCTTGCCCGGGGATGGGATGTTTGACGCCAACGACCTGATCGCACTGGTCGAAAACTACAACCCCAAGACAAATGCCGATCTTATACGGCGTGCTTTTGACTATGGGCAGGCCATGCACAATGGCCAGTTCCGCCACTCTGGCGAACCGTACTTTACCCATCCCGTTGCAGTCGCTGCGATCCTGACCGAACAGAGCCTTGATGACGCGACGATTGTCACGGCCCTTTTGCACGACACGATTGAGGACACGCGTTCGACCTATGGGGAAGTCGAACGGGAATTCGGAGCCGAGATTGCCGAGCTTGTTGATGGTGTCACCAAGCTGACCAATCTGCAGTTGACGTCTGTTGAAACGAAGCAGGCGGAGAACTTTCGCAAGCTGTTCATGGCAATGTCGAAAGACTTGCGCGTTATCTTGGTGAAGCTTGCTGACCGGTTACACAATATGCGCACGATCCGCGCGATGCGTCCGGAAAAGCAGGCACAGAAAGCCCGCGAAACGATGGATATCTTTGCGCCGCTGGCAGGCCGAATGGGCATGCATTGGATGCGGGAGGAGTTGGAAGACCTCGCCTTCCGTGTCCTCAATCCCGAAGCACGCAACTCTATCATTCGCCGCTTCATTACGCTGCAGCGCGAGACCGGGGATGTGATCGAAAAGATCACTCTTGATATTGAGCATGAACTTGAACGCGCGGGCATTCAGGCAAACGTGCTTGGGCGTGCGAAGAAGCCGTATTCGATCTGGCGCAAGATGGAAGAAAAGAAGATCGGGTTCTCACGGCTTTCAGACATTTACGGCTTCCGTATCATTGTCGACGAAGATGCCGATTGTTACCGGGCGCTGGGGGCTGTTCATCAGCGTTGGCGGGCGGTTCCAGGCCGCTTCAAGGATTACATCAGCCAACCAAAATCGAACGGGTACCGATCCCTTCATACCACTGTCTCGGGCCGTGACGGCAAGCGTGTTGAAATCCAGATACGCACGCAAGAGATGCACGAGGTTGCCGAGGCAGGGGTCGCCGCGCATTGGGCCTATCGGGATGGCGTGCGGGCGGAAAACCCGTTTGCTGTCGATCCCGCCAAGTGGATTGCAGGTCTTTCCGAGCGCTTTGACACTGAAGAGGATCACGACGAGTTTCTCGAGCATGTGAAGATGGAGATGTATGCGGACCAGGTGTTCTGCTTCACTCCGAAGGGCGAAGTGGTGAAGCTTCCGCGGGGAGCGACGCCGTTGGACTTTGCCTATGCGATCCACACACGGATTGGTGACAGTTGTGTGGGCGCGAAAGTGGACGGCATTCGGGTCCCGCTTTGGACCCGGCTGAAGAACGGCCAGTCGGTCGATATCATGACGGCAGAGGGTCAGCGACCGCAGGCGACCTGGATTGACATTGTTGCGACCGGGCGGGCCAAGGCGGCTATTCGCCGAAGCCTTCGTGAAGAGGACCGCGAGAGGTTTATCAAGCTGGGTCGGGAACTGGTTCGCGTTGCCTTTGAGCAAGTTGGAAAGAAGCCGACCGACAAGGCCTTGCGGACGGTCGGCAAGCGACTGGGGATCGAAGGCGGTGTCGAGGTTTTGGCGCGCATTGGTTCGGCAGAACTGACAGCACGCCAGGTGCTTCAGACGTTGTATCCGGATCTTTCAAAGAAAGAGGGTGACGAGATCGACACGGCGCGTGCGATTGTCGGTTTGAACCCGGGACAAACCTTTCGTCGCGCTGCCTGTTGCCAACCTGTGCCGGGTGAGCGGATCGTGGGTATAAGTTATCCCGGCAAGGGCGTCATGATCCATACGATTGACTGTGAAGCACTGGCCGAACTGGAAGAGGATACCGGGCGCTGGGTCGATCTTCACTGGCAGGAAGGCAAGCATCCCGCGGTTCACAATGTGAGTCTCGATCTTACCATTGCCAATGACAGCGGTGTGCTCGGTCGAATTTGTACATTGATTGGAGAGCAGGGCGCTAACATATCAGACCTGGTGTTTATCGACAGAAAACCGGACTTTTACCGTCTTATTGTTGACGTAGAACTTCGGGATATAGAACACCTGCACACGCTGATGCTGGCTCTCGAAGCTGATAGCGATGTGGCTTCGATGGAACGGCACAGGGATCTGGAGCGTCGGCCCTGAACGGGCCCTAATGGGGTTGGTAGATTGGTCTTCAAACGGCGCACGCCAAGGACCTATTTTGAGGTTGTAAGCGAGAGCTTCTATCCCAAAGGCGGATGGCGGCGCGCATCGCAATATGTGGTGCATCGGCTGCGCCGTTTGCCTGACCCATCGCACAAGATTAGCCGAGGAATTGCTGCAGGTGTTTTTACATCCTTCACGCCGTTTTTCGGTCTCCACTTCGTCTTTTCGGCTGCGTTGGCCTGGATCATGCGGGGCAACATGCTTGCTGCGCTGCTGGCGACATTTGTGGGCAACCCGATCACGTTTCCCATCATCGCGGCGATCTCTATGGAAATTGGGTCCTATCTACTGGGTGTCAGATCGTTGCCTTTGCCATTGGTGCTGGGGTCGTTTTCAGAGGCAGCGAACGATCTTTGGCACAACCTTGTGGCCATCTTTACCACCGACACGGCGCATTGGGCCGGGCTTCTCCGCTTTTGGGAGCGGGTTTTTCTGCCCTATCTGGTGGGTGGCCTCTTTCCCGGTCTTGTTGCCGGTGTCGCGTCCTATTTCCTCGCCAACCCGGTGATCGCGGCCTATCAAAAAGCGCGTGTGGCGCGATTGAAGAAGAAGTTTGCGAAGCGGCGGGAACGTGCCATTTCGCGCCGTATCGAGCAAGAGAAGGCGGAAGTGATCAGCAAACGATCCGCCATCGATTAATCGCGCTTGCAGGCTCCCGGGACTTGCTCTGCGCGGGCGCACATGCCAGTTGAAGTCATGGCAAAAAAGGCAACGAGCAGTAAAGCCAAGACACGCCGCAAAACCAAAACACCGCCCGCCCGCAAATGGCGCCCGGCGGCTTTGGTGCGGCGCGCCATTCTCTCTGTTTTGCTGGCCATTGTTGTTTGGGTCGGGGCTTATGCCGTTTTCCCGCCGCCAACGACGCCTTACATCTTGGCCGAGGGTGTCAAGCAGGGCGGCATTCAACGGCGTTGGGTTGATGTCGAAGATATTGCGCCGGTCATGCTTCGGTCTGTCGTCGCCGCGGAAGACGCCAACTTTTGTTTGCACTGGGGCTTCGACATGCGCCAGTTGAGAGCGGCCATTGCGGAAGGGGCCAATCGCGGCGCGTCCACACTTACTCAGCAGACCGTCAAGAATGTTTGGCTCTGGCATGGGCGAAGCTGGCTGCGCAAAGCGCTGGAGGCCGTTTACACGCCGATCGTCGAAACGGTTTGGTCAAAGCGTCGTATTCTTGAGGTCTATTTGAACGTCGCGGAGTTTGATACGGGTGTTTTTGGGGTCGAGGCTGCGGCGCAGCATCACTTTGGTGTCTCGGCGCAAGACTTGAGCGCACGTCAGTCCGCACTTCTTGCGGCTGTTCTTCCCAATCCCAAGGAACGACAAGCCGTTAACCCATCAACCGCGACGCAGCGGCGCGCCGCGCAGATTGCGGATGGGGCGGCCACGATCCGCCGTGACGGGCGGGCTGCATGCTTCGAGTGAGTGGAGATGAGTTGAAACTCACCGCCATGCAAGGCAAACAAGGTCAAATGTCTGAGGGGCCAGACCAATCATGATCCGGTTGTACCACGTTCCGCTTTCTCCCTTCTGCCGCAAAGTGCGCCTTTCGCTGGCTGAGAAGAAGCTGGAAGTCGATTTGGTCGAAGAGAAGTACTGGGAGAAGGACCCCGAGTTTATCCGGCGGAACCCGGCGGGGAAGGTCCCCGTTCTCAAAATCGACGGGGTGACGCTGTCGGAAAGTACGGCGATTTGCGAATACATCGAGGAGCGCTACCCTGAGCCAACGCTGCTGCCCAAGGATCCCGTTGCGCGCCATGAGGTTCGGCGCCTTGTGAGCTGGTTCGACGACAAGTTCCACAGCGAAGTGACCTCGAAGCTACTGTACGAACGCGTCAACAAGAAGATCACGAAGGAAGGCTATCCTGACAGTGGCAATGTCAAAGCCGGGGCACGCGCCATCAAGTTTCACCTTGAGTATCTCGGCTGGCTTCTGGATGAGCGTCGTTGGCTGGCAGGATCGGAGCTGTCTCTCGCTGACTTTGCCGCAGCGGCGCACCTTTCGTCGCTCGACTACATCTCTGATGTGGATTGGGGCCTAAATCAGACGGTGCGGGATTGGTACGCCAAGATCAAATCGCGTCCGGCGTTTCGGAGCCTGTTGGCAGATGCCGTGCCTGGGTTTCCTCCGCCGCCGCACTACGCAGATCTGGATTTTTGAGCCCTGTTTTGCGAGGCTTCCATGCGTACTCAATCCTTTTTTCCGCTCAGAAAGCCGATCTTGTTTGGAACATCCCAATCTGAAAACGCGACTTCAATCAGAGGCTGAGGAAGCCGGGTTTGCGTTGTGCAGGGTGACGCATCCGGGCGCGATCAGTGAAGTGCCTGGGCGTTTGCAGGCGTTTCTGAACAACGGTTATCACGGGGGCATGGAGTGGCTTGCGGATCGAAAAGAGTGGCGGGGTGATCCGCGTAAC
>JBCBBB010000044.1:0-21184 GCA_038532095.1 Pseudomonadota bacterium
GATTGGGACGATGATGATGAAGATTGGGGCGCCGAAGATGATCCGGCCCGCCAGATCGAAGCGCGCCGTCGGACCGAAGACAAGCAACACCTGGTGAGTGAAATTCGCGATGCCGTGACCTCGGTCAGCCATGTCGAACCTGAACCCGAGCCCGCACCGATGCCCGCCGCGCGGTCTGGCAAGGATTGGTCTGACGACGATGAACTTGGCCGTCGGGCCCGCGCCCGCAGCCAGCTGGAATTGGATGCGGACGAAAGCGAAGACCGTCTCATGGAGAAAACCGAAGACGTGATGTCGGATCGTGAGACCAGCCGCCGCCGGTCTGCCATGGCGCATATGAAAGCCGCCGCTGCGGCCACGAAGGCCGATCGCGTCTTGCGTCACGTTGCAAGCCGTGACGCCGCGGCCGATCCTGAGGAACAAAGCCCGTACCGGGACGATCTGGCAAAAGTGGTCCGCCCGCATGCGACGACCAGCCGCCCGATCAGCCGCGCAGTCAGCAGCACCGACGCACCGACCCCGGTTTGGGATCAGGGGGCCGGTGATGATGATGCCGCGCTCTTTGCCGCGTCTGAAACTGGTGCGGAACAGGACCCTGCCTTCTCGGTGGAGACCGAGATGTCCGCAGCCGAAGAACTGCGCCTGTCACGCGCCCCGTCGGAGTTGAGCGAGGAAGACTTTGCCGCTGACGATGATGAGTTCGCAGTGACGCGGGCTGCACGGGATTTCCCGTCAAGCCGGTTTGCCGTTCCTCTGGATGACGCCGACAGCGAAGGCAGCGCTTTCGATGACTTCGAGCACGCCGCCGAAGACATTGCCGAGCAATCGCGGGCCAATGACGATTACGAGGACCCGTTTGCCGACGAAGACTTTGCCGACGAGTTCGAAGACGAAGCGCCGGAAATCGACGAAATCGATGACGATGGTCCGCGCCCAAGCAGTGCTGTCGCGGAGGCGATTGCGATTGCACATGCGGATGACGACGAGCTGGAAGAACTGATGGAAGAAACTTCCACAGAAGAACCGCGCAAGAAGATCTGGGAAATCGCCGACGAAGTCGCAGCTCAGGTCGAAACCGTGCGTGCCGCGCATGACCACGACGTGACGGAGGAGTTCGAGGAAGAAAGCGCCCCTGGCGAAAACCTCTTTGAAGTGCCGGCAGCCGCCATGCCGGGCCGTGCCGGGCGCAGCGCTGGCCGCGTGAAGACCCGTCTCCTCGGGTTCCAGGCAGATGATGAAGCGAAGGATGTCTTTGCAAATCAGGCACCCGGAACGGCGCCGGTGGTCGCAGACAAGTTTCCGACCGGTTGGATCGTGGTTGTCGACGGTCCGGGTCGCGGTGCCAGCTTCTCCCTCCATGCGGGGGTCAGCCAGATTGGCCGCGGTGAGGATCAGACCGTGCGGCTCGATTTCGGCGACACGTCGATCAGCCGGAACAACCATGCCGCCGTCGCCTTCGACGAAGAACAGAGCAAGTTCTTCCTCGGCCACGGGGGCAAGTCGAACCTTGTCCGCCTGAACGGG
Source organism: Pseudomonadota bacterium (assembly GCA_038532095.1). Taxonomy (GTDB): domain Bacteria; phylum Pseudomonadota; class Alphaproteobacteria; order Rhodobacterales; family Rhodobacteraceae; genus JAJDOD01. The sequence continues at coordinate 1,525 of JBCBBB010000044.1, forward strand.
CAGCCTGTTTTGTCGACGGAAGAAATGGTGGATGGGGACGAAATTCGCATCGGTGAGACCTCGCTGAAGTTTATAGCACTCTGTAGTGATGATTTCTCTTGGACTGGTTTTGGAGATGACGGCGAGGATGCATAAGGCGCCCGACATAAGATATGATGTCGCGTCTGTTTTGAACCGAGGCTGCCGCGACTATCAGGAAGACGCGATTGCGACGGACTTTCCGATTGGCGCGGACTTCGGCTATGCCGTGCTGTCTGACGGCATGGGGGGGCACGCCGCCGGTGATGTTGCGTCCAAGATCGTGGTGACGGAGGTCTTCAGTGAATTGAAGTTCCAAACCTCGGATATCGACGGCCTTGTCGAACACATGGGCGAAGTGCTGCGCAGCGCTGCCGTGTCGGCAAACGAATGCATGGCCGCGCATGCCGCCAGCAATCCGCAGACCGCGGGCATGGGGGCGACGCTTGTTGCGCCGGTCTTCATCCAGAATGCGCTTTATTGGATATCCATCGGGGATTCGCCGCTCTTCCTGATGCGGGGTGGCCGTTTGCGGCAGTTGAACGAAGACCATTCGCTTGGGCCGCACATCGATTACATGGTGCGCTCCGGCATGATGCCGGAAGACATCGGTCGCAACCACCCCGACCGCAACGCACTGACCAGTGTTCTGATCGGTGAGACCATCGAACGGATCGACTGCCCGGCCCGCCCTTTCCAGTTGAAAGACGGGGATATTCTCGTCGTTGCCAGCGACGGTCTGCAATTCCTGAGCAACCGTCAGATCACGCAGGTCCTGTCAGAGAAATCCGACCGCGACAGCTCCGAGATCGCCTCCGCCTTGCTGGAGGAATTGCGCACTCTGGACGATCCCGAACAGGACAATGTGTGTTTCTCGGTGATCAAAATTGAAATGGCGCACACAGGTGATGCGCATGAGGTCTCGCCAGAGTTCACCCAAGTTGTGTCGCGTCCGCCGCGCGTGCAGACGCGTCCGATCCGGCCTGAGGAGGTGACCGAAGACGCTCAGTCTGTCGCGCCGGAAGTGGCAAGTGCCCAGAACGGGTCGAATGGCACCAAACCCGAAACGACGCCGATTTATCTGCGGCGACGCTGGCTGGCAACTGACGGTGGCGCATGAAAGACAACGCCGCAGATGATACGGTAATCGAACGGCTGGAGGGGGCGCTCGAAGCTGAGACACTCCCGAAGGCGGCGCGCGATTATGCCCATCACCTGGTGCGTCGCTTGTCGCAACCGGTGCGGGTGTCCGTGCTGGGTTTGCCGGGCTCGGGCAAATCGCAACTGGTGAACATGTTTCTTGGTGAAAGCATGGTGCCGGAAGGTGCCATTTTGCCGACCACAGAATACGCCTGGGGCGAAAAGCCCCGGATGATTGTCACCGGGGCGGAGGGCAGCGCGATCACCGTGCACGGCTCTGACGTCAAGGCGCTGTCCGGACAGAACGCAGCCTTCCTGCGCATTGAGCTGCCGATCGACATTCTCAAACGGATCAACCTGCTTGAGGTCGTGACCGATGGCACGGAAGAAGAGCTGACCTCCGGTGTTGATTGGGTCGTGCGCCGGACGGATATCGCGCTTTGGTGCACGCAGGAATTCAGCAAGCCGGAGCAGGCCATCTGGCGTCGCGTGCCGGACAGTCTGAAAGATCACGCCTTCCTTGTGCTGAGCAAGGCCGACGAGTTGTCAGCGCAGAAACTGCTCCGCAATCGCGTATCATCGCTTGAAACCGTGGTCGCGGAGGAATTTCATTCGCTGTTCGCGGTGGCCACGTTGCAGGCCTTGCGCGCCTACAAGGATGGCGGCTTCGATGAGGCGCTCTTTCATGCCTCGGGCGGTGGCGCGCTGACTTCGGAAGTGCTGCGCCACGCCGAACGCGGGCGGCGCGCCGATTTCGATTCAGCGCATATGTTTCTTGCACGCTACAGCATGGACCCGTCGGCCCGGACAACCTCGCGGACACCGTCCAGACCCATATCGCGGTCGGCCCCTGTATCGCGCCCAAGAAGTGAACCAGTGCCACGCCCGGTGTCCGCCCCGCCCGCCGCGGCACCGGTCGAAGCGCGCGTTGCCTCCAAACCGGCGCCCGCACCTGCACAACCGGAACCGGCCGCAACACCCGCGCCGGTGGCGAACGTACCGACACCGCCCAAGGTAGAAAACGTGGCGCTCTTTACGGACGGTATCCGCTTCTTGCGCCGCCGCGGCGATACCTTGTCGGAAGCGGCAGAAGGTCTGTCCGAGGGCAATGCCAAACCACTGATCGAAAACTGCGTTTCTGCGGTCGAACATCTGGTCGATCTGTTTTCCCAGGATGAGAGCGGCTGCGATGCGGCGGACGCGTTCATCGACGAGCTTGCGGAAGCTCAGGATATGATGGTTTTGATGCAGGTCGAGGACGGCGACGGACCCGCAGCAGACGCCGTGACCCTGCTTTTGCAACTCAGGCGCGACATGGAAATGCAACTCGCCGCGTGAGACGCAACAAACCGCTGAAAACACCGACGATTGACCGGAAATGCGCCACAAAAACGCCATCTTAACCGTCGATTGTCACTGTGAAGAGATCCGCAGACCGCGGGTCGCCAAGCTTACCCGGTGAGGCGTTTTTAGGACGATGAACATGAACGTGGACGCGAATATCGTGACAGGGGCTGCCGCCACATCGAACCAGACCAACCTGCTGAGCCAAGGATTCGAAGGGCTAAGCCCGTTCCTTGCGCGCTCGCGGGAACTGCGCCAGGCGCTTGTCCGCCTTGGCAAAATTGGGGACAAGGCGACGAATCGCGCAGCCCGCAAACTGCACCATCAACTCAAGCATGCCGAGCCATCGATCACGATGATCGGCCAGGTGAAAGCTGGCAAAACCTCGCTGGTCAACGCCATGGTGGGCGCGCCGGATCTGTTGCCTGCGGATGTGAACCCCTGGACCAGCGTTGTCACAGCGCTGCACCTCAACCCCAACCTTGCGCCCGAAGATGACCGTGCCAGCTTCCGTTTCTTCGATATGGAAGAATGGAGCCGTCTTCTGGACCGTGGCGGCCGTATCGGCGAGCTTGCCAGCCGCGCCGGCGCCGAAGACGAACTTGAGAAGGTGCGCGAACAGGTTGCCGTGATGCGGGAAAAATCCCGCAAGCGTCTGGGCGACAAGTTCGAGATGCTTCTTGGCCAGCAGCACGACTATGCCCATGTCGATAACGATCTGGTGCAACGTTATGTTTGTCTTGGTGACGACTTTGAGGATGACACCGAAACCAGCCCGGAACAGGGCCGGTTCGCCGACATCACCAAATCGGCGGAGTTGTTCATTGCACGCCCGCAATTGCCGATGCCGCTATGCATCCGCGACACGCCCGGTGTGAACGACACGTTCATGATCCGCGAACAGATCACGATCCGTGCGATCCGCGAAAGCCGCCTTTGCGTGGTTGTCCTGGCGGCGCACCAGGCCTTGTCGTCGGTCGACCTCGCCTTGATCCGGATGATTGCAAACGTGAAGTCGCGCGAGGTTGTAATCGTGGTTAACCGGATCGACGAACTGCCCGATCCGATCAACATGATCCCGGAGATTCGGAACAGCATCGTCAAGACGCTGACGGAATTCGACGGCCCGAAAGATGCGCAAATCATCTTCACGTCAGCCTTCTGCGCCAATGCCGCCTTGATGGGGCGGACGGATGCGCTGGATGACGTGACCTTAAACAAAATGGTGGACTGGTCGCAGGGCGAAGGCCACCTGACGCGGACCAGCTACACCGATGCTGAACTTCTTTGGCATCTGTCTGGTGTGCCGCAGGTCTATGACGCGCTTTCGTCTCGGATATCCGATGGCATGGGCCGGGAACTGCTCGACAAGATCGCGAAGTCGGCGATGAACCTGGCAAACGGACTGAACGCCGCGCAGCAAGTGATTTCGCGCCGTGAAAACGACCGTGATCTTCCACCGCTTGAACTATCGCAGCTCGATGCCGCGCTCAACCAGCTTGAGGCGAAGTCGGACAAGGCGATGAACGACATGTTTGATGAGGTCATTGCAGACTTCCACAAGCGTCTCGAACGGTCTCACCGCAGCTTTCTTGAGCGGGCAACAGGGTCGCTGTTGCAGCACCTCGACAAGAACGGAGAAGGCGAGGTTTGGGAATATGACCCGACGGGCCTTCGGATCCTGATGCGCACGGCGTATCAGGTCTTCGGGCGCAACGCGCAGGGCGGCACCAAGAAGGTGCTGACGCGTGTGGCTGAGGATTACGCCGCGCTGTACCACCGGCTCTTTGAAGTGTCGGAAGATGATTTCGGCATCGAAGCTCCGACCAGCCCACGCATTCCGTCCCCGGTTCTGTTGGGTCAGACGATCGCGCTGGACCTGAAAGGCACATGGTGGAGCAAGTGGTGGCACAAGCGCCGTGGGTATCGGAACTTTGCGACCGAGTTCGCCGATATGATCCAGGCGGAAACCGATCCCATCGTTGATGCGTTGCGCGGCGCCCACGCCGAAGCCGTGCGCGAAGGCGCGCTTGCCGTTCTGGAAGATTTCATGGCGGAGCAGCGGTCGATCCTTCAGCGCATCGCTGATGAGGCGCGCTCTGCACCGGATGGTGTTGGCTCGCTTCTGGACGCAAGCAGCGCGGCCACCAAACGTGCAGAATTGAAAGCAACCATGCAGACCTTGACCGGGTTTGCGGCGTAAGCGAAGGGTGAGTGTCATGAGTGAGCAGGGCATGGGCGACAACGATATGAACTACGCCGCACCTGCGGTTGTAGAACCGCAGACTGACGAGGAAAAACGCCCGCGCGTCGCATTGATGGGCGAATTCAGCGCGGGAAAAAGCACGCTGTCGAACCTTTTGGTTGGTCGGTCGGCGCTTCCGGTGAACATCACGGCCACACAATTGCCGCCGGTTTGGATGTCTTACGGGCACCAGCCGGCCTTCAAGGTTGGCCTTGACGGTGCGGAACAGGAAGTCGACGCCAGTTTCGATGGTGTCTCGGTCCATGACACGCGCTGCGTGCGTGTGTTCCTCGAATCCAACTTCCTCAAAAACTGCGACCTGATCGACATGCCGGGCATCTCTGACCCGAATATGGCAGCCGAGGTTTGGCAACGTGTGATCGGGGAAGCTGACATCGTGCTTTGGTGCAGCCACGCCACGCAAGCCTGGCGGCAAAGCGAGGCAGCGGTTTGGGGCACGATGCCGCACGACCTGTACGACAAGAGCCTTCTGCTTTTAACGCGTATGGATCGCATTCTTGCAGATCGTGACCGTGTCCGGGTCGTCAAGCGCGTGCAAAGCGAAACGGAAGGTCTCTTCCGGGAAGTTTTGCCGGTTTCCCTGACACAGGCGCTTGAGGCGAAGGATGATCCCGAAGCCTGGACTGCCAGCGGTGCCGATCACCTGGTCAAATCGCTGATGGCTTTGACCGATGAGGTGGCGACAGGTGCCATTGGTCGCCGGGTGTCTCGCAAGATCAATCCCGAGAGCGCGCGCAAACCGTCGCGGACACTGGACGACGCAATCGGAGAGCGCGTGGTCGAGCGTCCGGCGCGTATCGTCATGCCAACACGCGTGCGCCCCCGGCCGCTTGTCAGCCGCCCGCCTGCACGCCCCTGACTGCGTTTTCTGCAACGACCGAACGGCGAGATGACGCCGGGGCTTGCACCCGGGTCGTCTCGGGACCATTAAGGTCGTCAAGGCAGAGGCGTGGATAAATGGACATCACAGCAGAATTGGATGCAATGCGTGCAGATGTGCGGGGGTGCAGTCTTGTGGCCTATGCCGATCTGACGTCGCAGCTCGTGCTGTGCACCAGCGCGGCCGCGAAACCGGCGCAGGAAGAGATGAACGCCCTCAGTCAGGCGGCGCAACTGGCGCTGGACGGAGCCTATGCGGAAAGTGCCGCGCCCAGCTGGGGCGGTCAGGCGCCGGCTGAGGTGTCGGTTCTGATGACCGGGTCGGATGCCCGTTTGTTCCTGCGGGCGCCGGAAAACCCGGCGGAAGCGCTGATGTGTGTCTGCGCACCCGACACGGACCTGGAAGCGGCCGTGACGCAGGGACGCGCCACGCTCCAACGGATCGCAGCACAGGGCTGAGACGCGGATGAGCGAGTTTGCCCGACTGGAAGAAAAACTTGCGAAGCTCCGCCAACGGGAACGCGCGGCGGGCGAAGGCCGGACATTGCGCGGCAGTGGTGCCGATGCATTGCTCGCCGCCATTGTCACCGAGATTGATGAGACCATTCTTCCACGGCGTTTGTCCTTCACGCTCCCCTCAGGCGCGGTTCATCTGGCCGTGGCGAACCGGCGGCTTCAGGCACTCCTAGGCCCTGCACCCGACGGAATCCCGGACACTCTCGTCGGACAGAAACTGCCCGATGTGGAAGAGCCGGCTGTGTCGGAGCTGGGCGATGCGTTGAAGTCACTTTTGGAAGGGGCGGGGTCCGTCGGGGTCGCAGCCACCCGCCTGACAGAAAACTTCGGCTCGGACATCGGTGTCCCTGCCGAGCAACTGCCGCGGGTTTGGTCGGTTGCCGAAAGCACCGTTAAATCGCCTGCGGAGATCCTTGAGGCCTTCCTGAATGGGCTGGACACAACCAGTGCGGCCTGGTTGCGGATCGAGGGCGAGGAAGTCAAAGGGCAAGGTGGGCCGGACACGGTCGTATCTGGCCTTGGCGAACATGCGGCGGTCTTTCTGGATGGGTATTTCAGCAAGTTCGAAACGGCATTTCGCGACCCCGCTTTCGCCTGTGGCACCCTGATTTCGCCAGGTGACACCGGCGAACGTGGTCTGTTCTTTGTCGAGATCGAAGCCCTGTCCGCCATCATATCCGCGCCGCCTGCGGAGTTGCTGGGGATTGCCACAAGCTGGCAGCGTCTGGTGGCCGAATAATCCGCTGATTGTACTCTTTGGGGCCACAATCATGCCCATTTTAGCGTTTTGATAGTGTTGCGGAGCTAATGCGGTGTGAGGGAAAAGGCGGGTTCCCGCTGTATTTCCTGCCCGAATCGCTTTCACGGCGAAGCTTGCGTGCGTATATGTCAAAGCGCCTGTCGGGCAGAGCAGGCCAAGCAGAATTTGAGGCAGTAAAACATGGCCTTCGGTGGTTTGTTTACGACAGATATGGCAATCGACCTCGGCACGGCGAATACGCTGGTCTACGTCAAAGGCAAGGGCGTGATCCTGAACGAACCGTCGGTCGTCGCCTATCACGTGAAAGACGGGCAGAAAAAAGTGCTCGCGGTTGGTGAGGACGCCAAGCTCATGCTGGGCCGGACGCCGGGCAGCATACAGGCCATCCGGCCGATGCGAGAAGGCGTGATTGCCGATTTTGATGTCGCCGAGGCGATGATCAAGGAGTTTATCAATAAGGTGCACCGCCGCAGCTTCTTGTCGCGTCCGCGCGTCATCGTCTGCGTTCCCCATGGCGCGACACCGGTGGAAAAGCGCGCCATTCGCACCTCGGTGGCGCAGGCTGGCGCGGCCAAGGTGGGTCTGATTGCCGAACCGATTGCAGCCGCCATCGGGGCGGGCATGCCGATCACCGACCCCACGGGTAACATGGTGGTTGATATCGGCGGCGGCACGACCGAGGTTGCCGTCTTGTCGCTGGGCGACATCGTTTATGCGCGGTCGGTCCGCGTGGGTGGTGACCGCATGGATGACGCGATCGTCAGCTATCTGCGGCGCCAGCATAACCTGCTGATCGGCGAATCGACGGCCGAGCGCATCAAGATGACCATTGGAACGGCGCGGATGCCGGACGACGGGCGCGGCCAGTCGATGGAAATCCGCGGGCGTGACCTTTTGAACGGCGTGCCGAAGGAAACCGAGATCAATCAGGCCCAAGTGGCCGAGGCTCTGGCAGAGCCGGTCCAGCAGATTTGCGAAGCCGTGATGACCGCGCTTGAGGCGACGCCGCCCGATCTGGCGGCCGACATCGTCGACCGGGGCGTTATGCTGACCGGGGGCGGTGCGCTTTTAGGCGAGCTCGATCTGGCACTGCGGGAACAAACCGGATTGGCGATCAGTGTGGCGGATGAGGCGCTGAACTGCGTGGCGCTGGGCACCGGCAAGGCGCTGGAATACGAAAAGCAGCTGCGCCACGTGATCGACTACGACAGCTGATAGCGGAAGTGTCTGGAAAGATTGGCGAGTTCGGCAATTCCGTGACATAATGAAACATGGGGCCAAGCGGCAGGGACGACTGTGGCACGGCAGAATGGCGCAAAAGAGGATTATGTCCGCCCGATCCGGCGCTTGGCCGTGTCGGTGCTGATCCTGTTTCTGTTTGCCATCTTCATTCTCTGGCGCATCGACAGTCCTCGGGCCGAACGGTTGCGTGCCGATCTGGTCGACTGGGTCGTTCCAAATATGGAATGGGCAATGGTTCCGGTGACGGAAAGTGTGCGCTTGCTGCGCGGGTTCCAATCCTATGCCGCGCTGCAACGGCAAAATCGCGAGTTGCGGGATGAGCTTCAGCAGATGAAGGCGTGGCGGGAAGCGGCGCTGCAATTGGAGCAGGAAAACGCGAAGCTGCTCGATCTGAACCGGGTGCGCCTCGATCCTGCGCTGACCGTTGTGACAGGACAGGTGCTCGCCGATAGTGGTTCGCCCTTCCGACAATCGGTGTTGCTGAACGTGGGCGGTGCGCGCGACGGCATTATGGACGGATGGGCCGTAACGGATGGTCTTGGTCTGGTCGGACGGATTTCCGGTGTCGGCGACAAGTCGAGCCGGGTGCTTCTGCTTACCGATAACACCAGCCGGGTTCCGGTGACGATCCAACCCTCCGGTCAGCGGGCCATGCTTTCGGGCGACAACTCCATTCTGCCGGTGCTGGATTTCATCGAAGCGCCGGAGGAAGTGCGCCCGGGTGACCGTGTGGTATCATCCGGGGACGGTGGCGTGTTTCCCGCCGGTTTGCTGGTGGGGAACGTGGTGCTTGCGCGCGACGGGCGCCTTCGGTTGCGCCTCGCGGCAGATTACGAACGGCTTGAATTCCTGCGGGTGCTGCGCTCGCAACCCAAGGACCCGATTGATGCCCCTGCGGAGTTGATCGGCCCGGTGCGCCCTTTGCCTCAGTTGGTTTCGGAGGAGGCGACGGATGGCTGAGCGTTTGTCAGGTCTTTGGCTCTATCGCGGGCTTTTCGTCGGGTTTGCGGCGATCCTGATTTTTGTGCAACTTCTGCCGCTTCACCCCGGGCCCGGACGGTTGCCGGGGCCGGATGTGTTGCTTCTCATCGCCCTCTGCTGGACCATCCGACAGCCGAGCCTTGTGCCGGTCTGGCTGCTGGCCACCGTGTTTCTGGTCTCTGACCTGTTGCTCATGCGCCCGCCCGGCCTCTGGACCGCATTGACCATCCTCGCCTGCGAGTTCCTCAGGGGCCGGCGCGTGCCGCTCAGAACCGCAACCTTCGCGGTTGAATGGTTGGCTGTGGCTGGGGTGATTGCGGCTATGACAGTGGCAAATACTGTCGTTTTGACCATTTTTGCGGTGCCGCAGCCGACCTTTGGATTGACGGTGATCCGCATGATCTTCACGATTTTGGCCTACCCGCTGGTGGTCGTCCTGGCGGGCCGGGCACTTGGGGTGTCGAAGGCGAGCGAAGACCGCGAAGGTTTGGGAGCACGGATATGAGACGGACGCCGAAGGAAACCGAACAGGCGGCGACGCTGGTCACGCGGCGTGGGATGGTGCTTGGCGGGCTGCAACTGGGCTTCATGGGCGTTTTAGGGCTTCGGATGCGGCACATGCAGGTGACCGAGGCTGACAGTTACCGGCTTCTGGCAGAAGAGAACCGGATCAATGTACGGCTGATCCCACCCTCGCGCGGGATCATTTTTGACCGGCACGGCATCGCCATTGCGGAGAACGCACAGAACTATCGTGTGGTGATCGTGCGCGAAGATGTCGAAGACGTGGACGCCACCATCGCCAAGGTGCGCCAACTGGTCGATATCGAAGACCGGGACATTGAACGCGCCTTGCGGGAGATGAGCCGTCGCAGTCCGTTTGTGCCGATCACGCTGGCCGATCAGTTGGCTTGGGAAGACGTGGCCGAACTTGCAATCAATGCACCCGCCCTGCCGGGCATCACGCCGGATGTGGGGCTAAGCCGGATCTATCCGCTGGGCGCGGATTTCGCGCATATCGTTGGATATGTCGGCCCGGTGTCCGAGCGCGATCTGGAGCGGCTCCAAACTCCCGAACCCCTGTTGCAAATCCCGGAGTTTCAGATCGGCAAGATTGGCGTTGAAACCAAGTTGGAAGCGCCGCTTCGGGGGAAGGCGGGCACCAAGCGGATCGAGGTCAATGCCGGTGGCCGCGTGATGCGCGAGTTGAGCCGGGATGAGTATACCGCCGGGCAAGACTTGCAGTTGACCATTGACCATGGGTTGCAGAACTACGCGCAAACGCGGCTTGCAAACGAAAGCGCCGGCTGTGTCGTCATGGATGTCCAGAACGGTGATCTGCTGGCCATGGCCTCCGCCCCTTCCTTCGATCCGAACCTGTTCGTGCGCGGCATTTCGTCAAAGAATTACAATGCTTTGCGGGAAAACGAGTACAAGCCGCTCTTCAACAAGACCGTGCAGGGCGTGTACCCACCGGGCTCCACCTTCAAGATGATGACAGCTCTGGCCGCGCTGCGCGCCGGTGTGATTGGCCCGCAAGAAAGGGTCTGGTGCCCGGGACATATGACGGTCGGCCGCCGCCGCTTCCATTGCTGGAAACGCGGTGGGCACGGCTGGATGAACCTTGATGATGCCGTCACACAATCCTGCGATGTGTATTTCTATGAGGCGTCGAAACGGTTTGCCGAGCGGTTCGGGATTGAGGCGCTGTCGGAGATTTGCCACGAGTTCGGTCTTGGGGAACGGTTCGATCTGCCGCTGTCGGCGATTGAAGAGGGTCTGATCCCGACGACCAAGTGGAAGCTTCGGATGCGTGATGAGCCCTGGCTGCCGGGCGACACGCTGAACTCCTCCATTGGTCAGGGCTTTGTCTTGTCCTCACCCCTGCAACTGGCCGTGATGACGGCGCGGATTGCGACCGGCAAGGCGGTTGTGCCGCGTTTGGTGAAATCGGTGGACGGTTTGGAGCGCCCGGTGCTCGACGTGCCGGCGATGGATATTCCGACCAGCCACATGAACGTCATTCGCAAGTCCATGTATAACGTGTGCAACGGTCGGCGCGGCACAGCGCGCCGTTCGCGCATTGTGGCCGAGGGTATGGAGATGGCGGGCAAGACCGGCACCAGCCAGGTGCGGAACATCACCGCCGAGGAACGCGCCCGCGGCGTGACCCGGAACGACCAATTACCGTGGAACCGGCGGGACCACGGGTTGTTCGTGGCCTATGCGCCCTATGACAATCCGAAATACGCCATTGCAACGATTGTCGAACATGGCGGCGGCGGGTCCTCTGCCGCGGCGCCGCCCTCGCGGGATATTCTGCTCTATGCGCTCTACGGCGATGTGCCGCCGCTGGAGGCGTATCCGTCGGATCAGCGCGAACGCATCAAGGCCATGCATGATGAGATGGACCTGCGCCCGCGCCTGAAACCCGAAGTCAAGCCAAGCCGCGCATGACCTATCTCGTCAACCAGGTTCAGACGGTTCCGACCGGTTTCCGCAAGGTGCTTTACGTCAACTGGCCGATTGTGCTGCTGCTGACAGCGGTGGCCTGCGTCGGCTTCCTGATGCTGACCTCGGTCGCCGGGGGCGAAGTTGACCGCTGGGCGGAACGACAGATGAAGGTTTTTGCCGTCGGCACGATCCTAATGCTCGGCATCGCCATGGTGCCGATCTGGTTCTGGCGCTCGATCTCTGGTCTGGCGTATCTGTTTGCGCTGGGGCTGCTTATTCTGGTCGAAACATCCGGTGTCGTGCGCATGGGGGCTCAGCGCTGGATCGACTTGCGGGTCACGGTGTTCCAACCGTCGGAGTTGATGAAGGTCACGTTGGTCATGGCGCTTGCCGCCTATTACGATTGGCTTCCCTTGCACCGAACCTCCAAGCCGCTTTGGGTGATCCCACCCGTCTTGCTGACCCTCGTGCCAACGGCGTTGGTGTTGAAACAGCCGGACCTTGGAACGGCCATCCTGCTGCTGGCGGGCGGCGGGCTTGTGATGTTCTGCGCGGGTGTCTCGTGGTGGTATTTCTTCGCCGTATTGGCGGGGGCGGCGGGTTTGATCTACGCCGTTTTCGCGTCTCGCGGGACGGATTGGCAGTTGATCAAGGACTACCAGTTCAGGCGCATCGATACCTTTCTGGACCCGTCAAGCGACCCTCTCGGTGCGGGCTACAACATCACCCAGTCAAAAATTGCTCTTGGCTCAGGCGGTTGGACCGGGAAAGGCTTCATGCAGGGCACCCAGTCGCGCCTGAATTTCCTGCCGGAGAAGCACACGGATTTCATCTTCACCACCCTCGCCGAGGAGTTCGGCCTGATCGGGGGCATGTCGCTCTTGGTGCTTTACGGACTGATCGTATTTTTCTGCGTGCTGTCGGCCTCCCAGAACAAGGATCGCTACGGCTCGCTTCTGACGCTTGGCATCGCGGCGACGCTGTTTTTGTTTTTCGCCGTGAACATGTCGATGGTCATGGGCCTGGCGCCGGTGGTCGGTGTTCCGCTGCCGCTGGTGAGTTTCGGCGGCACGGCGATGCTGGTGCTGCTGGCCGCGTTCGGGCTGGTCCAGTCGGCACATGTACACCGGGCGCGCAGCCGGTGACACGCGTTCTCTTTTCCGCACCGCGAAAAGACTGGGAAGCGTACGAGCCACATCTGAAGGCCGCGTTTGGTGCGCTTGGCATTGACGCGTCTCTGGAACATGCATTGACGCCAGAGCGGCCTGAAGCAGTCGATTACATCGTCTATGCGCCGTCCAGTAAGCTACAGGACTTCACGCCCTTTACCGGTGCGAAACTTGTGCAGAACCTTTGGGCAGGCGTGGAAGAAATCGTCGGAAATCCGACGTTGACGCAACCCTTGGCGCGCATGGTGGATGACGGTCTGACCCAAGGCATGGTGGAATGGTGCGTCGGTCATGTGCTGCGCCACCATCTTGGCATGGATGCGCAGATCAACGGTCAGGATGGTGTCTGGAACCCGGTTGTGCCGCCTCTGGCAAGCGAGCGGACAGTGACGGTGCTGGGTCTTGGTGAGCTTGGCCAGGCCGTTTGTGCGGCCCTTGCTCCGTTCGGCTTCGCGCTGAGAGGCTGGAGTCGGTCGCTGCGTGATGTGCCGGGCGTCGCGACATTTTCTGGTGAGCGCGGGCTGATGGACGCGTTGACCGGTGCCGATCTTGTGGTGCTGCTTCTGCCGCAAACGGCTGCGACGGAAAACGTGATGAACGCTGAACGCCTTGCGGTATTGGCCGAGGGCGCGGCGCTGATCAATCCGGGGCGCGGGCCCCTGGTGGAGGATGACGCCTTGCTGGCCGCGTTGGACAACGGGCGTCTGGCGCATGCCACGCTTGACGTGTTCCGGGAGGAGCCCTTGCCGGCGAACCACCCGTTCTGGGCGCATGAGAAGATCACCGTAACGCCGCATATCGCGTCCGTGACGCGGCCCTCGACGGCGGCGCAAGTGATTGCCGAGAACATCCGGCGCGGCGAAGCGGGCGAGCCGTTCCTCCACCTTGTGGACCGCACGCGCGGGTACTGAAGGGCGCATTTTCCGACACGGAAAATGGTCCGGAAAATGTATCATTTTCCGGCGTCGCTCGAATGTCAGCGCAGGTTTGGCGGTTTGCTTGGATCACTGCCGGGTGGTTTCGCCACCTCGATCTGAGGCAAGTCGAACCGCAACCCGTGTTTGGCAAGCTTGGCGGCAATGGGGTCCGTGGGTGCGAAGAACGCGACATCCAACATGCCAGCTTCGATGCCAGAAAACACCAGCACTTCGGAGATCGCCTGCGCCAAGGCAGGCTCCGCACCCGGTTCCGGGGCGATGAAAGCCAGCATATGACCCGGGCGACCACCCGCATAGCGCACCGCCACCAGGTAGGCCATCTGTGCCAGGCCCCGGGCACTGGCAAGCTTGGTGTCGATGCTGGTCACAAGACGTTCCGGCAGGCCGGAGGGGGGTGAGATTTCCTCTGGCTGTTCTTCGAGCGTTTGCGGCCCCGATTGAAGCGTGTCGCTGAGCCAGCCTACGGCAGGGGCAGGCACCAGGAAGGAAGACGGTGCGACGCCAAGGTTCAGGCCAAGCCCGATCTCCTGCCCGGCCAGCAGGGAGGCGATCAGCCGCCCTGAGAGCGCGGCGTAAGGCGCGGGCCCCTCCGTGAAGGTGGTCAAGCGTTCCTCCCGGTCGAACGCGAGCGCGAAGCGGCCATCGCTGGTGTCGAAGATCGAAGGTGAGATGCGGCTGCCGTTCGGTTCCTCGGTCAAAAGCAGGAAAAGCTCCGCATCCGCGAGGCGTTCGTAGAACTGCAAGCGTTTCGCGTCATCGTCGGGTGCGGCCTCCATGGCCGCATGCGCCTCATCCAAAGGGGTCATGCCAGCGCCTCCGCCACGCGGTTGCGCAGGACGGGCAAGAGGTCACGTTCGAACCATGGGTTCTTCTTCAGCCATCCCGTGTTGCGCCATGACGGATGTGGCAAGGGGAGGGCGGCTGGCAGAAACATGCGCCACGCAGACACGGTCGCGGTGACGCCCTTCGGGGCCTTTGGCAAATGCCAGTTTTGCGCATAGCCGCCGATCAGAAGGGTCAGTTGCATGTCGCCCAACTGCTCCAGAATGCGCCCGCGCCACGTGCGCGCGCAGACCTTGGGCGGTGGCAGGTCGCTGCCCTTGGCGTTATAGCCGGGAAAGCAGAACGCCATCGGTACGATGGCAATCCGCGATGTATCGTAGAACGTCTCTTCATCCACACCCATCCACGCGCGCAACCGGTCGCCTGACGGGTCGGTGAAGGGCTTGCCGCTTTCGTGGACACGCATGCCGGGGGCCTGACCGGCGATCAGAATGCGGGCCTTGGCATCAAACCACGTCACGGGGCGCGGCTCATGCCGCGTTGCGGTCGCCGCAAAGCGGTCCTTGCAGAGCGTGCAGGCTTTGATCTCATTCGTCAGTGACGCAATCGCTGTCATGCGGTTGGGCTAGGACGGATCGCGGGCCGTGTCCAGCGTGCGGGGCTTAGCCCCGACGCGTGCGGCAATCCAGGAAAGCGCGGGTCGGATCGGCAGAAAGGCCCGGTAGGCGCCTTCGAGGATCAGCGGCACGCCGGGGATGCGCGCGACCCGGGCAAGCCAGCGCCAACCGGGCAGGGTGGCCCAGATCTCGATGAAAGCGGCGGCGCCGGACAGTATGCTGCCATCTGCCTTGCGCACATGGAACCGTTTCAGGGCAACGCTCCGATCAAGGTTAGGTCCGGCATCCGCGTCTTGTTCCGCAATGTTCACGAAACAGAGGCGCTCGGCCCCTTCGCGGGTCTCGTAGTGGCCAATCTCTGCCGTACAAAGCGGGCAGGCGCCGTCATAGTAGACGGTAAGCTCAGCGTTGGGTGTTGTGTCCTGTGCCATAGGGGGGAGATGGCTCTGCAACGAAAAAAGACCAGTGCGACGGGATGTCCGCCGTTGACATATTTCTATATTTCTAGAATAGTCGAAATATGGATATGTCACGCGATACAGAAATCGACCTGACCGAAGCCGCCAGCACCTTTGCGGCGCTCGGCTCGGAACAACGGTTGCATGTGTTGCGCACGCTGGTGCGGGCGGGTCCCGCGGGCTTGGCGATCGGCGAACTGGGCACGCGTTCGGGCATCACCGGGTCGACGCTGACCCATCACATGAAATTGCTGTCGGCGGCAGGGCTTGTGGATCAGGTGAAAGACGGGCGCCGGATCATTTGCATCGCGGCGGCGTTCGAGCGGATGCAGGTCATGTCCGATTTTCTGCTGAAGGAATGCTGCGCGGACAGCGTTGAGGAAGGGTGTCAGAAGAATGGCTGAGCTAAGCACGGAGCCAACTGGCCCGAAGTTCAAGTTTGACCGTGTCTGGGCCTTTGCTCTGGCGCTTCCCATTGTCATTGCACTCTTCGATCCCGCGCAAGCGATGGAGACCATTCGCTTCGCATCGAAAGCCTTTGCGCACACGGCGATCTTTATCACCTTCGCCGTTTTGGCGGTGGGATACCTTAAGGCTACGGGTGCGGAATCGCTTTTGGCCAAAGCGTTCGAAGGGCGTGAAATCCGAATGATCGGCATGGCCGCTTTGCTGGGCGGTCTCTCGCCGTTTTGCTCCTGTGAGGTCATTCCCTTCATCGCGGCCTTGCTGGCCGTGGGCGCGCCCCTGTCGGCGGTTATGGCGTTCTGGTTGGCCTCCCCCCTCATGGACCCGGCCATGTTTCTGATCACGGCCGGAACCCTTGGCACAGATTTTGCAGTGGCGAAGACCGTGTTTGCCGTCTGCCTGGGCATTCTGGGCGGCGCGACCGTTTACATGTTGAAGCGTTCGGCAGTGTTTCAGGATCCATTGAAAACCGCCCCTGTGAAAAGCTGCTGCGGGAGTGGCTCATCCCCATTCAAGGACACCCCGGTCTGGCGGTTCTGGGGCGACGCCGAGCGGCGTGCTATCTTTGGAAAAACCGTTGTCGAGAACGCGCTGTTCCTCGGGAAGTGGTTGCTGATTGCCTATATGTTCGAAGCCCTGATGCTGGCCTATGTTCCGGCCGAGATGATCGCGTCGGTCCTGGGCGGCGACGGATTCCAACCGATCCTGTTGGGCGCGCTGGTCGGAGCACCCGCTTATCTGAACGGATATGCCGCCGTGCCATTGATCGACGCTCTGCTGGCGCAGGGCATGGCGCCGGGTGCGGCAATGTCATTCGTGATCGCGGGCGGCGTCAGCTCGATCCCGGCTGCAATCGCGGTCTGGGCGCTGGTGAAACCGCGCGTCTTTGTTGCTTATCTGGGGATTGCGATGCTTGGCGCATTGCTGGCCGGGCTCACCTGGGGTGTGATCGCCTGACGCAGTCCACCCGGCCAAACTTTGCCGGTATGTTCGAAAAGTACAGGCTTTCTGCCGCCAATATACGGATCTCAGAGGCGTTTGCGGATGAATCACTCTGGTTTCCGGTTGTTTTGTGGTGCATCGGCGGTAGGAAGCGGGCATAAACGGCACGTAACTGAACATGGCAAAGTAGAAGTAGTCGCGCATGATCGAGTTTCGCGACGTGAGCAAGTCGTTCTGGACGGGGGAAAAGCGCAAGGTGATCCTTGATCGCGCGTCTTTTCGCGTGGAACCGGGCCGGTCGCTTGGCATACTGGCCCCGAACGGAACGGGTAAGACGACGCTCGTCAATATGATGTCGGGTCTTGAGAAGCCGGACGAGGGTGAGATCATCCGCACGTCTCGGGTGTCGTTTCCGCTCGGCTACATGGGCGGTATGGTGTCCCGCCTGACGGCTGTAGAGAATTGCCGGTTCATTGCCCGTATCTACGACAAGGACCCGGATTATCTGGAAGCGTTCTGCCGCTGGGTCTGCAATCTCGAAGAATATTTCGACATGCCTGTGGGCACCTACAGCATGGGTATGCAGGCCCGGTTTTCGTTCGCGCTGCTTCTTGCGCTCGACTTCGATTTCTACCTCATTGATGAGGGGATGCCATCGACGACGGATGTGGAGTTCAACCGAAAAGCCGGGAACATCCTGTATGAGCGTCTGAAAACCGCCACTGTCGTGATCGTGTCGCACCAACCTGCGACACTTGAAAAGTTCTGCAAAACCGCGGCCGTCCTGCGACATGGACAGTTGCACATGTTTGAATCGTTGGAAGAGGCGAAAGCACTCTATGACTATGAAGCCCAAAGCGCCTAAGTTCCGTATCCGCCGGTCTCCGACCCGGCCTGCGTCTGACGGAGAAACGCCGCCTGCGTCCGATCAAACGGCGCAGACAGGCGCATCCGAAGAGTTCGATGCGCCGTTCACATTGGACCAGCCCGTGGAAGACGGGTTTGGCGAGCAGGCGTTTCCGGGCTCGTCCAAAGCTGACACCGACGCACAGGCCGCCACCACGATTGCCGAGATCAGGCGCGAAGGTTTAACCGGCCGCCAGCTTCGTATGGCGCGCCGCCTCGCACAGAAACAGGGTCTGAACCCGAATTCCGACTTCGACGCGGTGCGATTGCTACGCGAACAGGGAATAGACCCGTTTGATCGATCCAACATGATTGAGCTGGTGCACAACAAGGAAGGCGCGGCCCCCGATGGTCAGCGCAATGCCCCCGTCAGCAAGGGCGCCGCCGTGGCGGCCGCGGCGGCCAAGGCAGGGCAGCAAAGGGAAGGGCGCATCAACCTTCCGCAAAAGGTCGAACAACCGCCCCAAAACCTGCCGGGCGAACACATCCCACAGTCCGGTCCCCTCGGCCTGCACGAGGTTGAGCGCATTCAGCGAGACATCGTGCGCCGCCGCCGGAAGAACCTTATGTTCCTGGCCGCCCGGCTGGGTGGGTTCGTGCTTCTGCCGACATTGCTCTGCATGCTCTACTTCGCGTTTGTTGCCACTGATGTATACGCCACGAATTCCGAATTCATTGTGCAACAGGCCGAGCCCTCAGGCGCAGCGCCCGGCTTGCTGGGCGGCACGGCCATGGCGACAAGCCAGGATTCGATCCTGGTTCAGGACTATCTGACCTCGCGCGGGGCGATGCAGCGGCTGGACGAAGAGTTCGGCTATCGAGAGCATTTCAGCGACCCGTCGATCGACGCCATTCAGCGCGTCGCATCGGATGCATCGAACGAAGACCTCTATCGGCACTACACCAATCACGTGACAGTCGGGTATGACCCCACCGAAGGCGTGTTGCGCATGGAAGTCTCGGCCCTGACGCCTGAGATGAGCCGGGTCTTTTCTGAAGCCCTGATCAGCTATGCGGAAGAGCGTGTCGACCAGATCACCGAGCGCAAGCGTGCCGACCAGATGCGCGGTGCCAATGAGACCTTCCAGGATGCCGAAGCCAAGATGGTGGAGGCGCAGAACACGGTTTTGACGCTACAGGAACAATTGGGTGTGCTCGACCCCGCGTCCGAGACGGCAGGATTGATGAGCCAGATCAACACGCTGGAGGTCCAACTCACCGAAAAGCGTTTGCAACTCAGTGCTTTGCTGGACAACGCAAGCCCGAACCAGGCGCGGGTGGCCGGCGTTGAAGGCGATATCACGCGGCTTGAGCAGTTGATTGCGGAACTGCGGTCCCAGATGACGAATGAAGGTCAAAGCGAGGGGTCGTTGGCGGCCGTCACAGCACGGCTGCGGATTGCCGAAGTCGATCTGGAAACGCGGACCATGATGATGCAGGAATCGCTGCAACAGCTTGAGGCCGCGCGGATCGAAGCCAACCGGCAAGTTCGCTTCCTGTCGGTCGGCGTCAGCCCTGTGCCACCGGACGAGCCGACCTATCCGCGCGTGTTCGAGAACACCTTGATCGCGTTCTTCGTTTTTGGCGCAATTTACCTGCTGATTTCGGTGACGGTCGCCATCCTGCGCGAGCAGGTTTCAAGTTGATACTTTTTGAGCGGCGGGGCTTGCGTGGCCCCGTCCGCTTGCGTAAGTAACGCCAGCCTGCTGGGGTGTAGCCAAGCGGTAAGGCAGCGGTTTTTGGTACCGTGTACCGTAGGTTCGAATCCTACCACCCCAGCCA
>JBCBBB010000045.1:0-20732 GCA_038532095.1 Pseudomonadota bacterium
CGAACCGAAGGCCCGGCGTATAAAACCGGGCCAAGCAAGACTGAGACCTCTCGCATTCTGCTGCAAGCTTCGCGATAAGGCGCGCATGACCAAGATTGCGACTTTGATCCACGCGCTTCTGGGCAAATACAACTTGTTTGTCTCTGGCTTGCTGCTGGCTGTCATCACACTTGCAAGCCTGTCGCCCGCAGGAAGCTCGGGCGATCCGGGAGCCGTCGGCGTGCCGGATTACTTTGCCCATATTGTGGCCTATGCGGCGGTTGTCTTTGTTCGCGCCGCGACACCCTCCGCCCGGATGCTCTGGTTTTGCGGAGCGGTTCTTGTCTGGAGCGGCGCAATCGAACTGCTGCAACCGTTCATCGGTCGCAGCGCGGGCCTGCCGGACATATATGCCAATGCTGCGGGCATAGCCCTTGGAGCCGTGCTGGGTTACCCCTTCAGACTGCTCCTTTCACGCATGTCGTCGCTCAGCGCCTGACGTACAGGTTCATTTCAGGTTTCCACTCTGCGCCCTTGCCCCTAAGACTTTCAAGATGGCGATGCCTGCCAAAGGGGAACACCGATGCCGACCGCGAAGTTGCCACAGCAAGACCCGCACCGCATCCGGCGTTCTTCAGAGAAATCCCTTGAAGTTGCAATCGGTCGAACGGTCCGGGCGATCCGCCAGAAACACGCGATAACGGTCGCCGATCTTGCCGCCGCCACGGGTCTCTCGGCGGGCATGCTGTCCAAAATTGAGAATGGAAACACGTCGCCTTCGCTGACCACCCTGCAGGCCCTCGCACATGCGCTTTCGGTACCGCTGACGTCCTTTTTTCGGGGGTATGAGGAAACACGGATTGCCGTGCACACAAAGGCAGGCGAAGGCGTCGAACTTGAACGCGAGGGGACGCGCGCCAACCATCACTACACCTTGCTTGGGCATATTGGTGCGAACACCAGCGGAGTGATCGTCGAACCCTATTTGATTACTTTGACCGAAGAATCCGACGTTTTTCCGACCTTTCAGCACGGTGGTATTGAGACGATCTACATGCTGGAAGGCGCCGTAGAGTACCGGCATGGCGACCAGATTTTCCCCCTTCGTCCCGGCGACACGCTGTTTTTCGACGCAGACGCGCCACACGGACCAGAGACGCTTGTCACCCTTCCGGCCCGGTTCCTGTCGATCATCTGCTATCCGCAGGACACCTAGCCGCCAATTACCCACAGGAATATTTGTTTCCTATGAGTTGAACTGATCGCAGGCGCTGCTAAACTCTCGACCAACAGCGCAACGAGGGCTTTGAAACTATGTGCGGGATCGTCGGCCTTTTCCTGAAGGACCCATCGCTTAAACCCGAGCTCGGTCGCATGTTATCGGCCATGTTGATCACCATGTCGGACCGTGGGCCCGACAGTGCAGGCATTGCGATCTACGGCGATGAAACACCCGGCATGGCCAAACTGACGGTTCAGTCCGAAGTCCCCGGCACGGACTTCCCGAGCCTTGACGCAGACCTTTCAGCCGCAATCGGGGGACCGGTGACCATGACGCCACGCAGCACACATGCCGTGCTGTCGCTTCCCACCGACAAGCTCGATAGCGCCCGCGACGCGCTCAGCCAGGTGCGCCCTGCGGTCCGTATCATGGGACGGGGCAATCGCGTGGAGATTTACAAAGAAGTCGGTCTGCCGAAGGATGTTGCCGCGCGGTTCTCCATTGAATCCATGTCCGGCACGCATGGCATTGGCCATACGCGTATGGCGACCGAAAGCGCGGTAACCACCATGGGCGCGCATCCCTTCAACACAGGCGACGATCAGTGCCTTGTCCATAACGGGTCGCTCTCCAACCACAATGCGCTCCGCCGCAAGCTGCTTCGCGAAGGCGTGCGGATCGAGACCGAAAACGACACGGAGGTCGGCGCGGCCTATCTGACGTGGCGCATGCAGAACGGCGCGACTTTGGGCGAGGCACTGGAAAGCGGCCTGACCGATCTCGACGGGTTCTTTACCTTCGTCGTCGGCACGAAGGACGGGTTCGGGGTCGTCCGCGATCCGATTGCCTGCAAACCGGCCGTGATGGCCGAGACGGATCAATACGTAGCCTTCGGCTCCGAGTATCGTGCGCTGGTGGACTTGCCCGGCATCGACCACGCCCATGTCTGGGAACCGGAACCGGCGACGGTTTATTTCTGGACCCAGGACACCCCTGCTCCAACCTCCGCAAAGGCCGCCTGATGCAGAGCATTGATCTGGCGGAAACCGGGCTGCGGGCCCTCAACGCGAGCCTACAGGCCCAAACCGGAACCACCAATGAGACCGCTTGGGAAATTCTCAACCCAAAGGGCGCGCATGCGATTGCCTGCGGTCTCGACGCGCCCATCGAAGTGACCGTGAGGGGATCAACCGGGTACTACTGTGCTGGCATGAACAAGCAGGCGACTGTACAGATCACCGGTTCTGCCGGGCCGGGCGTGGCGGAAAACATGATGAGCGGCACCGTCGTCATCGACGGCGATGCCAGCCAGTACGCGGGCGCCACCGGAAACGGTGGACTGCTGGTGATCAAGGGCAACGCGTCTTCCCGCTGCGGCATTTCGATGAAAGGCATCGACATCGTGGTGCACGGGAATGTCGGACACATGAGCGCCTTCATGGCGCAGTCCGGCAATCTCGTGGTGTGCGGCGATGCAGGCGAAGCTTTGGGTGACAGCCTCTATGAAGCACGCCTTTTCGTGCGCGGGTCCGTAAAATCGCTCGGCGCGGATTGCGTGGAAAAGGAAATGCGGCCCGAGCATCTGGAGTTGCTGGCCGACCTGCTCAAGCGCGGCGGCAGCGACGCAAAGCCGGAGGAGTTCAAGCGTTACGGCTCGGCCCGCCAACTCTATCACTTCGACATCGACAACGCGTATTGAGACCTAGGCCCATGAAAGACGACAGCAGCGCACCCAGGACAGCCCCAATCCAATCGGCCACCTTTTCAAACCCGATCAATGCAGAGATCCGGCGGGCCGCCGCGACCGGCATCTACGACATCCGAGGCGGCGGGGCGAAGCGCAAAGTCCCGCATTTCGACGATCTGCTGTTTCTCGGCGCCTCGGTCTCACGCTACCCGCTCGAAGGCTATCGGGAGAAATGCGACACCTCCGTTACCCTCGGCACGCGCTTTGCCGAGAACCCAATTGAGCTTGAAATCCCCATCACCATCGCGGGCATGTCCTTTGGCGCGCTCTCCGGCCCCGCGAAGGAGGCGCTTGGTCGGGGCGCAACGCTGGCTGGCACATCAACGACGACCGGCGACGGGGGCATGACGCCGGAAGAACGCGGGCATTCCGAAAAGCTGGTCTATCAATACCTGCCCTCCCGCTATGGCATGAACCCCGATGACCTGCGTCGGGCCGACGCGATTGAAATTGTGGTGGGTCAAGGCGCGAAGCCCGGCGGGGGTGGCATGTTGCTTGGCCAGAAGATCACCGAACGCGTCGCCGAAATGCGCAACCTGCCCGCCGGTATCGACCAACGGTCCGCCTGTCGCCACCCGGATTGGACCGGCCCGGATGATCTGGAAATCAAGATCCTTGAACTGCGCGAGATCACCGGCTGGAAAGTCCCTATATACGTCAAGGTCGGCGGCGCGCGCCCCTACTTTGACACCACGCTGGCCGTGAAAGCTGGGGCCGACGTGGTGGTTCTGGACGGCATGCAGGGCGGAACAGCGGCGACGCAGGATGTTTTCATCGAACATGTCGGCCAACCGATCCTAGCCTGTATCCCCGAAGCCGTGCGCGCGCTGCAAGACCTTGGCATGCACCGCGACGTGCAACTGGTCGTCTCAGGCGGCATTCGCACCGGTGCCGACGTGGCCAAGGCGCTGGCGCTCGGGGCCGACTGTACCTCCATCGGGACCGCCGCCTTGATCGCGCTTGGTGACAACGATCCGAAATGGGAAGCGGAGTATAACGCACTCGGCACCACGGCCGGGGCCTATGACGACTGGCATGAGGGGCGCGACCCTGCGGGCATCAGCACACAGGACCCGGAGCTTGAGAAACGGCTCGATCCCGTTGAAGGCGGGCGCAGGTTGCGCAACTACCTGAAGGTGATGACACTGGAAGCCCAAACCATCGCGCGCGCCTGTGGCAAAAGCCACGTTCTGAACCTTGAACCGGAAGACCTCTGCGCGCTCACACTCGAAGCCGCAGCTATGGCAAAGATCCCGCTGGCCGGAACGGACTGGTATCCGGGCAAACCCGGCACAACCTATTGATTTCAAACATGCGCCCAGAAGAGACGAGGACCTGACATGACAAAAGATCTTGCTGCCTTTGCCAAGGAAAGGGGCGTCAAATACTTCATGATCTCCTTCACCGACCTTTTCGGCGGGCAGCGGGCCAAGCTGGTGCCAGCGCAGGCGATTGCCGACATGCAGGAGGAAGGCGCAGGTTTCGCCGGGTTCGCGGCATGGCTCGATATGACCCCGGCTGATCCGGACATGCTGGCCGTCCCCGATCCGTCCTCCGTCATTCAACTGCCCTGGAAACCCGAGGTGGCCTGGGTTGCCGCCAATTGCGTTATGGACGACGAAGAAGTTGACCAAGCCCCGCGCAACGTGCTGCGCCGCCTGCTGGCTGAGGCTGAAGGGCAAGGTCTTCGTGTGAAAACCGGGGTCGAAGCGGAATTCTTCCTGCTGTCGCCGGAAGGAAACGAAATCAGCGACCCGCTCGATACCGCCGAAAAGCCTTGCTACGACCAAGGCGCCGTTATGCGCCGGTATGACGTGATCTCGGAAATCTGCGACTACATGTTGGAGCTTGGCTGGGGCCCGTATCAGAACGACCATGAAGACGCGAACGGCCAGTTCGAGATGAACTGGGAGTTCGACGACGCCTTGCGCACCGCCGACAAGCACAGCTTCTTCAAGTTCATGGTGAAGTCCGTCGCCGAGAACCACGGGTTCCGCGCGACCTTCATGCCGAAACCGGTGGAAGGGCTGACGGGCAACGGCTGCCACACCCATATTTCGGTCTGGGATTATGCCGGGACAACCAACGTATTCGCAGGCGACGGCGAAGGCCCAACCGGTGAGGTCGGCCTGTCAGAGCGCGGCAAGCATTTCCTCGGCGGGATCATGGCCCATGCCGAAGCCATGGTCGCCATCACCAACCCGACCGTGAACAGCTACAAGCGCATCAACGCGCCCGTCACCCTGTCAGGCGCAACCTGGGCGCCGAACACCGTCACCTGGAGCGGCAACAACCGGACCCACATGGTCCGCGTCCCCGGCCCCGGTCGCTTTGAGCTTCGCCTGCCCGATGGGGCTGCAAACCCGTACCTGCTGCAATCCGTGATCATCGCGGCCGGCCTGTCCGGGCTGGCCAATCAGGCCGACCCCGGTCCGCGCCTGGACATCAACATGTACACCGACGGGCACACCGTCAGCGATGTCAAACAACTGCCGCTAAACCTTCTCGACGCGCTCCGCGCCTACGACGCCGATGACGGTTTGAAGGCGATGATGGGCGAAGCGTTTTCCTCTGCCTTCCTGAAGCTGAAGCGGCAGGAATGGGACGCCTTCGTCAGCCATTTCAGCGCATGGGAAAAGGCGCATACGCTAGACATCTGAGCGCGCGCTAGCGCTCCCGCAAGCGTCGGATCAGCGGTACGATCAGAAGCACACAGACCGCGGCGACCAGGTAAGGCGCTCCGGGCAGGTAGAGGCCATCTTCATTCACGAAGCGCTCGAAGACGAAGGTCAGGAAAAGCGGAGCGGCGACCGCCGCGACGGATGAGAGCGACGCGATCACACCCTGCACCACGCCTTGCTGATCCTCGCCCACGCGGTTGGCCGCGAACGCCGTGATCAAGGGTGGCGCCATATCCGACAGCGCCGCAATCGGCAGCAGGATCGCCACCAGCCACAAGGTTTCCGCAAAGCCGAACCCGGTCATAGCGATGATGGCGGCTGCGGTCGCCAGAACCAGTGTCGGGTAGTCACCAAAGTGCCGCGTCAACTGCGGCAGGATCCCAGCCTGCACCACGGCGATCAGAACGCCGTAAATGGCCAGCGTCACCCCGATCTTGAACGCGTCCCAGCCAAAGACTTCGCGTCCCCAAAACGCCCAGAGTGTCGGGTAGACCATGTTGGCGAATTCAAAAACGAAGATGCAGATCAACGGCATAGCGAGCCCGGGCATTAGAAACGACCTCAGCAAGGTCGCGAAGGGGTTGAGGTCGCGCTTGCCAAACGGGCGTCGGTTCTCGGGTTTCAGCGATTCCGGCAGGATCAACAGCCCGAACACCACGTTCACACCGGACAGCACCGCCGCAATCCAGAACGGCGCCGTGATGTGCCACCCCGCCGCGATCCCGCCAATAGCGGGGCCGAGCACAAAGCCGATGCCGAACGCCGCTCCGATCATGCCGAAGGCCGCGCCGCGCTCCTCAGGTTTCGAGATGTCTGAGATATAGGCCGTCGCTGTGATGTACGTGGCCCCAGCCATGCCCGCCAGAATGCGGCCCAGCAGAAGCAACCAATAGACCTCGGCCAACGCCATGATGATGTAATCCACCGTCAGCGTAGCCAAAGCCGCGATCAACACCGGACGCCGCCCAAAGGCATCCGACAGGCTGCCGATGATCGGCCCGCACAAGAACATCGTCGCTGCATAGGCCGACATCATGATGCCGCTCCAAAGCGCGCCTTCTGCCGTGCTGTCCGCACCCACGCGTTCCATCAGGTCCGGCATGATCGGAAATACGATACCGATCCCGATGGCATCGATCATCAGGGTCGCCAGAATGAAAAGGAACGGGCCGCGCAGTTTCATTCGGGCACACGATACCGGAAGGCCGGCTCATGCAAGCGCCAATCCGCCTGCACCGGCGACGGGCCGCCGCTACTCCGTCAAGGCGCCGCCAATGTCACTGAGACGTCCCGTGTCGCCCCATCCTGCCAAAGCGTCAACGTAACTTCATCCCCAACGTCGTAATCATCCAAGGCCGCACTCAGATCGTCACCCGACGCAATTCGCCGCGTATTCACGTGTTGAATGACATCTCCCGGAACCAGGCCGCCATCCCGCCCGCGTTCCGCGGGTTTAAGACCGGCACGATCAGCAGGACCATTCGGTTCGACCGACAGAACAACAACACCTTCAATGCCGCTCCGCAGCGCGAATTCATCAACTGCCCTTGCGCCACGCGTGAGAACGTCCATGTCTCTCGCGTCAGGTTTGTCATTCCTTGCAATGCGACTTTGAAACTGGGACGAATACTTGAGTGATCCGACAGGCAAGTTCAGGGGGGAGCAGCATGAGTTGGCCAGAAACGATGGGGGCCATGGTCACACTGGGCCATGGCGACCTCGACCAGATGGTCTGGCATGACGATTGGCCGACGCCGAACCCTGCGACGGGTGAGGTTCTGATCCGCGTCAAAGCCTGCGGGCTGAACAACACCGACGTGAACACGCGGTCTGGCTGGTACTCGAAAGCCGTTTCAGACGCGACGACCGGCGGCGCTTTCGACGAGGTCAGTGAAGACGACCCGACATGGGGCGGCGCGCCGATCACCTTCCCCCGCATCCAAGGGGCCGATGTCTGCGGCGAGATCATCGGTGTCGGTCAAGGTGTCGACCCCTCGCGGATTGGCGAAAGGGTCATCACCGACAATTGGCTGCGGGACCCGGATGATCCAACGAACATGGACAAGACCGGCTATTTCGGGTCCGAGCGAAATGGCGGATTTGCGGAATACACGACCATACCCTCTCAGAACGCGATCGCGATCACGTCAGAGTTCAGCGATGCGGAACTTGCGACGTTTTCCTGCTCCTATTCGACGGCGGAAGGCATGCTCACGTGCGCCAGTGTCACCGAAAAAGACACAGTCCTGATCCCCGGCGCCTCCGGTGGTGTCGGAGGCGCGCTGGTCCAACTCGCGAAAAGTCGCGGTGCGCGTGTGATCGCCATGGCGTCGGACGCAAAGCACTCCGATGTCGCAAAGCTTGGCCCGGACCGCATTCTGCCCCGTGCCCCGAGTGATCTTGCAGCGTTACTTTCAGACGAAAAAGTCACCGTATTGGCCGATGTGGTGGGCGGGCCCTTTTGGCCCAAACTCATCGATGTTCTTGAGCGCGGTGGGCGGTACACCTGCTCCGGCGCGATTGCCGGACCCATGGTTGAGACCGACCTTCGCACGCTCTACCTGCGCGACCTGACCTTTTTCGGCTCAACCATCATCGACCCGGAGGTCACGCGGAACCTCGTGACTTACATTGAGAACGGCGAGGTCAAGCCAGCCCTTGCGGCGACATACCCGCTCAAGGACCTTCGAAAAGCATAGGCCGACTTCATCGCAAAGACACATACCGGCAATATCGTGGTGATCCCGTGAAGATCACAAGGATTCGGGTCTTTAAGACAGACCTTCCTTACATTGGCGGCGCCTATGTCTGGGGGGCGGGCAACGCGATTGAAGTGGCAAAGGCAAGCGTCGTCGTTCTGGACACCGACGCCAGTCTGCAAGGCTGCGGGGAATTCACACCCTGCGGTGAAAATTACATGGTCGCCCATTCCGAAGGGGTCGAAGCCCTCGCCCGGCTTATCGCCCCCTACCTGCTGGGGGAAGACCCGCGACACGTGGCCCGTATCGAACAGATCATGGACCACGCTGTTCAAGGCCACGGCTATGCCAAAGCGCCTTTCGACGCCGCCTGTTGGGACATTCTGGGACAGGCCTGTCACCAACCGGTTTGGATGCTGCTCGGTGGCAAGCTGACCAATGGGGCGCCGATGTACCGTGTGGCCCCGCAAAAGGCGACCGAGGAGACGCTCGCCGAAATGCAGCGCTATCGCGCGGACGGATACCGCCAGTTCCAGATCAAGGTTGGCGGCGACTGGGCAAGCGACGTCGAACGCATCCGCGCAGGCGTTGCCCTTCTGGAGCCAGGCGAAAAAGCCATGGCGGACGCCAATCAGGGTTGGCGCGTCGATAACGCCATACGAGTGGCACGCGCGACGCAAGACCTCGACTTCATCCTTGAGCAACCCTGCCGCACATACGAGGAATGCCAACAGGCACGCCGCGTCGCCCAGCAACCGATGAAACTGGATGAATGCGTCACGGGCATGAAGGCGGCCGAACGCATCGTGGCCGATCGCGGTGCCGAGATTTGCTGTCTGAAGATCTCGAACCTTGGCGGGTTGAGCAAGGCGCGCCGTGTTCGCGACTACCTTGTCGAGAACCGCATTCCGGTCGTCAGCGAAGATACCTGGGGCGGTGAAATCACCACCTCGGTGGTCGCGCATTTTGCGGCATCGACGCCGGAAGAGTACCTGCAAAACACAACCGACCTGATGAATTACAACACACGGTCGACCGGCATCGGTGGCCCGCACGTGTCGGGCGGCAAACTCTATGCGACGGACACACCTAGTCTCGGCGTCAAACCCGACTTTGCAAGCCTTGGCACTCCGGTCGCGGAGTATACGCTATGAAAATCAAGCGTATTTCTGTCTTTCAACGCGATCTTCCGCTCGAATATCCCTATTGGCTTTCCGGAGGAAGGCTCAAGTTTGAGGTGCTCGATGCGACCTTCGTCAAAGTCGAGACGGATGCTGGTCTTACGGGCTGGGGGGAAGGCACACCTTGGGGGCACACCTATGTCCCCGCCCATGGCCCCGGCATTCGCGCAGGGATCGAAACCATGGCGCCGTTTCTCATCGGTCTCGACCCACGAAACGTGCTCGACATCGAACGCGCCATGGACCTTGCCTTGCCCGGCCACCTCTACGCAAAAAGCCCCATCGACATGGCCTGCTGGGACATTTGCGGGCTGGAAGCTGGACGACCCATCGCAGACATGATGGGCGGCGGCTCTCGCACGGCGCGCCCGATTGCATCCTCCGTCGGGGCCAAGACCATTGAGGAAACGCGTGAGGTGATCGACCGCTATCGCAAGCGCGGCTACATCGCCCACTCGGTCAAGATCGGCGGCAACGTCCAGCGGGACATCGAACGCATCCGCGATGTAGAAAACCTGCGACAACCCGGCGACATCCTCCTTTACGACGTCAACCGGGGATGGACACGTCAACAGGCCCTTCAGGTGATGAGCGCTGTTGAAAACCTGAATGTCACCGTCGAACAACCCTGCGAAACTCTGGATGACATTGCGGCCATCGCGCCCCAACACGCGACGCCGGTTTCCGTGGACGAGAGCCTTGTGACCCTGCAAGACGCCACGCGCATCGCGCGAGGGGGCATCGCAGAAATCTTCGGCATCAAGCTGAACCGCGTCGGAGGCCTGACCAAAGCCGCGCGGATGCGGGATGTCGCCTTGGCGCATGGGATCGACATGTTCGTGATGGCAACGGGCGGCACCGTTCTGGCTGATACCGAGGCGCTGCACCTGGCCGCAACTATCCCGGACGCCGCGTGCCACGCGGTCTGGGCCTGCCAGGATATGATCACCATCGACATTGCCGGTGGTCGTGGGCCGCGCAACACAGACGGACACCTGCATCTACCAGAGGACCCTGGGCTGGGCGTGCATCCAAATGAGGATGTGCTGGGAGATCCCGTCGCCGTCTACTCATAGCCGGCACCTCTTGCCTTGCGGCGGAGCGGTCAAAGTCGACAGCTTGGCACAAAGCAGCGAACGCATCTGCTGTCTCCGTCCCCGCAACACGCACTCATGCGTCGTAGCGTATCGCGGCTTCTGCAAGATGGCGCGTTTGAGCTTCGATCTCGTCCAGGGACGCTGTTGCCAAAGACTTGAGTTGGAAGTTCTTTCGCATCAGCGCCATTCCGAACAAAGCCGCCAGCAACATCGTGGCGCGGTCTTCCGCGTTCGGACCGTCCAGCCGTTCGGTCAAAGGATCGGCCAGTTTCTGTTGCACCATGCCTCGGACATGCGCGCCGATCTCAGGGTCGATGACGTTTGCCAATAGCATTGTGAACGGGTTGGCCTGATCCACGTCCGGGTCATAGGGATGTGAAAAGCTGGCCACCGCCGCAGACAGCAAATCCTCTGGCGCGGCCTCCAACGCCTCCCATTCCGGAATCTCGGACAGCGTCGCCTCAAACAGCCCGAACTTGCTGCCGAAATACCGCGACACCAACGCCGCATCGACACCCGCTGCCTTTGTGATGTCCCGCACTGACACGTTGGAATAGCCACGTGTCCAGAACATCGCGCGCGCGACAGTCAGAAGCTTGTCCTTGGTCGATACGGGATGGCTCATGTGGTCTTGGTATCAAGTTGCCAGATCATGTCAACAACTGTTGACTTTGTGGGATAGCCGCCCTAAATCAATGTCAACACTTGTTGACTTTGCGAGAAAAACACATGCCAAACACTGCTCTCATCACTGGTGCGTCCTCCGGAATAGGTGCCGAATTCGCGCGCTACCACGCCGCAAAAGGAGGTGACCTTGTCATCGTCGCGCGTCGGGCCGAACAGTTGGAGGCGCTGAAAGCGGAACTCGAAGCCAAACACGGGGTTTCTGTCACGGTCATCGCCATGGACGTAGGCACGTCCACCCAAGCTGCAAAGCTCTTCACACACATCAAAGAGCAGGGCATCCAAATCGATATCCTGATCAACAACGCTGGATTTGGCGGGCACGGCGCGTTCCTCGACCGCGATCTGAGCACTGACCAGGCCATGATCGACCTGAATATCTCGGCACTCGTGACGCTCAGCCATCTGGTCGGCAATGATATGAGGGAACGCAGCGGCGGTAAGATGCTCCAGGTCTCCTCCACCGCCAGTTTCATGCCCGGCCCCTATCAAGCGGTCTATTTTGCGACCAAAGCGTTTGTCACTTCATTCAGCCAAGCGATTGACCACGAGATGCGAAAGGATGGCATCACGTCAACGGCGCTCTGTCCCGGTCTTGTGAACACCGAGTTTGTTGCGACCGCCAACCTCGAAGGCACTGGGCTTGCCGGGCAAAAGGGTGCGACCGCAGCCTCGGTCGCAAAATGCGGCTATGACGCGATGATGAATGGCAAACTTGTCGCCATCAACGAAGGTCGTCTGGCGTTTTTGCTGAATTGGGTGACGCCTTTGCTGCCACGTCGCACTGTCTTGAACATGGTGGGCGGCATGCAATCAAAGTAGCGCCCATTGGGACACCGGCACAGGTCTAAGCTGTGGCGTCGACCAACTGAAACGCGACCACACTCTGGGCGGCAATTTCGTTTGTCTCACTTGACGCTTCTGTCTCGAAAACCCGTTTCCAGAGCTGCCCCTCGCTCACCTCAGGCAATGTCGCCAGTGCACGAGGCCCCGCATTAAAGACCATATACAAGGCGCCCGCATGGGGCAGGAACTGAGGCGTGCCTTGCGCAATCCGCATCTCCACCCCGAGGAAGTGAAGCGATGGATCAGTCCAGTCTGCTTCACTCATTTCGGCGCCGTCCTCCCGCCGCCATAAAAGATCCGGCACACCATCGATCTTCCGCGTTTGCGCATGCAGGAACCGTTGCTGGGTCAAGATTTGATGCGTGGCGCGGAACAAAATCGCCTTGGTGCAAAAGGCAAGAAACTCCGTGTCGGCATTGTCCCAATCCACCCAACCGATTGTGTTGTCCTGAGCATAGGCATTGTTGTTGCCCGATTGAGAATTCCCGAACTCGTCCCCGGCCAAGATCATGGGTGTGCCCTGACTGAGCATGAGGGTTGCAAACATGTTGCGCTTTCGCGCCGCCCGGCAGGCGCGCACGTCCGCATCGGTCGTCGGGCCCTCGACACCGCAATTGTCCGAGTAGTTGTGATCGTGGCCGTCGCGGTTGTCTTCGCCATTGGCCGCATTGTGTTTTTCGTTGTAGCTGACAACGTCTTCCAGCGTGAACCCGTCATGCGAGGTCAGGAAGTTGATCGAGGCCCATGTGCGCCGCCCGTCGTGATCGAAATGCATGGCAGAGCCCGACACGCGCCGGGCCAGCTTGCGTGCAGTCACGTCATCGCCCCGCCAGAAACCGCGCACGGCATCCCGGTACTTGTCGTTCCACTCGGCGAAAGGCGCGGGAAAAGCGCCAAGTTGATAGCCGCCCTCGCCCGTATCCCAGGGTTCCGCAATAAGCTTGACCTGGTTCAAAACAGGGTCTTGCCGCACGGCCCGGCAAAACGGGCCGTCCCGGTCAAAGACACCGCCTGTGCGCGCCAGGGTCGAAGCAAGGTCGAAGCGGAAGCCGTCAACCTTCATCACCTCAACCCAATACCTGAGCGAATCCATGACCAGTCGCAGGACAAACGGGTGATCCATGTTCAGAGAATTGCCGCAGCCTGTGGTGTCTGCGTAGTACCGCTTGTTCTCCGCCAACCGGTAATAGCTGGCATTGTCGAAGCCCCGAAAGCAAAGCGTCGGCCCGTTCTGATCGCCCTCGGCTGTATGGTTGTAAACCACATCAAGGATAACCTCGATCCCCGCACTGTGAAGCCGATCCACCGTTTGGCGAAACTCCCGGACATCTTGACCCGACACATAGCGCGGATCCGGGGCAAAGAACCCGTAGGTCATATAGCCCCAATAGTTCCGCAGACCGCGCTCGACAAGGAAACGGTCATCGACAAAAGCTTGCACGGGCAGCAACTCGATGGCGGTCACACCGAGGCGGGTCAAATGTTCGAGGATGGCGTCCGATGACAAGCCCGCGAAGGTGCCGCGATGCGCAATGTCGTTGCGACCCGCCGTCAGGCCTTTGACATGCGCCTCATAAATGATCGTCTCGGACCAGGGGCGCCGGAGCGCGCGCCGTGCGCTCAAGCCCCGCAACGCCAGATCGTCCACGACGACGGAGCGCGGCATGAACGGTGCGCTGTCGCGCGGATCAAAGCTCAGGTCTGCGTCCTTGTGGCCAACCTTGTACCCGTAAAGCGCATCGTCCCAGGTCAAATGGCCGGTCAACTGCTTCGCATACGGGTCGATGAGGAACTTGTGCGCATTGAAGCGATGCCCGTCTTTGGGGGCGTAAGGACCATCGACGCGGTATCCGTATTTCTGACCCGCCTGAAGCCCGGCAACGAACCCGTGCCAGACATGACCCTCCCGCTCGGTCAGGTCGACCCGGTCAGTCTCGACCCCGTCTTCGCCACACAGGCAAAGCGTGACGGAACTGGCATGCTGAGAAAATGCGGCGAAATTCACACCATCGGAATAGGTGGTGGCCCCCAGGGGATACGGGAGCCCCGCCGTCAGTCTTCTTTGAATCATACTGTTAGGTCACCGTACAAACTTGCATAGCGCTCCGCCGAGGCCGTCCAATCGACGGTTTGGCTCATCGCGTTTCGCTGCAGTTTTGTCCAGAGTTTTGGCTGAGCGTAAAGGGCACATAACGCGCCCAGCGCATTGCTCAGCGCTTCTGCGCTCACGGGGTGGAAATTTAGGCCGGTTGCCACCGGTTTGGTCAGTGCCATCGGGTTGGCGTGGATCACTGTGTCCGCCAAGCCTCCAGTCAGGGCGACGAGTGGCAGCGTCCCGTAGGCCAGACCGTAAAGTTGCGTCAGGCCACAGGGCTCAAAGCGCGATGGTACCAGAATAGCATCCCCACCGGCCATCATCTTATGCGACAACGCCTCATCATACCCAATCCGAACAGCGACGTTCGGATGTCCGGATGCCTTGAGGAATGCATGTTCCAACGCCGGATCGCCACTGCCGAGCACTGCCAATTGGCCACCGCGTTCGGTCAAACTCGGCAACGCCTCAAGGAGCAGGTCGAGCCCCTTCTGCTCCGTCAGGCGGGAAACGACCACGCAAAGCGGCCCGTCGGACGCTTTGAGTTTGAAGAGCTTCCTCAATGCGGTCTTGTTGGCCCGCTTCCCTGCGGGCGTCTTGTAAGGCTTGATGTGCGGGTCAATCTCGGGCGACCAGACCGACGTGTCGATCCCGTTCAGAATGCCAACCACATCGCCGCGGCGGTACCGCAGCAACCCATCCAGCCCCATGCCGAACTCAGGTGTCATCAACTCCTGCGCATAGGTGGGCGACACCGTGGTGATCCGGTCGGCATAGGCCAACCCGGCCTTGAGGGTCGAGATATTGCCGTAATACTCCAGACCGTCCGCCCTGAAATCGTTCTGAGACAGGTTCAGGTCCTTCAACCTGTCCGCCAACGCGATGCCCTGAAACGCGATGTTGTGGACCGTCATGACAGTCTTCGTCGGCAACCCCTTCGCGCGGATGTAATAGGGCGCAAGGCCCGCCTGCCAGTCGTGGCAGTGCACGACATCCGGCGCCCAGTTCTTCAACGCGCCACCCGCAATCTCGGCGGCCGCCGCAGAGAGCGCGGCAAAACGGTCGACATTGTCGGGCCAGTCCTGCCCTTCCGGCGTCAGATAAGGCGAACCCGGACGATCAAACAGGTCGGGCGCATCAAGGATCAGAAGGGAAAGATCTTCGTGCTGTGCTTCCAGCAGACGGCCCATGCTCAGTTTTGCCACCGGTTTGGTCTTGCACGCTTTCAAAACCGACCCGTAACCGGGCAACAAAACCTTCATGTCAACGCCGTGCGGCGCCAATGCCTTAGGCAGCGCTCCGACCACATCCGCAAGCCCGCCGGTTTTCACCAGCGGCACGCATTCGGACGCGACCGACAGGACTTTTGTCATTGCGCGGCTTCCCAGGCGGCGACCATTTCGGCGGTGATCAGAACCGTGCCCCTCTCGGACACACGGAAGAACTTTGCGTCTTCCTCCGGGTCCTCACCAACGACCAACCCGTTCGGGATCACGACACCCCGGTCAATCACGCATTTCCTCAGCGTGGCATTCCGATGGACCACCACATTCGGCAACACCACCGCGTGATCCAGCACCGCATAGGAATTCGTGTGCACATTCGTAAACAGCAACGAGTTCCGGACCACCGTCCCCGAAATCACGCATCCCCCGGAAACCATGGAGGAAATCGCCATCCCCCGCCTGTCCTTCTCATCATGGATGAACTTCGCGGGCGGCACGCTTTCGGTATACGACCAGATCGGCCATTCCTTGTCCCAAAGGTTCAGGGTCGGCGTGAAATCCGTCAGGTCGATATTCGCTTCCCAAAACGCATCGACGGTGCCGACATCGCGCCAATAGGCATCTGCCCCTTCAGAGCGCACGCAACTGTCAGTAAACCGATGCGCCACGGCCTTGCCGTTTGCCACAATGGCCGGGATCAGGTCGCCTCCGAAGTCGTGTGAAGAGTTCGGATCGTCTTTGTCTTCCAGCAGAAGCGCGCGCAGAAATTTCCAGTTGAAGACATAGATGCCCATCGACGCCAAAGCGAGGTTCGGGTCCTCCGGCGTCGACGGCGGATCGGCGGGTTTTTCAACGAAAGACGTGATCTGGCCGCTCGCGTCTGTGGCCATCACACCAAAGGCGGTGGCCTCCATGCGGGGCACTGTCAGGCAGCCGACCGTGACATCCGCATTCTGGTCCACATGCTGACGCAGCATCAGCTCGTAATCCATCTTATAGATGTGATCGCCCGCCAGAATAACAATATAATCAATGTCATAGCTGTCTATGATATCGATATTCTGCGTCACCGCGTCGGCTGTACCCAGATACCAGCTTTCACCCGTCCTCTGCGAGGCTGGCAGGATATCGAGGAATTCGTTGCGCTCCGCTCGGAAGAAGCTCCACCCGCGCTGGCAATGCCGGATCAGCGAATGCGCCTTGTACTGCGTGGCAACGGCCATTTTCCGAATGCCGGAGTTCATCGCGTTGGACAAAGCGAAATCCACAATCCGGGTCTTGCCACCGAAATACACGGCGGGTTTCACCCGCCGGTTTGTCAGTTCCTTCAACCGTGAACCGCGCCCCCCGGCGAGGACAAAGGCCATGGACCTTTGTGAAAGTCTGGATGCCGTCTTCATGTTCCCTCCTCCTCCTCAGCTGTGGGTCAGGATGAGCGTCGCGAGGGGCGGTACCACCACCTCGAACGACTGATCGCATCCGTCCCACGCGATATCCTCGGTCTCCACACGACCCATGTTGCCGCGATTGCCACCGCCATACTGGGCCGCGTCGGTGTTGATCTCCTCGCGCCAGGTACCTGATGCAGGCGCCCCAAACCGCATCTGCCGCTCGACCGGGGTGAAGTTACAGATCACCATGGCGGGCGGATCACCGTCGTTTCCGAACCGTGCAAAGGCGGTCACGGACAGATCGGGATGGTTGCAAATCCAACGGAACCCGCTGGCCTCGCAGTCTCGCGCATAAAGCGCGGGCGTTTCGCGGTACACTCGGTTCAGATCGCGCACGAGGTCCTGCACCCCGCGCTGCTTTTCGCCGTGCAGCGCATCCCAATCGAGCGAGATGTCGTGGTTCCACTCTTCCCACTGGCCGAACTCGCAGCCCATGAACAACAGCTTCTTGCCCGGGTGCCCCCACATGTAGCCGTAATAGGCGCGGAGGTTCGCGAACTTCTCCCACTCATTGCCCGGCATCTTGCCGATCATCGAGCCTTTGCCATGCACCACTTCGTCATGGCTGATCGGCAGGATGAAGTTCTCGGTGAAGGACCAGTCGATGGGGAACGTGATCAGGTGATGGTCATGGGCGCGATAAACCGGGTCCTTCTCCATGTAGCGGAGCGTATCGTTCATCCAGCCCATGTTCCACTTGTAGCCAAAGCCAAGCCCACCGCTGTCTGCCGGTTGGGTCACGCCGGGGAAGGCCGTGGATTCCTCCGCAATGGTCATGATCCCGGGGTGTGTGCCATAGGCCAGCGTGTTCATCTCCTGCAAAAACGCGATGGCCTCGTAATTCTCCCGCCCGCCATCCTTGTTGGGCACCCAGGCGTCGGCCGCACGGGAATAGTCGCGGTAGAGCATGGAGGCGACCGCATCCACGCGAAGCCCGTCGACATGGTATTCCTCCAACCAGTACAAGGCATTGGCGGTCAGGTAGTTCTTCACCTCACGCCGCCCGTAGTTGAAGATCAGCGTGTTCCAGTCCTGATGAAACCCTTCGCGCGGGTCGGCGTGCTCATAAAGATGGGTGCCATCGAATTGGGCCAACCCATGCGCGTCGGTCGGAAAATGCCCGGGCACCCAGTCCAGAATAACGCCCAGCCCCGCCTGATGCGCGGCGTCGATCAGGTCGCGAAACTCATGCGGCGGGCCGAAGCGGATCGTCGGCGCGTAAAGACCGATGGGCTGGTAGCCCCAGGACCCGTCGAAAGGAAACTCGCTGACCGGCAGGAACTCCAGATGCGTGAACCCCATATGCACGGCATAGTCGACCAGGTCCTTCGCCATCTCGCGATAGCTCATGAACCGGTCGCCCACCTTGCGCCACGAGCCAAGATGCACCTCGTAGATCGAGATCGGCTGATCGCGCCGGTTCCGCGTCGCCTGCTCGGCCATCCAATCGGCGTCGTCCCAGCCATAGCCCGAGATGTCGCGCACCACCGACGCGTTCTCCGGCGGGTGCTGGCTGCCAAACCCGATGGGATCGGATTTGAGCGCGACATCGCCGTTTTGCCCGGTGATCTGGTACTTGTAGTTTTGCCCCTCTGTGGCGCCCGCCACGACAGCTTCCCAAACCCCGGTATGTCCAGACGGCTGCAACGGATGCGCCCCGCCATCCCAGCCATTGAAGTCGCCGACAACGGAAACGGCTTGCGCGTTCGGGGCCCAGACCGCGAAGGACACACCATCCTCGCTGACGTGTGCACCAAGCACCGTCCACAGCCGTTCGTGACGCCCCTCGCCGATCAGATACTGATCCAGCTCGCCGAGCACCTTCTCCGAGTTTGCGTCTTGTTCTGCGGCCGTCGGCGCGCGATCTCCTCTCCCCATGGGTATGAACCTAAGGGATTTTTCGCGTTTGTCAGAGAAATAATTGCGTCTGGCTTTATCGATCCACCCGACCGATCAAGAAACCGGTACCCTCAAGCATCAGATTTGCACCGTCCAAGGTCGCGCCCTGCTCCAACAAGGCAATTGGCGCAGCGTCGAGTGGCACGGTGACCGATTGGTCCGAAAGGTTGAAGACACAGACCACGGCATCTCCCCGCGTATACCCCAAAACCGGGTCCGGCAGGTCAAGAAACGCGATCCTGCCTTCCTGAAGTTCAGGCGTCGCTTTGCGAAGGGCCAGCATTTCCTTGTAGAAATTCAACACGCTCGACGCATCCGCTTGGGTCGAGACGGCGCGCGCGGCCTGTGGCGGCTTGACCGGCAGCCACGTCCGGTTCGCTTTGGAGAACCCGCCGTTCGGCGCGGTCGCGTCCCAAACCATCGGCGTGCGGCACCCGTCGCGCCCTTTGACTTCGGGCCAGAAGTTGATGCCTTCCGGATCGGTCAGTTCCTCGAACGCAAGTTCCGTATCAACCTGTCCAAGCTCTTCACCCTGGTACATACAAATCGAGCCCTCGAAACTTAGCAGCATGGCGGCAGAGAGCTTCGCCAACGCCTCCTGATCCGTCGCATGCTCCAGCCACCGCCCGACATGACGCGGCACATCATGGTTGGAGAACGCCCAGCAGGGCCAGCCCTCCGGTGCGCCCTTGAAGAACGCCTGAATGCGTGCGCGGAAGTGTTCGGGCGAGAAGTTCGGCCCCAGCATCTCAAACGAATACGCCATGTGAAGGCGCCGGCCCGAGGTGTACTCGCCCATCAACTCGATCGAGTGATGCGTATCTCCCACCTCGCCCACGGTCGTGCGCGCATCGTACTTGTCCAGAAGTGCCCGCAACCGCTCGAGAAACGCGATGTTCTCGGGCTGGTTTTTCGAGAACAGGCAATATTGCATGTCATAGGGCTTCGCCGCCTCTTGCGCCCAGGGCAGCGGGTTGGCCGGATTGTCGCGCAGAAGCTTGTCGTGGAAATAGAAGTTTACGGTATCCAGACGAAATCCATCCACGCCCCGATCCAGCCAGAACTTCATGGTGCCCAGCAAATACTCCTGCACCTCCGGATTGTGCAGGTTCCAGTCGGGCTGCTCCCTCAGGAAGTTGTGGAAATAGTACTGCTTGCGCCGCGTGTCCCACTCCCACGCACTGCCGCCAAAGATCGCACGCCAGTTGTTGGGCGGCATGCCATCGGGCTTCGGATCATGCCAGACATACCAGTCGGACTTGTCATTTGTGCGCGAGCTTCGGCTTTCCTCGAAATACGGATGCTGGTCGGAGGAATGCGACAGCACCTGATCGATGATCACTTTCAGACCCAGATCATGCGCTGTTTGCACCATCTTGTCGAAATCGGCGAGCGTGCCAAAAACCGGGTCAATGTCGGTATAGTCCGACACATCATAGCCCATGTCCTTCATGGGCGAGGTGAAGAACGGACTAAGCCAAATCGCATCCACCCCCAGATCGGCCACGTAAGGCAGCCGCTCGGTGACCCCGGGCAGGTCCCCGATGCCGTTTCCCGTCGTGTCCATGAAGGACCGTGGATAGATCTGATACGTGACAGAGCCCCGCCACCAATCGTTTTGTGCAGCCAATGTCTTCCCTCAGCGTTCGGATGATGGTTTTTGCAGCCTCGTTGTTGTCACAAGACCAACCTGCACCGCAACGACATACAGCCAATCGCAGCCACCAAACGAGCGCAAATGCTCAGATTTTGGTCGCTCGCGTCCTTAGGACCCGCCGAAAGATTGACAGACACCAAGTCCCTCTCGCAGGATTTACCAGACTTCGACTGCTGTAAGGCTTGCCCGTCGATGAACGTAATGACGCCCTTGGATCAGGACCCAGCGGCAGGTGCCAGAAACCTGCTCTTGGGGTGTCTGCAATGCA
>JBCBBB010000046.1:0-20581 GCA_038532095.1 Pseudomonadota bacterium
GAAGACTTCACCGAGGTGCGATTTGACAGCGCGCAGCCGGAAGGTGCCCTGATCCCGGCCCGGATTACCGGCCAAGACACGGGTGTTTTGACGGCCAAGCCCCTTCATCTCTTCAAAAATACGCAAATCCCGCCGGAGGCGTCCGCACCAAACGCCCGGCAAGCACGCGCCACTGAGACCGGGCGCTGATCGATGACCCGGCCCATTCTCTGGACCTTCCGACGCTGCCCCTATGCCATGCGCGCGCGGCTTGCGATTGCCAGTTCCGGTGTCGCGGTAGAACTCAGGGAAATCCTGCTCCGCGACAAGCCCGCCGCGTTTCTCGACGCCTCCCCGAAAGGGACGGTCCCCGTCGTCGTTGATGGTGACACCGTCATCGAAGAAAGCCTCGACGTAATGCACTGGGCTTTGCATCAGAACGATCCGGAGCACTGGCTGGACATGCCCTCCACGGGCTACGACCTGATCGTGCAATCAGACGGCCCGTTCAAAACCGCGCTCGACCGCACGAAATACGCGGTCCGCTACCCGGATGTCGACGTGGAGGAGGAACGCGTAAAGGCCGGGGCGTTTCTGATGACGCTCGAGGCCCAACTCGACGACAAGCTGTTCCTCTTCGGGGACACACCGCGCCTTGCGGATATGGCGATCCTGCCCTTCGTACGGCAATTCGCCCATGTGGACCTCGATTGGTTCCAGACCCAACCCTGGCACAACGTGACGCGCTGGCTCGAGGCGTTCAAAACCTCCGACCGGTTCCACTCCATCATGACCAAATACCCGCAATGGCAGCCGGGCGACGCCCCAACATCCTTCCCGAAAGCCGCCTGACATGCATCCGAACCCCGCCTTTCGCGGCGAGACCCGCGAAGATCAACTGACATTCGCACGCGCCCGTGCCTTTGGAACGCTCGCTGTCAATGCCGACCCAGCCCCGCTTCTGTCGCATATCCCGTTTCTGCTCGATGCGACGGGCGAAACCGCTGATCTGCATCTTGTGCGCTCCAACCCGATTGCACGGCTGGGCGCGATACCTGCGGTGATCTCGGTCAGCGGGCCGGATGGCTATGTGTCTCCCGATTGGTACGACGTGCCAGATCAGGTGCCGACCTGGAACTATGTCGCCGTGCACTTGCGCGGTCCTCTGGAGCCACTGGACCCCGCCACGATGCGCGACATGCTCGACCGGCAAAGCACGCATTTCGAAGACCAGCTTTTGCCCAAGACACCCTGGACAACCACCAAGATGACCCCGGAGGTGCTGGACCGCATGATGCGGCAGATCCTGCCGTTCCGCCTTCACATTGAGGAGGTGCATGGAACGTGGAAGCTCAACCAGAACAAGGACGACGCTGTGCGGCTGCGCGCCGCCGACCAGATGGAAACCGGCAGCGGGCAGGAGCTTGCCGCCCTTGCCGGGTTGATGCGGGCTGTGCCCGGAAAGGACGGATGATGGAGAAGATCGCACCGGGCATGACCGGAACAGCCAATATGATCGTCGGTACCAACGACACCGCCCCCCGTGTCGGCTCCGGCAAGATCGCCGTTCTGGCCACGCCGGTGATGATCAACCTGATCGAGGAAGCCGCCCTTAACGCAATTGAAGACGCTTTGC
Organism: Pseudomonadota bacterium; assembly: GCA_038532095.1. Lineage (GTDB taxonomy): Bacteria > Pseudomonadota > Alphaproteobacteria > Rhodobacterales > Rhodobacteraceae > JAJDOD01. Next base: position 1,616 of record JBCBBB010000046.1, read on the forward strand.
CGGACGGCATGCAATCGCTCGGCACGCATCTGGATGTCAGCCACATTGCGGCAACGCCGGTCGGCATGGCGGCAACGGCGGAAGCAACGGTGACCCGGGTTGACGGGCGTACTGTTCATTTCGAGGTCGAGGCACGCGACGCCCATGACGTAATCGGCAAAGGGCAGCATACCCGCGTCATCGTCACGGCGGAAAAATTTGTGGCGCGGGTGGATCAAAAGGCGGCGCTCTGACCTGCCGGACGCACAAATCCGACGCCCGGAAATCGACAACTGCCCTTGGATCACGCCCCGCGGAAGTGCAGGCTCGAGGCCGGACGTCCAAAACTTGCCATCGAGAAAAAGACGGAAACAATCCTTAAAAAATTAAGTCAATGTTTCCATTTTTTGCAAATAAACCCACTACATATGCCAGACTGTTGTCTGCACCCCTAAAAATTTGACGCGCGTTAACTTTTTGCTTGCCTTTACATGCTTAACATTGAATAAATGCGACCGTGAGAGTGTAACTTTGGTTTTGTGAGGGACGATGCGTACAAAGACAATGCTCCTGGCTGCTGCGATTGCAGTTGGTATGGGTGGGGCAACTCAAGCGGCAACCGTAACGAACGGTAGCTTTGAAAACACACCGGGTTTCAACGGGTCGCGCAACTGGCAAGTCTACAACTCAATTGACGGTTGGAGCACGGACTCCGGCGCTGGAATTGAAATCCAGAGCAATGCGACCCTCGGTGGGATCGACGCTCAGGATGGCGACAAGTATGTCGAGTTGGACAGCCACGGCAAAAACTCGAATTCAAAGATGAGCCAGTCGATCTATTTCGATGCGGGCTCGTACAAACTGTCGTTCTACTACGCGCCGCGGATCGCCAACAGCAACTCGAACGGGATCGAGTTCAGTGTCGGCGACTTCCTTCTGGACAGCGTATCCGGCCCTAACGGTGAGCATCCGAGGTTGGCCTGGACACTGGTCCAGCGTGTCTTCAACGTCGATATCGCCGGGTCATACGATCTTTCGTTCGCTGCAACCGGAAAGCAAGATACGCTTGGCGGTTTGATCGACAACGTCAGCGTGGCGGCCGTGCCGCTTCCGGCCTCGGCCCTGCTGTTGCTTGGTGGCCTGGGCGCGTTCGGTGCGATGCGCCGCAAAAAGTCGTAAGACGGTTTTAAACTGAATGACAAAAGCCACCGCATCCGCGGTGGCTTTTTTCGTCGCGAAACTCAAAACTGTCACTCGTCTAAAGCAACCGACCTGAAACCTGAGTAGCTTTTCACTGCCTATGCCTTCGGGGATACCCAAAAAGCGATACGCGATGTCTCAGGTGATAAACCGGACGCTCCAGGCCATGCCAGGCAGGTCAAACTGCGACAAGGTGCGCGGCAATGTTTGCTGGACGAACTCCCGGCAGGGCGCTAGATACCCCGTCAGACTGCCGGAGGTAAACGTCCGGCCTTTATGCTGTCGGGCCAAATGCCCCAAAAATATGGAGATTCTCGTGTCGTACCCAGACGAGCACTCAGGCACCCGCCGAGACTTCCTTTACTACGCCACGGGTGGCGCGGGCGCTGTCGCCGCAGGCGCAGCCGTTTGGCCGCTGGTCAACCAGATGAACCCGTCGGCCGATGTCCAGGCGCTCAGCTCGATCCGTGTCGATGTGTCTGGCATCGAGCCCGGAAGCCAGATCACCGTGAAATGGCTTGGAAAGCCGGTCTTCATCCGCCACCGCACCGGTGAGGAACTGCAACAGCAGGCCAATGAAGACCTCGACATCTCCAGCCTGCCCGACCCGTCGGCCCGGAATGTGAACCTGGCTGATCCGAACGCGCCGGCAACTGATGAAAACCGCACGATCCCATCGCCGGAAGGCGAAGCCGAAGGGGCCTGGATGGTGCAAATGGGCGTCTGCACCCATCTTGGGTGTGTGCCGCTCGCCGATGCGGGCGAATTTGGTGGGTGGTTCTGCCCCTGCCACGGCTCGCATTACGACCTGTCGGGTCGTATCCGCAAAGGCCCCGCTCCAGAAAACCTGCCCGTTCCGCCTGCGCGGTTCGAAGGCACAGACCTGATCCTCGGTTAAGGGAGCACAAAAACATGGCTGGTATCCCCCACGACCATTACGAACCCGTCACCGGAGGCGAAAAGTGGCTGCACCGCCGCTTGCCCGTTGTCGGCCTGATGTATGACACTCTGATGATCCCCACACCCAAGAACCTGAACTGGATGTGGATTTGGGGCATTGTCCTGACCTTCTGCCTTGGCTTGCAGATCGTCACCGGCATCGTGCTTGCGATGCATTACACACCGCATGTCGACATGGCCTTTGCCAGCGTCGAGCACATCATGCGCAACGTGAACGGCGGGCATATGCTGCGCTACCTGCACCAGAACGGCGCGTCGCTATTCTTCGTGGCGGTTTACGCGCATATCTTCCGCGGCCTTTATTATGGCTCCTACAAGGAACCGCGCGAGGTCACCTGGATCATCGGCATCCTGATCTTTGTTCTGATGATGGGCACCGCCTTCATGGGCTACGTTTTGCCCTGGGGTCAGATGTCTTTCTGGGGCGCCACCGTGATCACCGGCCTCTTCGGCGCGATCCCGTTCGTGGGTGAAGCCATCCAGACCTGGCTTCTGGGCGGACCGGCTGTGGACAATGCCACGCTGAACCGTTTCTTCAGCCTGCACTACCTCCTGCCCTTTGTAATCGCGGGTCTGGTGATCGTGCATATCTGGGCCTTCCACACCACAGGCAACAACAACCCGACCGGTGTTGAAGTGCGCCGTGGCTCAAAAGAAGAAGCCGAGCGCGACACCGTACCGTTCTGGCCCTACTACGTGATCAAGGACCTGTTCGCGCTGGCGATCATCCTGGCCGTGTTCTTTGCCATCGTGGGCTTCATGCCGAACTACCTCGGCCACCCCGACAACTATATCGAGGCGAACCCGCTGGCGACGCCCGCGCACATCGTGCCCGAATGGTACTTCCTGCCGTTCTACGCGATCCTGCGTGCGTTTGACACGGAAGTGTGGCTGGTCATCGCGGTCGACTTCCTGACCGCGGGCATCGTGGACGCGAAGTTCTTCGGCGTGGTTGCCATGTTCGGCGCGATCGCAGTGATGGCGCTTGCCCCGTGGCTCGACACCTCGTCGGTCCGCTCCGGCAAGTATCGCCCGCAATTCAAGTGGTGGTTCTGGCTGTTGGTCGTCGACTTCTTCATCCTGATGTGGGTGGGTGCGATGCCGGCGGAAGGGATCTACCCCTACATTGCGCTGATCGCCTCGACCTATTGGTTCGCCTACTTCCTGGTGATCCTGCCGCTGCTGGGCGTGATCGAGAAACCGCTGCCGATCCCGGAAACCATCGAGGAAGACTTCGATGCGCATTACCCGGCGAAAGACAGCGCGGCTGGTGCGGCTGCACCAACGCCTGCGGAATGAAAGGACCTTTACCAATGATGCGTCAAATCGCACTTTCCGCAGCACTCGTCATGGGCCTGGCCGCCCCCGCCCTCGCGGCGGGGAAGGCCCCCAAGGTAACCGATTACGACTTCTCGTTTGAGGGTCCGTTCGGCACCTATGACCAGATGCAGCTTCAGCGCGGTCTTCAGGTCTACACCGAGATCTGTGCGGCCTGCCATGGCCTCCAGTATGTGCCCTTGCGCACGCTGGGTGACGAGGGTGGTCCGCAATTGCCGGAAGATCAAGTGCGCGCCTATGCCGAGTTCTACGAGGTGTTCGATCCCGAGATCGACGACTGGCGTGCGGCCCGTCCGACCGACCATTTCCCGGCCTCGCAGCTTGAAACGGCGCCGGACCTGTCGCTGATGGCCAAAGGCCGTGCCGGGTTCTCCGGACCTTACGGCTCGGGCATGAACCAGCTCTTCAAAGGCATGGGTGGCCCGGAATACATCGCGTCGCTTCTGGCCGGTTACACCGACCCACCGGAATGCGCCGCCGATGCCGAGATCGACGGGTTCTACAACAAGGTCTTCGTGAATGGCGGCATCCCGGACAGCTGCAAATACGAGGACGGCACGCCCAAGATCGACGGCTCGTGGATTGCCATGGGCCAGCCGCTTTGGGGCGATGATGTCGAATATGAAGACGGAACGGAGGCCACGATTGAACAGGCGTCAAAAGACGTCGCCGCCTTCCTGATGTGGACGGCAGAACCCAAGCAGAACGCCCGCAAGGAAGTGGGCTTCATCGCGGTGGTCTTCCTGATCATCCTGAGTGTGCTGCTCTACCTGACCAACAAACGCCTCTGGGCACCGATCAAGCGCAAGGGCATCTCGCCCGCCGAGTGATCCGGTTGTCATGAACATCGAAGCGCCGCCCGCAACCGGGCGGCGTTTTTCATTCCCAACCCTGCCAAATTGCGCGCCTTCGGCGCACGCGATCTTTTATTGTGGGGGCTCCGCCCCGTCTCTCTTCGAGAGACTCCCCGCCGTATTTGAACCAGGAAGAAAACCCTCTTCATCTCTTCTTAAACACGCAAAAAAACGCGGCTGCCGGAGGCAGACGCAAAACATCGTGTGCGCCGAAGGCGCGCAATTTGGAAGACCGGGCCGGAACCCGGCGTGCGCTTGGTTCTCTTGCGCCGCCCCCCACTCCTCTGCTTTCATGATCTTATGGGGACAGGATTATGAACGCACCGAGTTTCACCCTGGGGATTGAGGAGGAATACCTCCTGGTCGATCAGAACACGCTTGCCCTGGCCGAGGCGCCACCGGGCCTGATGGAGGATTGCAAATCCGCCCTTGGCTCTCAGGTTTCTCCCGAGTTCCTGCGCTGTCAGGTCGAAGTGGGCACCAAGGTCTGTGAGACCATCGGGGACGCCCGCAAGGACCTTGCGCATCTCAGGCGGACGGTGGCCGAGGTCGCCGGAAAATACGGGCTCGCCCCGCTGGCCGTGTCCTGCCATCCGACCGCGGATTGGAAAGACCAGCATCACACCGACCGCGCGCGTTACAACGCATTGAAAAGCGACCTCGCCGGTGTCGGGCGGCGGATGTTGATCTCGGGCGCGCATGTGCATGTGGGCATCGATGACGACGATCTTCGGATCGACCTGATGAACCAGGCCAGCTACTTCCTGCCCCACGTGTTGGCGCTGTCCTGCTCCTCGCCCTACTGGCAAGGCGAAGACACAGGGCTCGCCAGCTATCGACTGACGGTCTTCGACAACCTGCCGCGCACCGGGCTGCCGCCGCGCCTGGAAAGCTTTTCAAGCTATCAGCGCGCGGTTCAAGCTATCGTCAAGACCGGCGCGATTGAGGACGCCACGAAGGTCTGGTGGGACCTGCGGCCCTCGGACCGCTTTGCCACACTTGAGACACGGGTCAGCGATATGTGTCCGCGGCTGAACCATATCCTGACGATTGCCGCCGTCATCCAATGCATCATGCGCATGCTCTGGCGGCTGAAAACGCAGAACCAGCGCTGGCGCATCTACGACCATTTTCTGGTCGGCGAAAACCGCTGGCGGGCCCAGCGCTATGGCATGACGGAAGGGCTGATCGATTTTGGCCGTGGCGAGGTTGTACCTTTCGCGGACCTCATGGAAGAACTGGTCGACCTGCTGGCCGAAGATGCCCGTGCATTGCAGGCCATGGATGAGCTTTGGGGGGTGCACGACATTCTGGGCGAAGGCAACAGCGCCGAGCGCCAACGCCGTGTCTTCGCTGCGGCCAAAGCCGGTGGCGCGGACGACGCAGAAGCGTTCCAGCAGGTGCTGCGCGCCCTGATCGACGAGTTTCACGCCGATCTCTGACGGATCGCGGTTTGATCCGGAACGGGCAGGATGGGTGAGCACTGCGCGAAATGTCACCAATGCGTCACGGTCCTGCGCGGATTGGCGTTTTTTTTCACGGAGCGGCCATGACCTTGCCCGTCAGGGCTGTTATGGCTGCGGCGTAACGCGTGCATGGATGTGTCATGGAAGTCATTGAAACGCCTCTTCCCGGCTTGGTTGTTTTAAAGCCGGTGCGCCATGGGGATGCCCGTGGTTTTTTCTCCGAAAGCTGGAATCGGCAGCGCATGGCCGCCGCCGGGCTGGACATCGACTTTGTGCAGGACAATCACTCCATGTCTGCCGCCAAGGGCACGCTGCGCGGCCTGCATTATCAGGCCCCGGACAAGGCCCAGGCCAAGCTGGTGCGGTGCGGGCGCGGACGCCTGTATGACGCGGTTGTCGATGTCAGAGTAGGCTCGCCCACATTCGGGCAGTGTTTCGGGCTGGAGTTGAGCTTTGACAACGGCCTGCAACTTCTTGTTCCTGAGGGGTTTCTGCACGGTTTCCTCACGTTGGAGCCGAAAACCGAGATCATCTACAAGGTGACGGATTACTACTCCGCCGAACATGATGGCGCCGTCCGGTGGGACAGCTGCGGCATCGATTGGCCGACCACGGACGCCCCGGTTTTGTCCGAAAAAGACAGCGCCGCACCCACCCTCGCCGCCTTTAACAGCCCTTTCACCTGGACCGCGCCATGAAACTGCTCGTCACCGGCGGTGCCGGGTTCATCGGATCGGCTGTGGTTCGTCAGGCCATCCGCGACGGGCATGAGGTGATCAACCTCGATTGCCTGACCTATGCCGCTAGCCTTACAAATGTCGCCCATGTCTCCAACGCGCCGGGTTACAGTTTCGAGCAGGTCAGCATAACCGACCGCCCGGCCCTTGATGACGTCTTCGCGCGCCATCAGCCGGATGCGGTCATGCATCTGGCCGCGGAGAGCCATGTGGACCGTTCCATCGACGGGCCTTCGGCCTTCATCGAGACGAACATCACCGGCACCTACACGCTTCTCGAAGCCGCCCGGAGTTATTGGGAGGGCAAGGGGAAGCCGGAGACGTTCCGCTTTCACCACATCTCCACCGATGAGGTGTTCGGATCGCTTGGCGAAACCGGCATGTTCACCGAAGACACGCCCTATGACCCGCGCAGCCCCTATTCGGCCTCGAAGGCGTCATCGGACCATCTGGTGCGGGCCTGGCACGAGACCTATGGCTTGCCGATGGTCCTGACCAATTGCTCGAACAATTATGGTCCGTTCCACTTTCCCGAAAAGCTGATCCCGGTGGTGATCCTGAATGCCATTCATGGCCGTCCGATCCCGGTTTACGGCAAGGGCGAGAATGTGCGCGACTGGCTTTACGTCGAAGACCACGCCGATGCGCTTCTGACCGTTCTGACCAAGGGCGAGAATGGGCGGAGCTATAATATCGGTGGGGAGAATGAGGCCCGGAATATCGACCTGGTACACACGATCTGCGCCGTGCTCGACAAGCGCCGCCCGGAGGGTGCGCCCCACGCGGACCTGATTGAGTTCGTCACCGATCGCCCGGGCCACGATATGCGCTATGCCATTGATCCCACACGTATTCGCACCGAGCTGGGCTGGCGCCCCTCAGTGACCTTGGAAGAGGGTTTGGAGAAAACCGTCGACTGGTATCTGCAAAACGAAGACTGGTGGCGCCCGCTGCTGACCGTCGCGATGGAGCGTCGGGGGACCGGCTCGTGAAGATCGCGCTTTTTGGCTCTAAGGGTCAGGTGGCCACCGAAGTGCAACGCCGTGTTCCCGGGGGCGTGACGTTGGAGGTGATCGGGCGGGACCGGGCGGATTTTGCCAACCCTGGGCAAGTGGGCGACCTGGCGCGCGCGCTGGATGTGGACGCCGTGATCAACGCGGTCGCTTATACGGCGGTTGATCTGGCAGAAGATGAAACCGATCTGGCCACCACGGTGAATGGCACCAGCGTTGCGGCCTTGGCTGGCGCCTGCGCCGACACCGGGGCCGCACTTGTTCATATCTCGACCGATTACGTGTTTTCCGGGGACGGCACGCAGGCCTGGACCCCGGACGACCCGACCGATCCGCAAGGCGCCTATGGGCGCAGCAAACTGGTCGGCGAGATGGAACTGGCCAAGTATTCCGGGGCCTTTGCCACGCTTCGCACCTCATGGGTCTTCAGCGCGCATGGCAACAACTTCGTCAAGACCATGCTCAAGTTCGGCGCGGAACGCCCCGAGCTCAAAGTGGTGAACGATCAGATCGGCGGGCCGACAGCCGCCGCGGACATTGCCGATGCCTGTCTGGCCATGGCGGCAGCGCTCGCGCAGGGACAAGGCGGTGGCACCTACCATTTTTCAGGCGCGCCAGACGTCAGTTGGGCGGATTTTGCGCGCGCGATTTTAGATCAAACCGACCTCAATCCAGGTATTGTTGACATTCCCACAAGCGAATGGCCGACCAAGGCCGTCCGTCCGCTGAATTCGCGGCTCGATTGCAGCAGTTTGCAGGCAGATTTCGGGATTGAACGCCCCGACTGGCGGCAGAGCCTTCGGGATGTGCTACATGACCTCGGGTATGAGTGACGACGACCGGAGGCACATTGTCGCCATGACAGCGCGTAAGGGTATCATTCTGGCAGGCGGCTCCGGCACGCGGCTTTATCCGATCACCATCGGCATCTCGAAGCAGTTGCTGCCGATTTATGACAAGCCGATGATCTACTACCCGCTGTCGGTCCTCATGCTGGCCGGCATCCGCGAGATCGCGATCATCACGACGCCGCAGGATCAGGACCAGTTCAAGCGCCTGATGGGCGACGGGTCGCAATGGGGCCTGACCTTCGAGTGGATCGTGCAGCCCTCCCCCGACGGGCTGGCGCAGGCCTATCTGTTGGCGGGCGATTTCCTGAACGGCGCGCCCTCGGCCATGGTGCTGGGGGACAACATCTTCTTCGGCCACGGGCTGCCCAAGATCCTGGAACGCGCGGATGCGCTGGAAACCGGCGGCACCGTTTTCGGCTATCGTGTCGCCGACCCCGAACGCTATGGCGTTCTCGCCTATGACGGCGACAAGGTCAGCCAGATCGTTGAAAAACCCGCGAACCCGCCATCGAACTACGCGGTCACCGGTCTTTATTTCCTCGACGGCACCGCGCCTGAGCGGGCGGCGCAGGTCAAGCCTTCGGATCGCGGAGAGTTAGAGATCACCGATCTTCTGCAACTCTACCTCGACGAAGGTCTTTTGAATGTGGAACGCATGGGCCGCGGGTACGCGTGGCTCGATACCGGCACGCACGCCTCCCTGCTCGATGCCGGGAATTTCGTGCGCACGCTCACCGCGCGCCAAGGGCTGCAATCCGGTTCGCCCGAGGAGATCGCGTTCGAGCACGGCTGGCTCACCAAGGATGACTTGCTGGCCGCTGCCAAACCGCTGAAGAAGAACGCCTATGGCGAGTATCTGATGCAGATCGCGCGGGAGGCGGAGTGAACACGCTTCTGATCACAGGCGGCGCCGGTTTCATCGGCTATCACAGCGCGACCCGCTGGCTGGAAGAAGGCTGGCGCGTTGTCGCGCTGGACAGTTTCAGCGACTATTACGACCCGCAGCTGAAGCGTGACCGTGCGGCACGTTTGGCGCAGTACCCGAACTACGTGGAAGTTGAAGGCAAGGTGGAAACGCCGGGCCTGTTGATGGAGCTTTTTGCAGCGCACAAGCCCACCCATGTGATCCACCTCGCCGCGCAGGCCGGGGTGCGGTACTCGATCGAAGCGCCGCGCACCTATCTGGAAGCCAACATTCAGGGCACGTTCGAACTGCTGGAGGCCGCGCGGGCGCATCCGGGTGCACATCTGTTGCTGGCCTCGACCTCCTCAGCCTATGGCGCGAACACCAAGATGCCTTATGCGGAGACCGACAAGGCCGACCACCAGATGTCCTTCTATGCTGCGACCAAGAAGGCGACGGAGGCGATGGCGCATTCCTATGCCCATCTCTACGACCTTCCGGTCACGATGTTCCGCTTCTTCACCGTGTACGGTCCGTGGGGACGCCCCGACATGGCGCTCTTCAAATTCGTGAAGGCGATGCTGAACGGCGACGCCATTGACGTGTACAACCACGGGCAAATGCGGCGCGACTTCACCTATATCGACGATCTGGTCGAAGCGATCTGGCGTTTGGCCGAGATACGTCCCGCGATTGGCGCGTCCCAGGGCGATTTCGACAGCCTCAGCCCGGTTGCGCCCTTTAGAATCGTCAACATTGGCAAGGCGCAACCCGACGCTCTGGGCGATTTCATTGCACAAATCGAACAATCGCTCGGAATCGACGCCAAAAAGAACCTGATGGAGATGCAGCCGGGCGACGTTCCGGCCACCTGGTCGGACACCCGCTTGCTGGAGGCGCTGACGGGGTATAAAGCCTCCACCGACTTAAGTGGCGGCATTCCTGAATTCGTCGCCTGGTATCGCTCCTATTACGACGTGTAACAGTCTCAACGGTAAGGATTTTATCACATGCGCATCGCGATGATCGGCACCGGATATGTCGGCCTTGTCTCGGGTGTCTGCTTTTCCGACTTCGGCCATGACGTGGTCTGCGTCGACAAGGACGCGTCCAAAATCGCCAAGCTCGAAAACGGCGAGATTCCGATCTTTGAGCCGGGTCTGGACGTTCTGCTGGCCAAAAACGTGGAAGCCGGGCGGCTGTCTTTCACGCTGGATCTGGCGGAGGCGCTGGATGGCACGGAGGCGGTGTTCATCGCTGTCGGCACCCCGACCCGTCGCGGCGATGGCCATGCCGACCTGAAATACGTTGAAGCCGCGGCGCGCGAGATTGCGACCACCGCGAAAGGCCCGATCACCATCGTCACCAAGTCCACCGTGCCGGTCGGCACCAATCGCAAGGTGGCCGAATGGGTGCGTGAGGCGAACCCCGACCTTGATTTCGATGTCGCCTCCAACCCCGAGTTCCTGCGCGAAGGCGCGGCGATTGACGACTTCATGCGCCCCGACCGCGTGGTCGTCGGCGTGGAAAGCGAGCGCGCGGCCGATGTGATGGCGGATATTTATCGGCCCCTCTTCCTGCGGGATTTCCCCATCGTGACCACCGATCTGGAATCGGCGGAGATGATCAAATACGCCGCCAACGCGTTTCTTGCGACGAAGATCACCTTCATCAACGAGATTGCCGCGCTGTGCGAAAAGACCGGCGCCGATGTGAAAGAGGTCTCAAAAGGCATTGGCCTTGATGGCCGGATCGGCAACAAGTTCCTGCATGCCGGTCCCGGCTATGGCGGATCGTGCTTCCCGAAGGACACAAGCGCGCTGGCGCGGATCGGGCAGGACTATGCCTCCCCCATGACGATCACCGAGGCGGTGATGGAGGTGAACGAGAAGGTCAAACGCCGGATGGTCGAGAAGCTGCGCGATCTTTGCGAAGGCAGTTTCAACGGCAAGAAGGTTGCCGTGCTGGGCGTCACGTTCAAACCCAACACCGATGACATGCGCGACGCGCCATCGCTGACCATCGTGCCCGCGCTTGTGGGCGGTGGTGCGGTGGTGCATGCGGTCGACCCAGAAGGGCGCCGCGAGGGCGAGGCGCTGCTGCCGCATGTGAATTGGGAGACGGATGTCTATGAGGCCACGTCTGGCGCCGATCTCGTGGTGATCCTGACGGAATGGAACGAGTTCCGCGCGCTCGATCTTGAACGGATCGTCGCGGGCATGGCCACGCCACGGATGGCGGACCTGCGCAATATCTATGATGCCGAACGCGCCGAGGCGGCCGGGTTTGAAGCGTATATCTCTGTGGGTCGGCGTCCGTATCCGGACAGTTTTCCTGCGTAAGTCAGCGGCGCCGCTGCGCCCTTCCGATCCGTCAACTCAGGTCATGGGAATTGAAAACCTGAGCCAGTCTTGTGGCCTCGACGGGGCAAACGTGCCCCCAAAGGAAGGTACAAGCTGCGTGTCAGGCAGCAGGGTTCGAACGGGGCAGAAGATGGCACCGAACCGTTTCGATCCGATGACACGAGCGTTCGCTCAGTAGCTGTAGCCGTAATCCTGTTCAAGGAAGCGGCACTTGTTCAGCACGATCCCGGCCACATTGGTGTATTGCGCCACTTCGCGCTCAACCGCGTCAACCTGGGCGACCGTTGTGCTGTCGGCGGCCGCCATGATGAGCACCGCATCGACATTCTTCAGAAAACCGCGCGTCTCGTCACTCACCATGACGGGCGGCGTGTCGAAAAGCATCAGGTGGGGCCGGTATTCATCCTGGATCGTGTCGATGATCTCAAGCGTGCGCGAGCGCAAAATCAGGCGCGCCGGATCGCTGACCACCTTGTTCGTCATCGAGATACAGGTGTTGTCATGCCACCGCATCGCGTGCTCACTGAAGGGCACCTCATCGGCCAGAACAGCGGCAAAGCTGTGCGGCGCTTCTTCTCCGAGCACCTTGGTCACGGAGGGGCGCCGGAAATCGAGGTCAAAGAGCATGCCACGCAGTTCCTGCTGGCGCCCGAGGCCCGCGATCAGATTGCAGGCCGTCGTGGTCTTGCCGCAGCCGGGCGTGGCCGAGGTGATGGCAATCCGCGTCCAGTCGTTGCGGCGCATTTCCAGTAGCAGCTTGGTTCGCAGAATGTCGAAATGCTGCGCCTCGCTCGTCGCCTTGTCGGCATAGATATGCATCTTCTGCATATGCTTGGTGGACGGCTCAAATTGTGCAAGAGCAGACCACCGCGCGGCGACCTCATTCTCTTGTGCGGCGCGGCGCGCCCCCCTGCGCGAGACAGGCTCGGTGCGACGCACCGGGCGACCGTCATTCTCTCTCTTTTCACGCGCGCGTGCGAGCGCGGCCTGCAGCTTTTCCATCAGTCAAACCAGTTCATCGTTAAAGGCCAACCCGATCGAGCACTTTCTCAAGCAGCAGATCGAGCGGGAGGTAATAGGTGTGGATCGCCCAAAGTCCGGCCGGGATCGAGATCAGGACGAACAACAGGAAAATCACCTTGAAGATTCTGCGACGGCGACGCACCGACGCCTCTTCAATGTACGGGATCGTGGCCAGTGGCTGCACGCCCAGGCCGCGCGTCAGATCAACCGGGCGCCGGATGGCGCTGTTGATCAGTTCGGTCAGCACGAAGAAGGCGGCCGCGAGCGCGGAGCCCATGAACACGCCGCCGCCAGCAATCAGCTTTCGGTTCGGCGATGTCGGGCGCTGTGGAACGGCGGCCTTTTCAATCAGGACCACGCGTTCCCCCTTGGCAGAGGTTTCGACATCGACCCCCTGCTCCGCCGTTGAACGGCGGCGGACGGCTTCATTATACTGGGTTTGCGTATTGCTATACTCACGATCAAGCTCATCGAGCCGGATGGCGACTTGTGGCGTGCGCTCGATGGCCACCCGCAGCGTTTCTAGTTCGCTCTCGAGGTTCGCCGTGTCCTGGTCGATGGACCGGATCTCGGCATCGATGCTGTCGATTTGCAGGTCCAGCATGGAGCGCAGGCCATCAACCTCCGCAACCTGTCCCGGCAGTTCCTCGGCGCGCAGCAGATCGATCCGGCGTTGCAGGAACTTGATCGTGGCACTTTCGGCATCGTGGATGGCGAGTTTGGCCCGCAGCTCGGTTTCGAGCCGGTTGATTTCCTGCTGTTGCGGCGTCATCGGGCCGCCCTGGAAGCCCGCGGCATTTCCGGCTGCGATGATCCGGTTGCGTTGCTCGACCAGCGTGCTTCGGTCACGCGCGTTGCGGTTCAACCGTTCCTGCAACTGCGACTGGCGGTCGAGGCGGAAGTTCAGACCTTCGGGCAGCGCGTTGTTGTTGGCTTCCTTGAAGGCGACGATTTCTGCGCTTTGTTCGGACAGTCGGCGCGACAGCGATTCAACACGGTTCTGGAAGAACTCGAGCGTCTGGCCGCTGTCATCGCGGCGCCGTTCCGAATCGGCGCGCAGGATATAGGTCACATATTCGTTCACCACATCCGCTGCGATCTTCGGGTTGCCGCTTTCGAACGCAACGCGCAACACCGTGGCCCCGTCGCGGCGGCCCGGGCGCAGATCGAATGTGGTGGACTCGCGCATCGATCTGACGACGTCATCCGGCGACATACCCGGCGTCGCGCGGAAGACGCGGTGCTTCGCGGCGATGTCGATCAGGTTGGCACGCGTCATCAGACGCAGTTCCATGGCCTGCAATTCCCGCACGGCCTGACCCTGAACGGTGGGCGTGAAAAGCGTGTCGGGCAAGGCGGCGCCTTCGACGACAAGCGCAGCGCTCGATTCGTAGCGGGGCGGCATGGTCATGGCGAGACCGACGCTGATGCCGGCACAGAGCACGAAGATCACCGACATGACCGGCAAACGCTTTCTCATGAGTTGCCAGTAAAATTTGATCTCAGCGTTCATTCGGCTGCTTCCCCTGGTGACTGGACGGCGGGCAGGAAGATCCCGTCATCCAAAACCTCTTCCACAATGGCGGCGTCGACGACGCGGCGCTCTTCAGTCGCGGCATAAACCATTGCCACGTCGCATAATTTGTTGATCAGCCGTGGAATGCCATGCGTGTGCAGGTGGATCAGGTCCACGGCTTCTGTTGTAAACTCGGATCCGGTGCCGCCCACATGTTGTAGGCGGTGCTGCATGTACCCGGCGACGGCAGCGCGATCGAGCGAACTGATGTGATAGGTGGCGGTCACGCGCTGTGCGAACTGGCGCAGTTCCGGGCGCATGATCATCTGCCGCAATTCGGGCTGCCCGATCAGGATGAGTTGAAGAAGCTCGTCCTTGTTCGAGTTGATGTTGGTGAGCATCCGAAGCTCTTCCAGACCTTCAACCGACAGGTTCTGCGCCTCATCAATCAAGATGATGACGCGCCGCCCGCTGGCATATTCCTCGATCACGAAATCCTGCAATTGCTGGAAAAGCGTCACGTAGGCCGCCGTCAGGTCGGTTTCGACCCCAAGCGAGTTCAGCGCCCATTGCAGCAACTCACCACGGCCACCTTGCGCGTTCGACACCATACCAATGGTAATGTCGTCATCCAGCGTTTGCAGCAGCTTCTGAACAAGGGTTGTTTTCCCGACCCCCACCTCCCCGGTTACGACGGTGATCGGCGAACGGGTCATCACACCATATTCCAGCACGGAATAGGCCCTGCGGTGTGCGCGGGACCAAAAAAGGAAGTCCGGATCGGGCAAGAGCGTGAAGGGCCGCTCATTGAACCCGAAGAACTCGATATAGAGGTCGGTACTCGTCATTGTCTCACTAGGTTTGCACGCGACAGATATAGGCTCGGTGGTTACGCGTGTCCAAGCTTCTCGGCAAGCTTGCTATATCATGTCGCGTTTGCAGTAATTCTGCAATGTTTCCTCACGATCCAAGCGGCTCCGAATCGTTTCTTCGGGATTTCTCGTGCATAAGGGTTTCGCAACCGCGAACAGTTTCACGGAATGCTTCAGAATGTTCAAATCGTCACTTTTTCACGCTCTGCCTGAAAAAAGGCGAGAATATGGCAGCAAATGCTTGAGAACCGTACGAAGTCGGGCGTTAGCGTTAACCAAGCTGCAACACATTAACGGTGAATTCACGGCGCAAAGGCCTACCGCACAAGGTTTAGCTTTGCATTCTGCACTGCGGAATGGTAAGCATAGTTTGTGTTTGTGAGGCTGCTGCTGAGCAAATGTGGCGTGAAATTGTAAGTGTGAGTTAGGGGGCCGACCTCGGTCGGTATTAAGTAGTGACGGTGCATTCTTCTAAGCTAGTGCCCGCCGGGTCTCGGGCGGTTAATCAAGGTGTATTTGAAAAGGGTCTATATGCTGCGGGTCTGAAGCGTGTCTTCGACTTCCTTATTGTTGCAGCGGCTCTTCCTTTTCTTATCTCATTCTTCGCGATCGTCGCGCTGCTCGTTGCACGCGATGGACATTCGCCTTTCTTCCGGCAGGAACGCGTTGGCCAAAACGGCAAGCGTTTCTTTATGTGGAAGTTCCGCACAATGGTGCCGGATGCTGAAGCCAAGCTTCAAGCCTATCTGGACGCCAACCCGGAAGCGCGCGCTGAATGGGACAGCAAACAAAAGCTGAACGCGGACCCGCGCATCACCAAGATCGGCCGCATTCTTCGGAAAACGTCGATTGATGAATTGCCGCAGCTTTTCAACGTGCTGTCCGGTGACATGTCGCTGGTTGGTCCGCGCCCGATGATGCCCTGCCAGCAGGCGCTTTACCCGGGCCACGGTTACTACCGCCTGCGTCCTGGCCTGACCGGCAGCTGGCAAGTGTCCGAGCGTCACACCTCGACCTTCGCTGAGCGTGCGACCTATGACGACGACTATGACGAAAAGTTGTCGTTTGCCACCGACGTGGGCATTCTGGCGAAAACCGTCGGAGTGGTGCTGCGCGGCACCGGGGTCTAAGGATCCCGGTCAAATCTTCGAGATATTCTGGCTGACACGCACGGGAGTTGGTAAAACAACTTCCGTGTTTTGCCTTTGTAGGAGTTAACGTAATGGCGTTCCCGTCTCGCGCCGCCGTCCTGGCGGCGGGTCTTCTGTTTCTTGCAGCGTGCGACAGCTCGGAAGAGCGCGCAGAGAAACATTTTCAGAACGGTCTTGCGTTACTCGAGGCTGGAGATATGTCACGCGCCTTGCTGGAGTTCCGCAACACGCTTCGGCTCGACCAGTCGCACCGGGAAGCGCGCACGACCTACGCGCGCACAGTGCGCGGCAATGGCAATATTCCGGAAGCGTACTCCCAATACCTTCGCCTGGCCGAGGAGTTCCCGGAAGATGTCGAAGCGCGCCTCGCCCTCGCCGAGATCGCGATTGTCACGCAGAACTGGGACGAAGCCGAACGTCATGGCGCGGCTCTTTTGGAGCTCGACCAGGCGTCGACAGGCGCAAAGATTGTCGATCTGGCCCTTCAGTTCCGCACGGCCATGCTTGCGGATGACTTTGTCAGCCTTCGGGACGTGGTGCGCGGCGCGGAAGATCTGGCCGAAGTCAAAGCCAATGACCAAATTCTCGTGCGTATCCTCGTCGAAGGGTACCTGGTGGATGGCCGTGTGGATGATGCCATCCGTGTGGCCAATGCCATTCTGGATGCCGGAACGGACAACCCGATCTTTTACCAGATCCTGGCCGAACTTCTGATTGAAAAGGAAGACACCGCCGCGCTGGAAGATCACTTCCGGCTAATGCTGCAAAAGTTCCCGAAGGACGAAAACACCAAGGCCAACCTGATCCGGCTGCTTATTGTCGAAGGCCGCGGCCCGCAGGCCGAGGACTTCCTCCGCTCCGAGATCGAAGCGGCGGACGACAAGATCAGCGCCCATATCAATCTGGTGGCCTTGATTCGCCAGTTGCGGGGCGATGGTGCCGCACTGGATGAACTGGACAGCGCCCTCGCCACCTATGAAACGGCGCCGTTGCTGACGGCGCTGAAGGCGGGGCTGGTGTTCGACCAGGGCGACCGTGACGCGGCCATTGCCTTGATGCAGTCGATCACCGATGGCGTGGAGCCGAGCGGAGAGGTCGACAATTTCAAAGTGACACTGGCCAAGATGCTGGTGGCGACCGGCAATGAGGTCGGGGCACGCCAGCTGGTTGAAGATGTCCTCACCCATGACCAGAGCCAGGTGGAAGCGCTTAAGATGCGCGCCCGCTGGCAGATTGAAGCAGATGAGGCCGACGCCGCCGTCGCCGGTATGCGGGTCGCGCTTGATCAGGCGCCGAACGATGCCGAAGCGATGACAATCATGGCCGAGGCCCATGAACGCAATGGCGAGACACAGTTGGCGCATGACCTGCTGGCGCTGGCTGTCGACGCATCGAACTATGCGCCTGCGGAAAGCGCGCGGTTCGTTCGGGTGCAGCTTGCGGAAGAACGCTACAGCTCGGCCGAGGAAGTGCTGATCAACGCGCTCCGCCGGGCGCCGGGGCAACAGGACCTTCTGACATTGCTGGGCCAGGTCCATATCGCCACCTCCGACTGGTCGCGCGCTGATCAGGTTGTCGCCACCCTGCGCAGGCAGGACGGCACACAAGCGCAGCTTATGGCGGACGAATTGCAGTTGCAGATCATTTCCCGCCGCGAAGGGCGCGAACAAGGCGTTGGTTTCCTTGAGGAACTGGTGCGGAGCGGCACCGACCGCACCGCTGCCACAGTGGCGCTGATCCAGGCCCGTCTTCAGGAAAGCCGGTCCGAGGATGCGCTGGCCCTGGCGGAAGAACTGGTTGAGAGCAACCCTGACAACCCGGATGTGAAACTTGTTCTGGGCAACACGCAACTGGCCTTGGGCGATATCGCCTCGGCCGAGGCAACCTTCCGCGGGGTGGTCGACCAGAATGCCGAGAACACGCTGGCCGTGATGCAATTGCTGCGCACGCTCGGGATGCAGGACCGTACGGAAGATGCGATGGAGTTGGTGAATGCCAGCCTCGACGGATCGCCCGACAGCCCTGATCTTCTTTGGGCCAAAGCCTCGTTCCTGGAACAGTCGAACGATATCGATGGCGCGATTGAGGTCTATGAACGTCTCTACAGTCTGAACACGTCCAATCAGGTCGTGGCCAACAACCTGACCAGCCTTCTCGTGACCTATCGCAACGATCCAGAAACGCTGGAGCGGGCGAGCGCTGTTGGACGCCGGTTGCGCGGCACCGAGTTCCCGCCGTTCCAGGACACCTACGGGTGGTTGATGTACCGGCAGGGGAACTTTACCGAAGCGGTGACCTATCTGGAGCCCGCAGCCGCGGCGTTGAGCACTGACCCCATCGTCCAGTTCCATCTTGGAAAGGTCTATATGGAGCTTGGCCGCAACGCCGACGCGGTGAAACAGTTCGAAACTGTGCTGAGCCTTGCCGAAGACGGGGACCCAAGGCCACAATTTGCCGAAGCGCGTGCGGAAATTGATCGCTTGTCCGCAATCCCGGAGTGACGACCTAACCTGAGGGCGACACCATAAGATGACGACGTCGCCGCCCTTCTGGCGTTCATACGGTCTCGCGGGATCGACGCTGTGCCTTATCGCGATTTGCACGCTGATCGAAGTGATCCTGCAAATCGGTGATCTGGGCCTCATCGACATCCCGCGGTTCCGCGCACGGGTTTATGAGTTTGCAGGGTTCTGGCCGGGTTTGCTGTATACGTGGCGGCCCAATTACACGCTGCAACCG
>JBCBBB010000047.1:0-20241 GCA_038532095.1 Pseudomonadota bacterium
CCCGCACCGGGCCGCCGCAGTGCCGGGTGGGCGCCACCTGATTGGTGACATGATCCTCAACGACGTCCAAGCCATGCTAGAAGGGAAACCAGAGCGCCAGCTTAAGGTGGCCGACCGTGCCTTGGTTGCAAGCCTTGTTGCGGCCCAATCGCAACTCAAGTCGATGCCCAATACATGAGAGTGTACAATTGGGGCATTCTCGGCACCGGCAACATTGCCCGTTCGATGGCTGCCGCCTTTTCCAATGTGCCTGACGCACGTCGCGCCGCAGTCGCGTCACGCTCGATTGAAAGCGCGCGCGCGTTTGCCACTGAATGGGGGTTTGAGCGGGCGTATGGCAGCTACGAGGCGTTGATGCAGGACCCGGATGTCGAGATCGTCTATGTTGCCACGCCGAACGCGCTCCACAAGGACCACATCCTTGCCGCGCTCTCAGCGGGCAAGCATGTTCTGTGCGAAAAGCCCATGACCCTTTCAGAAGATGACAGCGCTGCGTGTTTCAATGCAGCGGAAGCCAAAGGCCTGTTTCTGATGGAGGCGTTGTGGACGGCGTTCTTCCCGGCCATGACCAAGGCCATCGAGGTGATCCGCTCAGGCGGCATTGGCACGCCGCGCCACTTAACCGCGCAGTTCGTGGCGCAACGTGACCCTGCGCAACATCCTAACCTGTTCGACCCCGCATTGGGCGGCGGTGCGCGGAATGATCTTGGCATTTACCCCATTGCCGCGGCCTTGCTGTTGGCCGGTCCCGTGCTGCATGCGCAGTCGCATGCGGTGATGGGACCGATAGGTGTCGATGAGATGACGGCCTGGACGCTTGAGCACGAAAACGGGGCGCTTTCGCTTTTGTCTTGCGGGTTTCGCGCGAACTTACCTGTCGCCATCCGCTGTGTTGGCAGCGAAGGCAGTCTCGAGATCCCCGAGCACTTTCACCACGCCAGCCGTCTCATCCTTGAGGTCGGCACGGATCGTCAAACCCTGGACCTGCCATATCTTGGGAATGGATATGCGCACGAGGTCATCGCGTTCCAGAACTGTCTGGACGGTGCACACTCCAAATGGGGTCGCTCGCACACGCTTGCCGCAGCGAGGTTGGTGCAAACCGTCTGAGCCAAGGCGCCTGGTGCGCCAAACAGCGGTTTGTGACTTGGCAAACGGCCATCTACGCGTTTGAAATTATTACCTTTTCAAGACACTGAACGCTCAAAACAAACATGGTCCTTCCAACGGCACAGGCGGCCGCTTCAAACCGGATCGGAACACTCGGAAAGCTCGATCAGGTTTCTTGGTGGGTCCACCCAAAGGCAGGCAGGCCGGCGCAGAGTTCTGGCGTGAGATTGACGAAAATCTCATGTCGTCCGGCGCGCAGTGTTCCAATGCCATCTTTCAGGCGCGCGCGGTGGACCGGTTCCCCGCTAAGGCGCGCCAGTGCGGTGACCGCCGCTTTCACATAACCGTTCGACCCCCGCGGACCATAAAGTTCTGAAGGCGTCCAAACGGTAATCCCGGACGATGCCAACGCGCAGGCCAGTCCGATTGTGTACGCGGCGCCGAAAGCGCCCCGATGCCGTGGGTCGTCATCGGCCATGCACACGCGGTCGTTGTTGGGGTTCGGCACGGTGCGTCCTCCGTAAGGGTTGTGACGCATCGCGATTGTGCTTGGTCCGATCCGATAGTCCGCAGTGCCGATATAGCTGCGGGCAGTGGCTGTGATGTGCGGCACGGCTTCCAGTGTTTCCATGACGGACAGGTCATCGGCGGCATGCACGATGGGGCACAGCGCGTGTGAGACGAAGCCAAGCAACGCGACCGGCGGCCGCTTGCGGTTCAGTTCGGGAAAGAACGTGACCATCCCACCGCCGCGGTGCAGATCGGGGAAAACCTGCGCGCTGGCCAGATGAATGTCGTCCAAGGGTGGACAGGCAGGCCAGGGCGACCCAGGCGGAGTGGATTGGCGATCCACAGATGGGCAGACCAGGATACTCTGCGGCGCAAAGCCAGCGGCATCCATCGACGCCCGAAGACGCGTGAGCGCGATGTCTGGTGCCTCTCCGTCGAAGCTGACAATCGCTTCGAGATCACATGTCACGTCGGGGAAGTGTCGTTGCAAGGCACTGAAGGCGGCACACTGACCTGCCACATCGCCGAGCGTATCGTCAACGCTGCACAAAAGACGCTGCGGACCGACATCCCGGAGGTCCGATGGCGTTTTCAGCACACGCTCCACATCAGTGGCATTGACCAGAATGGCGGTTTCGGGAAAGTGAACGGTACCGCTGGGTTTTTCGGGCGTCCAAAGTGCTGGAACCGTGTCGCAGTTTCGCCAGGACAGGCTGATCGATTGCTCCAGTTGGGAGCCGTCCTTCAGTTCATATGGCCAGGGTTTCGCGAGTGGACGATTGTAGGTCTTGTAAGACGCATCCCCCCATTGGCGCTGATCTTCCGTTTCAAAGGTGTCGCCTTCAAGCGTTGCGGTAACGTCCAGTCCCTCGGTCTGAAAACCCATCCGACAGATGTCCTCGAAGGGCTGCCAGGGGTCGATGAAACCGGGAAACGCGGTGTCTGTCGCGCTGCCGTCAGAGTGTGTGATCTGGGCCGGACAACCCGCCAATCCCGCCGGGTGCAGGATTGTGAAACCGGCGCGGTTGGTTTCAAAGTCGCCCTCTGCTCTGCCGGTTGCATGAAAGCGCAAGGCGTTGGCTGTCGCATCGATCGTGAGCGCCACACTCAACCGCGCGCCTGCATTCTCGTAGACCGCGCGTAGCTCCAGCGTGATACAGTCCGCTGCGACCGCGCGGCGGATTGGTTCGAGCTTTGGCACAAGCGTCCCCCAATCCCGATCACGCGCCAGAAAACTGACGCCGCGCACGATCTCCGTATCGCCCACACGGATGTGGCGGAGCGCGCCTTGTTCGAGCGTGAAGGACAACGCACCCAGCTGAAACCTCTCGGCTTCCGCTGTGGGGGCGTTGGTTCCGTAAAGTGTTAGAGCGTCTGTCATAGGTCGTTTGGATCAACCATACGCTCTTGCGCTGCCGAGACATAAGCCGCCTCGACAAGTGCAAGGGTCCGCAGGTTATCCGCCCCGCTGGTTTCCGGCGCATGTCCAGCGGCCACACAATCCACGAAATGCTGCTGAACCTTCAAAACGCTTTCCTGAATGTTGTGCCAAGGTCGGGAGGCCCACGGCAAAACCGGGGGAGACAGGTCATGAGCCCGCGACCCTTCCTCTGTTTGTACGACCAGTTGGTAGCCCGCATCGAGACGCATCGTCCCCTTCTCACCATCAATCTCGATCAGGCTTTCGGGAAATGTCTCGGGCACGCGCTTGGTGGCATATGAACAATCCACGACACTGGTCACGCCACTATCGTGGAGAAGCATCATGGTGGCGACGTCCTCGCCGCGAATGTTGGGATTGATCCGTTTGGTCGTTGCGGCCATTCGCGAAACATCGCCGAACAACGCGCGCGCAATATCCAGGATGTGGATGCCAAGATCCTCAATAATGAACCGCTCCCCTTCGGCGAGGTAGGGCTGTCCGGAGAACACATCGTAGCCGGACCGAAAGCTGATCCGGCCAAAGAACGTCGTGCCAATGGTACCAGCATGCAACTCGTCAATCACGCGACGCACGGCGGATTGCCAGCGGAAGTTTTCATGCACCATCAGTGTTTTACCGGTGGCCTCAAAAGCCGCGACCATCGTGCGGGCGTCGGTCAGGGTCTTCGCAAACGGCTTCTGGCAGATGGCATGCACGCGATGATCGGCAGCCATCTCGACAAGCGTGCGGTGCGTCGAAACAGTTGTGGCGATATCGACGGCATCGAAGCCCCCATCTGCAAACATCGCCTCTGCCGAAGCGTAGCGATAGCTGATCTCGAACTCGTCTCCAATCAACGCGAGCCGGTCTGGGTCGGTATCACAGATTGCGACAACATCGACCCCGTCCATACTTTCCCAGGCATGCAAATGGTTCACTGCAAAGAACCCGCAGCCGACCAGCGCAATCTTCATGCTAGGTCCCTCCCCTTTGTTCAGGCGCAGATGGACTTGACCGAGGCTTTCACGGCTTCGGGCGAAAAGATGTCATCCATCCAACCGTCTCTGAAAATGACTGGTTCCGCTTCTTCGATTGCCTTCATGCATCCATCCGACAATTTGCCGTTTGGTTGCGCCCCGAATGCGACGGCCAACAGGATGTTGAGATGTCCCAGCAAAAAGTCCTCTGCCGCTTGATAGGGTATCCCGCGACGCGCGGCCTCGTCAGTGGCATCCTTCAGAACCTTGGCGAAGGTCGCGCCGATGGATTCCGACAGGGCCGGTTCCAGCATGGCCATTTGTTCAACGGTCACTCGATGGGACCGCATCACCGGCCCGTAAAAGCTGCGCGCGATTTCTTCGCATTTCGGATAGTGTTCCTCGGGGCCTTGGGCCAATGCGCAGACGATATGCTGTTTGGCGGCGATGCCCCCGAAATAATCCCGCTTTGCGGTCAGATCGGTTTCGTCATTGAAGAGCGGCGGATGGCAGGGATGCGCCACAAAATAGGTGATGTCATCGCGCTTGGGCAAAACGTCCGCATGAGGCGCTGCGGCGTCCAGCATGATAACGGCCGTGTTTGGCTTCAAATCCTCGACAAAGCCGGACAACACCGTGCCGATCAAACGGTCGGGTACAGCCAGGATGACTGTATCGGCTGCACTCAGCGCTTGCCCCTGGTCCACGCAGGTCAGTCCGGTCTCGTCCATGAGCCGCCTCTGGCCTTCGGGATTGACCTCGACAGGTAAAAGGTCGTGTGACGTTTTCATGAGGTTCGTGGCAATGCGTACCCCCATTTTTCCACCTGCTCCAAAAAGCGCAATCGATGTCATGTGCTCCATCCTTTCGTCGCCGAGTTCCGCCTCATGCAGCCCCGTTCCGTGCTTTTACAAAGAAGTCCGGCGCGCCCATCTGGCCGCCCTTCAACGTGATCTCGAGCCCATCGATGTCGGCCCCATGACGCGCATGTACGCAACAAAGCGGAGCCCCGGGCGCCAATGGCGCAATGGCCGACAGGGCATCGGCCTCAAGCGCCGTCAATGCGTGCCCGGACGTGTCACCTCCGCCAATCGCGACGCGCTTTATGCCGGTCTTCGTCCGAATGACGCGCACCAAATGACCAAGGGCAGAGCCGAGACGCAGATTGGCATCAGAAAGGTTTATTCCACTTTGGGCTACGGCTTCTCTCATGCGCGTCACAGCGGGATCATCCGGCCCGCGCGCTGTCGTCACCAGGACACTTCGACCCTCTGACAGAAGCTTCAAAGACATGTCAGCCAGGCGTTCTGTCTCGGAGGCGAGAGCTTGTGTCTCAACAACCATTGTCGCGTCGAAATCCAGAACAGCAAATCCCTTGGCCTCGGCAAAGGCGATCTGGTTGGCTGTCGTTTGCGCGCAGGACCCGGTCACCGCGAAGAGTTGGTCAACCGGGTGCAAGGCTGAAGACCTGCCCTCATTTGGTATCCGACCGGTGGCACGCCAATGTGCGACCAGAGCATACTCGACCCCTTGTGATCCAATTGCAAAACCCGGGCGCGTTTCGTCGATCAGTCGGCCCGCGCACTCCAAACTCGCGCTGTCCAGGGCGTCGAGAGCAACAATCGAGCACCCATCAGCCACCGCGTCTGCCAGCGCACGATCGGCGTGCCCCGCACCCATAGACCGAACATCCACAACACCGCTCGCCTGCGCCGTTTGACGGGACAGGTGCAGCAAAAGGTCCGCTTCAGCCATCGGCGTCACCGGATGGCGGGACATGACCGGGTGCCGGTCCAACCGGTGGACGGCATCACCCGCCGTGGCGAACAGGTTTCCAAACACCTGATAGCGACCAATGTCCGGTGCGCCGACAACAAGGGGAATCCATGCAGGTTTTAGAACATCACGTCCAATATCAGCCGCCACGCCGATGGAGCCGACCTCCGGACTGCTATCGAATGTCGAGCAAACTTTGTAATGAAGAAGCGGTGCGCCAAGTCTGTTCAACCCTTTGAAGATGCCCGGCAACGTCGCCTTCATCCAGGCCGGGCTTTGCGACCGTGCCGTGCCGGCGACCCCGACCGCTTGCAAGTCGGGGTGGCGGGCCAGAGTGGCCGCGTCCGGCAACCCTAGAAAGAGCATCGTGTTGATCCCGGCAAAGCTCAGCACCTCCATCACGGCAGATGAGCCCGTGAAGTCATCGCCATAGAAGGTGAGCCAAGGCGCCGTCATGGATCAGAAGGCCTGAAGTGCGGCGGCAAGAGCCGGGTGGTCTTTGGCATACTCCAAAACGTCGATGCCCGCGCTGGCCGCATCATATGCCGCGCGCATCGCTTCCACGCCTGCCGCCACACCGTTTGGATGGGCGGCAATCCCACCGCCAGCCGTGACGATCAGGTCCGGCGACCCCGCAGCTGCCAGCGTCGCAGCGGCCTGGTGCACGGTTTGACCCGAGGAAAAGACAGGCACCGCGCGCATCGCATTGCTCTCAAACAGTGGCTCGGACAGTGATCGCGCAGACGCAATCACGCTGGCGTCGCTTTCGGTGAACTTGTTGTCGATCCCGTTGACATGCATGTGGTCAGCGCCCGCCAGACGCCAGAGTTTGGCCCATGCCGCGTAATCCCAACCCAGCATGGGCGCGCGGGTCAAAGCGCCCCAGCCACAGCGATGGGCATGCAGGGGAAGTGCGGTGTGGCGACCGAGCGCAATCATCCCGGACATGCCGACGGCGTTTAGGCTGGCCATGATACAGGTGCCGCCCGCGTCAACCACAAGGTCGTGCCGTCTGCGCATATCGTCAATTTCGCCGGTCAGGTTGAAGGCCACCATCGGTTTTTTGCCCGTCTTGTCGGCATAGGCGTTCACGACGGCCATCACGGCATGCACACGGTCTTCGAACGGGCAGGATGGGCTGTCCGCCTGCAACTCGTCATCCTTGATGAAATCGATCCCCCCCTCGCACAGTTGGCGCACCAGATCGCCGGTGTCTTCGGGGCTTAGTCCAACGCTTGGCTTGATGATCGTGCCGATGGTCGGGCGTGCGTCGACACCCGACAAGCGCCGTGTGCCGTCCATGCCAAACTTCGGGCCGGGGTAGGCTTTTGAGAACGCCGTGGGCAACCGGATATCCATCAGCCGAATACCGGAAAACGGTTTCAGTTCGAAGAGGTTGCCAGCCAGCGTCGCAATCAGGTTCGGAAGGGACGGCCCGAGATTGTCCAATGGCCAAGAAAGCGTCACGCGCGCCTGCGTTCGAACTGCGCCCGCAGCGCCGCTTGCACCCGGAAGGGACGGCACAGTCACTTCCGCCAGTTCCGTGAGACGCTCCACCCGAGCCGCAGCGCGTTCCTTGAGCTCCGGCGTCTCACCTGGAACCGCTCGGAAAGTGCCGGATGATTGCTCCCCCGCCATGATTGCGGCGGCGTCTTCGGGCGCTTGCGCTGTTTCGATCAGGTAATCTGCTTCGATACGAAGAGGATCGGTCATTGGACGGCGGGTGGCTTGGTCATCTCAGGATGATCGGGCAGGACAGGTCAACCCGCAATAGGCTTTCGGCGCCTATGCGCCAAGCGCATCGTCGGACGCCTGGCCTGACGCGCGACACTCGTGAAAACGTTGGCGTTGATTGCGGAAGGAACGGTGGAAGACGACATCACGTCCGGTGCGTTGGTCCCAGAGCACGAGGGGAGCGCTGGCCGGTTCGACGGTTTGGCGTGGACTGTCTGCCGTCAACATCTGCTTTTGCATGCGACGCGAAAAAATGTGTTTCGGCCCAACGGTTTTACTTCCGAGGCGAATTTGGCAGAGTTGTACGACGTGTCAGCAGCAACGGGACCAAGCATGAGCGCAAAGTCGTTCCTCGCCACCATGACGGCCAATACGATCGTGTTGTTTGCCCGGCTGGTGACCGCCGTGCGCGCCATCTGGGATGGGGTTGAGCCAGTGCAGGCGAAACGCGTGTACTTTGCGAACCATACCAGCAATGGCGACTTTGTTCTGATCTGGGCCGTCCTGCCGCCCTATATCCGTCGGCGGACGCGACCTGTTGCGGGGAGTGACTATTGGCTGACGTCCAAACTGAAATCATTCATCGGACGCGACGTGTTCAATGCGGTGCTGATAGACCGGAACCGTGAGACCCGCACCGAGGACCCGATTGCGCAAATGGCCGCTGCGCTGGATGACGGAAGTTCCTTGATCCTGTTTCCAGAAGGCACACGAAACATGAGTGAGGAACCGCTCTTGCCGTTCAAGACAGGTCTCTTTCACCTGGCAACCCAGCGACCCGATGTCGATCTGGTTCCGGTTTGGATTGAAAACCTCAATCAGGTGATGCCGAAAGGTGAGGTCTTTCCAATCCCGCTTATTTGCACCGTCCGTTTCGGCGCAGCGCTGCGGTTACACGCCGACGAAAGCAAGGAGGCATTTCTACAGCGAAGCCATGCCGCCCTTGTCAGCCTGAAAGAGAACGGAGACGCCGCATGAACGCCCCGTTCGAATTCATCCTGCTTCTGGGCGGAGTACTGTGCCTGCTGATCCTCGCATCGCTTGTGGCTTACACATTGAAAAAACGCGTCGGGCCCGACGACGTAAACCCGGTGATCGAGAATCTTGTCGCCCGCATCAACGCCTGGTGGGCTATGGTGGCGCTCCTGGCCATTGCGATGTTCTTCGGGCGCGCGGGTGCGGTCATCCTCTTTGCGTTTCTGTCCTTCGCTGCCATGCGGGAGTTTCTGACGCTCACAGCCAAGTCTCGTGCGGACCATTACTCTTTGGCGGCGGCGTTCTTCGTTGTGCTGCCAATCCAGTACTATTTGATCTGGACCGACTGGTACGGCCTCTATTCGATCTTCATTCCGGTCTATGCCTTCTTGTTTCTCCCCATCATCTCCGCACTACGCGGTGAGACCGAGAACTTCCTCACCCGCGTCTCGGAAACGCAATGGGGGCTGATGATCTGCGTTTTTGCGGCCAGTCACGTCCCGGCGCTGCTAACCCTTCAGATCCCCGGGTATGAGGGCAAGTCGATCCTTTTGATCGCGTTCCTTGTTGTGGTCGTTCAGGGGTCGGACGTGTTGCAGTACATTTTCGGCAAGCTGTTTGGTCGGCACAAGATCGCACCGGTTCTATCGCCCTCAAAAACCTGGGAGGGGTTTCTCGGCGGCGTTCTCTCCGCAAGTTGCCTTGGCGCGCTTCTGTGGTGGATGACGCCCTTCACCCTGTGGCAGGCGTTTCTGATCTCACTCTTGATCGCCGTTATGGGTTTCTTTGGTGGGCTGGTGATGTCCGCCATCAAACGTGACAAGTGCGTCAAGGACTGGGGGCACCTGATTGCAGGTCATGGCGGAGTGATTGACCGGTTGGACTCGGTTGTGTTCTCCGCTCCGATCTTCTTCCACGTCGTGCGCTACTTCTGGTCAACCGTATGAGCCTTCTTCAAAACAAGGTGGTTCATGGCCTGGGAGGCTTCTTGCTGATGGGCGGATGGGCGTTTTTCGCCAACCGGGCGCATGGGGTGCCCGCACAACTGACGGCCGGTTTGGTTCAGGGGGTGTTGACGGCAACGATCACGCTTTTTCTGAAACAGGTGATCGAAGGCCTTTTCCACCGGACAACCGGAGCGCTTCGATTGCTGTTGCCGCCGCTTGCCGCATGCGTCATTTCCCTCGTTTTGCTGACAACGGTGCACGTCACCGCCGGAACCCCCGCATTGGGCGCGACGATCTCGGTTCCCCTCACCGTTTCGACGCTCTATGCGTTGCTTTACACCCTTGCTCTGAGCCGCCATGTCTGAACGCCGTCCCATCGCCAGCCGTGACACAAAACTCGCCGCGCGCGTGGCCAAGGCGCTGGCCGATCGTGGCGTGTCACCCAACCTGATTTCGCAGTTCTCCATGGTGTTTGCCGCACTGGCAGGCGTAGCGTTCTGGTTGTCCGGTGTGACAGACGGCGTCTTGTCAGCGCTCTGCCTTTTGGGCGCGGCGCTTGGATGTCAGCTTCGGCTCCTTTGCAACCTTTTCGATGGGATGGTTGCCGTCGAAGGCGGGCGCAGCGCGGCAGATGGGCCGTTCTGGAACGAGGCACCGGACAGGGTGGCCGACCTGTTCATTCTGGTCGGCCTTGGACTGGCATCCGGCTATCCAAGCCTCGGTTGGGCTGCGGCGGCTTTGGCAATCGGCACGGCTTACGTGCGCGAGCTTGGCAGTTCCCTTGGGCAAGCAGCCGACTTCAGGGGTCCGATGGCAAAGCCCCAGCGCATGGCGGTTGCGACGGCAGCGGCGGTTCTTGCCATCTTCGTGCCAAGTATCTTGGGATGGTCGGTTTTGCACATCAGTTTGTGGGTCATTGTTCTGGGCTCTGCTGTCACAATTCTGCGCCGGAGCCTGGCGATCATCGATTTCCTCAAGTCAGCCTCCAACGAAGCGGAGTGAAACCGTACCGGTCACATGTCTTAGGCGAAGTGTCAGCTTTTTTGGCTTTCACCAGATGACAGGTCGCAGTGCACTGGAAACATCCGATCGAACTCTTGCATGTGAACACACAATAGCGTTCCGCTTTGCAGAGAGAAGCTTAAGGGATTGGTGATGCAAAACGCTCTGACATTGAACCAAGACCTTACCCTGCCCTGTGGCGCAGTTCTGAAGAACCGGATTGCGAAATCTGCGATGTCGGATTCGCTCGGAGATGGTCGAGGCAATCCGACCGAAGCGCAGATCAATCTTTATCGGCGTTGGGCGGAAGGCGGTTTGGGGCTGGCGATCATTGGTGAGGTGCAGGGCGATCCTTTCGCAGCCGAGAAGCCGGGGAACCTTGTTTTACGGGACGGTGCCGATTTTACGCAATTCCGACGCTTGGCCGAGGTTGGCGCGCTCAACGACGCGCAGCTTTGGCTGCAACTTGGGCATGCGGGGGCAATGGCCTATCCGCCTATCGGCACGCCTGCCGGACCCAGCCCGCTCCAAATCGGAAGTGTGCACTGCGCAGAACTTTCCGCCGCAGACATCAGCCGTTTGCCCGCGCAATTCGCCAAAACTGCATCTCACGCCAAGGCTCTTGGGTTTGGTGGCGTCCAGGTTCACGCGGCGCATGGTTTTCTTCTGAGCCAGTTCCTGTCGCCGCTCTTCAACAAAAGGCAGGATGCGTATGGCGGGACCATTGAGAACCGCATGCGGCTGACGCTTGAGGTCATTGCTGCGGTACGCGCAGAGGTCGGCCCCGGCTTTCCAATTGGCGTGAAACTGAACGCCACGGATCAATTGCAAGGCGGCTTGGACGAGGAAGACGCGCTTGCGGTTGTGGCGGCGCTCGATGGAACGAGTGTCGACCTTATTGATGTCAGTGGTGGTACGTATTTCCCCGGGGCAAAATCTGCATCCGACGCTGCGGGCAAAGGCCCCTATTTTCTTGAATTCACGCAGCGCGCACGGGCTTTGACGTCAAAGCCATTGATGCTGACCGGAGGGTTCAAAACCTATCAGCAGGCCGTCACCGCCCTTGCGTCCGGCGTGGACGTGATTGGATTGGCGCGCGCGCTGGTGCTTGACCCGTCCCTTCCAAAGGCTTGGCTGTCCGGCCACACCATCACGCCAGACTTCCCGCGCTTTGATGCCCCACCCGAAGGCGGCGTCACGGCGTGGTACACGATGCGCCTGACCGAGTTGGCGGAGGGCCGCGACCTGTCCGGACCGGAGGATTTGCAAAAGGCCATTCGCGCCTATGAAGAGCGAGACGCCATGCGCACAAGCCTTTGGAACGCTCATTTCGCCGTTTGAAAGGTTGAGGTGCCAATGAGCGCCGGGTAGCTCCCGTCAGCCACTCCTCCAGAGCGCTTGGAACGGCGTGGCGGACGCTCGGCCCTATATCGAAAAGCCAAACGCTGACCTTGCCAAGCCGCTAAGAAGCAACGCGCCGACATTCAGGCATTTTCGAAGGTACTACGGCGCCCTTCGCGTTTGTTGTGCCAGTCAGCGCGTTCCTTATGACGACGTCCATAACAGGCACCTTTGGTTGTGTTGGCCCAGGCTGCCCAAGGCGGGTAACTGAAGGGATCATTCTCGCCTGCGATAGAGTGAACTGTATACGTCAATCCCGACAAAAACGATCAGGCCCCTATCCTGTGGCGCGCTTTCGGGTTAAGTGCTGTGCGGGAACGGAATTCAGAAGACACCACCGAATGAACAACCGCATAGTCTCTGCGACCGCGCTGATCATCGCTGCGATGTGCCTTTTGCCAATCGTCGGTGTGCTTCTGGCGGCCGCCTTCGGGACGTTTGACACCCTGACCATGCTCGCCGACACGGTGCTCTGGCGCTACACGTGGACAACGCTTGTTCTTGTCGTCCTTGTCGCAGTCGGCAGCATGCTGATCGGCGTCACCACCGCGTGGCTTGTCGTGGCTTGCACGTTCCCCGGGCGCCGCT
This sequence comes from Pseudomonadota bacterium, assembly GCA_038532095.1. Classification (GTDB taxonomy): domain Bacteria; phylum Pseudomonadota; class Alphaproteobacteria; order Rhodobacterales; family Rhodobacteraceae; genus JAJDOD01. Next base: position 12,444 of record JBCBBB010000047.1, read on the forward strand.
GGCTGGAGGTTGCACTTGTTGTCCCGCTGGCCTTCCCCGCCTACGTCCTGGCCTATGCCTATACGGATGTGCTGGATCATCCGGGGATCGTGCAATCGACGTTGCGCCACGTGATGGGCTGGGGGCCGCGAGACTACTGGTTCCCCGAGATCCGATCCCTGGGCGGTGCAGCCCTTATGCTGACGTTGGTTCTTTATCCTTATGTCTATCTGATGGCGCGGGCAGCCTTTCGGATGCAGGCCGCCACACCGTTCTACGCGGCCCGCTCGCTCGGTTCGTCCCCGCTGCGCGCCTTTCTGACAATCTCTTTGCCGATGGCGCGTCCGGCCATCGCTGCCGGGACCTTGCTGGTCGTGATGGAGACCATTGCCGATTTCGGAACCGTTGCCCATTTCAGCGTGCAAACCTTCGCAACCGGCATCTACACAAGCTGGTTCGGCCTGGGTGACCGGGGCGCTGCCGCGCAACTGGCGGTTGGATTGCTGACACTGGCCTTGCTGGTCGCGGCGCTGGAGTACATCAACCGCGGCAAGTCCGCCTACGCGGTGCGTGGACGCCAGGAGAGGTTCGTGCGCTTTCACCTCACTCGGAAACAGGCGCTTCTGGCACAGATAGCCTGCGTGCTGCCTGTGCTTCTGGGCGTTGTCATTCCCACAATCACGCTGGTTCTGATGGGAATGAACTCAGAACAGGACATTTTCAGTCCGCGCTACGTTCGGTTCATTCAGAACTCATTGCTGCTGGCCAGCGTTGCGGCCCTCGTCACCGTCGGAGCCGCAATCTTGCTCGGCACGTATCATCGGTTCAACCAAAACCGTGGCTCGCTGATCGCCCTCTTCATCGGTCGTCTCGGATATGCGGTGCCGGGAGGTGTGATCGCGGTTGGCCTGATGGTGCCCTTCGCGCGGTTCGATAATTGGCTGGATGCACAGATGGAGGCGTGGTTTGACATCTCGACCGGCTTGCTGATCTCGGGCTCCATCTGGCTGATGATCTGCGCCTATATGATCCGGTTCATGGCAGCCGCGCTTGGCGCTTATGACAGCGGCCTCGCCACAGTCACATCAAACGTAGACGCCGCATCGCGTGTGTTGGGCAGTTCAAGCTGGGCGACGGTCCGGCGTATCCATCTACCGGTTCTGCGCGGCAGCGTCCTGACCGCCCTGCTCATCGTGTTTGTCGACACGGTCAAGGAACTGCCTGCCACGCTCATTCTTCGTCCGTTCAACTATGACACGCTGGCGGTTCAAGCGTTCCGCCTTGCGTCTGACGAACGGCTTGAAGGCGCCGCCGTTCCCAGCCTGATGATCGCTGCCATCGGGTTGTTGCCAGTGCTGCTGCTCTGTGCACAGATCGGCGACTGGCGAGACGACGTGCACGACAAACCGCGTGAGACCTCGAACGTCACCCGCAGGCGACCGAGGACCGGGCGGGCCTGACTGGCGCGGGTCGCCTCACCATCAGTGCTGTTGGGTTTCGGGATGCCCCTGCCCCCAGACATGGCGGGCATCTTTTGCAACCAGCATATGTTGCAAGCGGTCCAACTCCCGCAGCGCTTTTCCATGGTCCCCGGTGCGCGCGAGTGCCTTCTGATAGGCCGTCTGCACTGACCGCGCGCGCCACGGCAGCTTGGCAGAGGCCATCCAGACCCGCAGGTCTTTGGGAAGCGCGTCATAGTCGCGCATAGGATTACCGGACCGCCGCCCGCGCTTCAGGCGGGTCGCACCGCAATTGCTCGGCATGGGATTATGGTTCCACTGAACTGCTCTATCTCGGAACGTTATACTATCACCTCTGGGATCGACTGCAATTCCGGAGCGCTGAAAATGCAAGCGATCCGGAGCCTTGGCGTGGACACAAAGGGCAAACATCAGCAAAAGATCGCAAAGCGCTGATAACAGTTATTTTTCATGTTCTAGAAAGGCTCGAAACCTGAAATCTGATCGACCTGCTCGGCCCCTTGCTTTACAGCACAGCTTAAGGAGTGAGGGTCGCCAAGGCATGCAGATCGAAGCACGGTGCAAAGCGCTTGTCGCGGAGTTGGGCTTGGCCGCAGAAGATGATGTGAAGAGCGTCGTCCCATTGACCGGTGGTGTCGCGTCCGACATCGCTAGGGTTGATCTGGTAGACCGCACATTGTGCGTAAAGTTCGCGCTTCCAAAACTGAAAGTCGCGGCAGATTGGCGCGCACCGGTCCATCGCAATGCCGCAGAGTACGCCTGGCTGGAGGTCGCAACCCAAGCCGCACCCGAGAGTGCAATAGAGTTGTTCGGTCGCTCTGCGTCGGCACATGGCTTTGCGATGGAGTACCTACAGGGCGACGAGGTTTACCTCTGGAAGGATCACCTTCTGAAAGAAGCCCCCGACCGAAACGAAGCATCAAAAGTCGGTAATCTTCTTGGCAAGATACACGCATATTCGGCACGCGCGGACTTCGATCCATCCGCGTTTCAGAACCGTGATGACTTTCACGCCCTCAGGATCGAGCCCTATCTGAGCTTCACGAGAAAGCAGCACTCTGCCCTCAACGACCCCATCTCGCGCTTGGAGGATATGCTCTACAGCGGTCAGCAGGTGCTGGTGCATGGCGATGCCAGCCCGAAGAACATCCTCTTCCGTCATGGGGCGCCGTACCTGCTCGATGCGGAATGCGCGACCATGGGCGATGCGAGCTTCGATCCTTCCTTTTGCCTGAACCATCTCGTGTTGAAATCCATTCACCTGCCCCGGTCGCAACAGCGGCTTCTGCGACAAGTCATTGCGTTTTGGAACGCATATGCGCCGCATGTTTCGTGGGAAGCGTCGGACACTTTGGAGCGGCGCGTGTGCGCCTTGCTGCCCGCCCTGATGCTCGCCCGTATCGATGGTAAATCACCGGTGGAGTATCTTTCGGACCGGAACCGAGACCGGGTGCGACGGGTCGCGATACCGCTCATTCAATCTCCTCCAAACACCGTTGAAGAGCTTGTGGCCACAATAGCCGCCCCCCTTTCAGGAGACCCAGCATGACACCCATCACATCCGTGCGCGGCCGGCGCGTTTGGGACTCTCGAGGGAACCCGACTGTTGAAGTCGATGTGACACTGGAAAATGGCGTGATGGGACGCGCAATCGCACCAGCCGGCGCGTCACGTGGAACGCGCGAAGCCGTTGATCTGCGGGACGGACGCGCGGCCCTGCAAGGCAAGGGCGTTGGGCGCGCAATTTCAAATGTAAACGGACCCATCGCGTCAGCGCTGATTGGGCAGGACGTATCAGATCAAGTCGCACTGGATGCCCATCTGCTTGCGCTCGACCCGTCGCCTTTGAAGGAGACCCTTGGGGGCAACGCAATGGTTGCGACCTCGCTTGCTGTGCTGCACGCGGCGGCGGCGAATGCGGGCATACCGCTTTGGCAGCACATCGCAGACCATTTCGCTCGGACGCCTTCGCTTCCCCTGCCCGAGATCCAGATTTTCGGGGGCGGGGCACATGCGGGCCGCCGCGTCGACATCCAGGATTTCATGATCATGGTGCCGGGCGCGTCCAGCTTCGACGAAGTGATGGAGATCACGAACGAAGTCTACTTCGCAGCAGGTGACATCATGGCATCACGCGGCACGCTCGCGGGCGTTGCGGATGAAGGCGGCTGGTGGCCGATGTTCAAAAGCAACGAAGAAGCGCTGGAAACGCTCGTCACCGCGATAGAAAAGGCGGGGGAAACGCCGGGCGACCGCGTTGTCATCTCGCTTGATATCGCGGCGTCCGAGTTTGGGGAAAACGGGATTTACACCTTGGCGCTTGAGGATCGGAAGCTGGACAGCGCGGCCTTGATTGACATGCTGGGCGGCTGGCTGGATGCGTATCCCATCGCGTCCATCGAAGACCCGCTGGGCGAAGACGACAAGGCCGGCATGATCGAGTTCACACGTCGGTTCGGAGATCGCGTTCAGATCATTGGCGACGACTATCTGGTGACGAACGCGGCTTTGGTTGAGCAAGCCGCGAAGGATGCCGCCTGCAACTCCGTCCTCATAAAGGTCAATCAGGCCGGAACCGTGTCCGAGGCCGTGCGCGCGTTTGATGCGGCAGAGAAGGCCGGTTGGACGGCCGTGGTCTCTGCCCGGTCGGGCGAAACGGAGGACACCACGATTTCGCATCTCAGCACCGGTCTCGGCGCGGGTCAGTTGAAGGTGGGCTCCTTCCAACGTTCGGAACGGATGGTGAAGTGGAACGAGTGCCTTCGGATTCAGGATCAGTTGGGGCGTGACACCTTTGTTCGCGGCGCTCCACTGGCCGGGACCTGGTGGCACCCGAACTAAGTCTCACCTACCAAAGCGCCCATCCCGTGAGGACAACGCTCCGCCTTTCGTATGGACCAAACGGGCGTTCTGCCTCTACCGTAGTTGAACCGAAGGGACATTGGCCTTGCGGCCAAGGGAGCAGGACAGATGGATATTGAACGTTTCATGGTGGACGGCGAAATGGCGCCCGTCAGCCACTACTGCCATTCCGTGCGTGCCGGAAACCTGATCTGGGTTTCGGGCATCGTTGGCATGACCGCCGACGGATACATCCCGGAAGACACTGCCGCGCAGTTCGATATCGCGCTCGCCGCGATGGACGCCTGCTTGCACGCCGCAGGTGGTCGCCCGGACACCGTGACAAAGGTGCAGATTTTCCTGACCGATATTGGTGACCGCGCCGCCATCAACCCTGCCCGCGTCGCCTACTTCGGCAAGCATCGCCCAGCCTCAACGCTGGTGGAGGTTTCGGCACTGGTCGACCCCCGAATGACGGTGGAGATCGAATGCATGGGGGTCGTGGCCTAACCGTCTTGAGCCCGCGACGCCACCCTCACACGATGATGAAACTGAAGTCGTCGGCCAGAAGACCGTTCTCATCGATACCCACCAGCCGGATCGTGTTCGCCCCGTCTGTGATCACAGCATCCGCGCCGTCCTGGCTCAGGTGGTTGTTCTGTAGATCGGAGAACGACGTGATCCCGCTCACCAGCGCCAGGTTGATCACGTCACCACCCGTCAGCTGGAACCCGATGATCTCGTCCGTTCCAAAGCCGTCCTCGAAGATGAATGTATCCGCGCCTAGTTCTCCCCGCAGGGTATCATTGCCGGTGCCTCCGGCGAGCGTATCATTGCCCGCGCTGCCGAAGATGTTGTCGTCGCCCGCATCGCCCTCGATCAGGTCGTTGCCGACATTGCCAATCATCTGATCGCCGCCATTGCCGCCGCGCATCACGTCATTGCCCGCGCCGCCGTTCATCAGATCAAACCCGTCGCCGCCCTCGAGTAGGTCGTCTGACCCCTCACCGAAAAGGAAGTCCGACCCCTGCCCGCCTTTTAGTGTATCTGCCCCGGTCGGCCCGCCAAAGAGCTGGTCGTCGCCCGAGCCGCCCTCGAGACTGTCATCGCCGTTGCCGCCCAGAAGCGTGTCGTCATTCGAGCCGCCGTTCAGCGTGTCATTGCCATCGTCCCCTTGCAGGAAATCCCGGCCCGTTTCCCCGAAAAGCTGATCGTCATTGTCGCCGCCTTTCAGTGTGTCATTGCCGGACGGCCCCCCAAAGAGCGTGTCATTCCCGGCGTCGCCCTCCAGGCTGTCATTGCCGAGATTTCCCAAGAGCCGGTCATTGCCATTGCCACCGATCAGCGTGTCATCATCGGTACCACCATTGAGCAGATCGAACCCGTCGCCGCCTTCGAGCCAATCATTCCCGTTCTCTCCAAACAGGAAGTCCGATCCGCGGCCGCCGAGCAGCGTGTCCAGACCAGACCCACCGCCATAGAGTTCATCGTTTTCGTCACCGCCATCGAGCATGTCATTGTCGGCGCCGCCTTCGAGGCGGTCGTCATCCTCTCCGCCGTAGAGCGTGTCGAGGCCCGCGCCACCGCGCAGTGTGTCATCACCCTCTTTCCCGTAAAGAAGATCACCAGCGCCGTTGCCCGACATATCGTCGTTACCAGCGTCGCCGACCAAAATGTCCAACGCTGCGCTTCCGGTCATGACATCGTTCCCGGACGTTCCCCAGGTTTCGCCGTAATAGGCGCGAATGATGTCGAGATCGTCCTGCCAAAGCGTGGCACCAGAGAAGTCTTCCTGAAACGGGTCTTCCTGGACGCTGCGATAGGCGATCGTAGGGCGGATATCGCCCAGTCCCAGCACATTGCCGATCTCATGCAATGAGGTGGTCAGCAAATCGACGACACCAATATCGCCCAAATCGAAGCGGATGGTTGATTTAAAGATGATCCCGCTGATCCAGGCAGAGTTCCAGAATCCAGCGATGCCGAACGGTCCGTCGATGTTCACAACGGCCAGAGTGACGTCAGCTGCATTACCCTCATTTGTCTGAACAAAGCTGACGGTTTCGAGGGCATCGTCCCAGAGTTGGAAAGCCGTTTGGAAAATGGATTCGTACGGACCCGCCGCCGCGGCCGCTGCAACCTGTCCGCCGCTCAAGGGAAGCTGGAGAACTGTATCGACCGTGCTCCACGTGATACTGATCTCTTCGCCCGGGTTGGACCACTTAACATTATAATAATCTTCAAAAAAAAGCGTATTGAAGTTAAAGCTCATGAGTAAACGTGTCTCCCATTCGGACGGGCCTTCCCCAAAGGCCCCGATCTTTTCGCAAAAATATCAGATGGGACGGCGATCTCAAACACAATGAGCGGGCATGCGCTCAGATGCGACAGTGTTTGCGGGATCGAATTTCAGTGTGGATGCGTCCGGTGAGGCCTCGTATCTGGAAATTTTCGCGTCATGCCTGTGACCCGGACGTTGGTGCCAAAGGTGATGCCGGACGTGTGTAGCCCAGTGCGACCCATGGTCGGGCCTTTGGTCATCCTTTAGACGGCCGTCAGCGCACGATATGCGGGACGGCCGGCGACCCATGTTCCGCGGACCGCAGGGGTGGCGGCTTCGGGCCATTCCACCAGCACGAGGTCAGCGCGCTTGCCGATGGCAATCTCGCCGCGATCTTCGAGGTTCATCGCCTTTGCTGGCCCGGCACTCACAAGCGACCACAGACGCAAGCGGTCGGCGCGTTTTTCCCGGTCGAGCCGGTGCACAGCCGCCAACATTGCCGGATAGTAGTAATCCGAGGCCAACACATCGCAGTACCCGTCCTCCACCATGTCGGCCGCGCTCAGTGACCCGATGTGGCTTCCCCCGCGCACCGCGTTGGGAGAGCCGAATATGATCGTATCCCCGGCGTCCCGTGCATCACGCGTCGGGCCCATGGTCATTGGAAATTCGCACACGGTCGCTCCGAGGCCGCGATAGAACTGGCGGGTCTCGGCTTGGGTGTCGTCATGGCTGAGCATGGCGACGCCCTTGGCCTTCGCCTTTTCGGCAATGGATTTGATCGCGTCCGGCACGTCAGCACGCCGATCCCACACCTTGTGGACCAAGGTCTTGAACGCGTCATAGTCGAGGCCCGAGCGCTCGGCATGTTTGCGGTGCCGCTGTTCGAACAGCGCATCGTCGCTCAGGTCCATGAGTTCGTAGTTCGGATTATGCTCGAAGAGCCGGTCCTGAATGCCGGTCTCTCGGCTGCGCATCGACATGGACAGGTGGTCGTTGAAGGCAAGCGAGGGCGTCAATTCCCAGTCCATGGACCAATCCAAGGTGTCCACCGCCTCTGTTGCGAAGGTCTCCCAGCGGAGTTGCACCCGGTTCTCCACCGTCAGGCGCGGTGCCAACCGACGGATCGCGTCCACCATGTCACGTCCACGCTCCACGCTGCGCAAACCCGGCTCGAACCCCAAAGTGACAGAGTGATAGGTCGTTGCGATCCCGT
>JBCBBB010000048.1:0-20123 GCA_038532095.1 Pseudomonadota bacterium
CATCGACAGCGACGGGGACGGGATCCTCAACGTTGACGAGATGGACACGGGCATCTTCACGACGACCACATCGCGCGTCGATGTGTTTGCCACTGGCGGGTCTTCGACCGACGCCATCGACCTCTCGGCCTTCGGTGTGAGCATCGGCGATACCGTCACGATTTCCAACGTCCTGGCCGACGGCGACCTCAATGCGGGGCCCGAGACCTTTACGCTCGACTTCAACAGCGGCGCATTCACCACCGGCGCCCTGCAAACCGGTCTCCAGAACGCGGGCGCGCTGACGGCTGTCACAACACCGGTCACGCAAACCGTCACGGTCATCGACATCGGCGGCGGCGTGCCCGGGCTTATCGTCACGATTGACGCCGATGCAACGGTCAACGCCTTGGGCGGCAACCCGGCCGTATCCTATACGCTGGACATCACCGGGAACGGGCTGGTCGATCGGGATACGGATGGGGATGGCGTTGCCGACCGCTTCGATCGCGACAGCGACAATGACGGCATCTACGACAATATCGAAGCCCAACCGACCGCCACTTATGTGCCGCTCTCCGGCACTGACACGGATGGGGACGGGCTGGATGATGCCTATGAAGGCGCCGGGAATGTCGGGCTGACGCCCGTAGACACGGACGGCGACGGGACACCGGATGTCCTCGACCTCGACAGTGACAATGATGGCATCAACGATGTTGACGAGGCCGGTCACGGCGTGGCGCAGGCGGCGATTGATGCCTCGGCGGATACCGATGGCGACGGCATCCCGGACGTGATTGACGAGGTGTCAGGTTGGGCCCCGTTTGCGGGCACGTCGTTCAACCTGGCGGACAGCGATGGCGATGTCGCCCCCGACGGGTCCAACGCGGTACCGCTGGTGCGGGACTTCGACTACCGGGACAGCACCATCTGCTTCACGGTCGGAACGGCGATCCGGACCCCGAGCGGCGAGCGTCGGATCGAAAGCCTGAAAGCCGGCGATCTTGTCCTGACGGTCGACCATGGACCGCAACCTATTCGCTGGATTGGGCATCGCACGGTATGCGCCACCGGCGCATTGGCCCCCATCCGCTTTCAAACCGGCAGCATCGGAAATCATCGTGATTTGCTGGTCAGCCCGCAACACCGGATACTGGTGGGGGGCTACTTGACCCACCTGCACTTCGGAGAAGCCGAAGTGCTGGCCCCGGCCAAAAGCCTTGTCGACGAACTGGGCGTTACCGTCGCTTATGGGGGCGTGGTGACCTACTTCCACATGCTCTTTGACCGCCATCAAATCGTCATCGCAAACGGCGCGCCGTCCGAGAGCTTCTTCCCCGGCGGATTTGGCCTCGACACACTGGAGGGCATGGCGCGCGAAGAGGTATTCCGCCTGTTCCCCGAACTGCGGAGCGATCTCGGCGCCTACGGACCGGCCGGGCGCGTTTGTGTCAAGGCGAGTGACGCGAGAGCCCTGGTGCTTGGGTAGGGCCGGAAACCCAGGGGCGTCTGCGCCGGGGTGTTTCGATCCTTTCGCCTCAGCTTTCCCGGTGAGCACTGCGTGTGACCTGAAATGAAACCACGGGTGGTCTTTTTGTAAGCACGGAGGATGCCTCTCTAGGCGTATGGCGGCGCTGCGCGTCCGGCACCACTCTGGGGGCGATGGCGGACCTCGGCGCTTTGGATGCCGACAGGGGCGTTTCGCGCTCCAAGAACAACGCTCGGGGCGACTTTCGCAACGCTCGATTGATTACCGCGACAGGCGCTTGCCAACCGCAGTGGGCAAGGCAGCAAGTGCAATGGGCAAGATGCCAGTGCAGTTGGCAAGGTGGCAAGCGCAGTGTTCCGGGTACGACCTTTATGCATAGAGTACGGACATCAATGCTTCGGGTGCCTTCTGTTTTGCTTCGGGTTCCAGACGCAAAGCTTTAGATACTAACTTCGATGCTCCGGGTTCGAACCGCAGCGACCAAGGACGAGGCAACACTCAAGGTGGAAGCCGCAACGCGACCAGTGCCGACAGGATGACTTCGACTGCCGACTGCATTCCTTTGGATACAAACCGCAAAGATCCCGGTGCCTTGCGCAACGCTTGTTTGCCAATCGCAATGCTCGCTTGCCAACCGCAATGACTCGCTTACCGCCCGCAGGGTTCGGGTACGAGCCGCTGCGCTTAAAAGGTCAATCGCTCTGATTCCGATACGAACCGCTGCCAGTCGAAGGCTCAACCCAAAGCTTCGGATGCGCCCTGCATTGCTCCCGTTCCTTACCGCAACACCCGCTTGTCAGCTGTAATGCCTCGCTTACCAACCGCAGGGGTTCGGGTACGAACCGCAGTGCTTAAGGGGTAAATCGCTGTGATTCCGACACGAACCGCAGCGCGTTGAGGACTTACCCTAATGCTACGTGTGCCGCTTGCCTCCATCCGGTTCCAAACCGCGACGCCCGCTTGCCAGTTGCATTGCCTCGCTTACTAACTGCTGGGGTTCGGGTCAGAACCGCTGTGCTTGGTGTGGCAGCCACGGCGCAGCGGGCGCGCGCTGCGAAGCTGCGGCACGGGTTGCGACGCTTCGGGCGCGGGCTACGGCGTTTAGAGAGCCGACTCCAACGTTTCAGCAACCGGCTACGCAGCGTTTCGGTGACTGGCTGCGCGACTTTTCGGGGACTGGCTGCGCGACGTTGCGGGGATCGGATGTTCGACTTTTGCTGCGATGTTTATGCGATCTTAATCGAATCGCCTCCACCCTAGGGGTGGGAGGACGGTGGCTTTACGCTTTTTAAACTTAACGAAGGTTACCGGGCGCCATCACGCGAACCAGCGCGCGTAGTCGCTCACCAGTAGATGGGTTGGATCGGTGTCTTCTTCGATCTCGGCAAACCGTCCGATCGGCTCGCGGAAGATGTTGTCGGTGACATCGTCGTTGACGGTTGAAACCTCGCCAATCAAAACATCCCCGCCCTCGCCCCAGAAGGCGTGCCAATCGCCCGGGTTGAGCGTCACGCTTTCGCCCGGCGCCAATTGCAGCTTTTCCCCCGGCGCGAACGGGCGCTCAAGACCGTCACAAAGCACCGTACCGCCTTTGTCCCCGGCGAAATTGCCGGCATCATCCGAGCCGAAGAGTTCCACCACAAGGGTGGCACCGCCACGGTTGATGATGTCCTCCGACTTGATGACATGGGTGTGCATCGGGCTCAGCTGGTCTGCTTTCGAGATCAGAAGCTTCTCGGCATAGACCATACCGCGCCCGCGCTCGAGATCGGCCAGATGGCCGTTCCGCAGCGTAAAGAGGAACAGGCCGAGGTTCTCATAGTCCCCCTGCCCGTAATCGGTGATGTCCCAGCCCATGCGGGCGTCGGCGATGCGGCGCGCCGACCCGTCGGCGACCCGCGCGCGGAACGTCTCTGGCGACCAATAGGCGAAGGGCGGCAAGGTGAACCCGTGGCTCCGGATCATGTCATCGGCCGCGGCCATGATGTCATTGACGGTCGAGCGTTTCATCCTGCGGTCTCCTCCTGTCGCCTGACGCGTTGATTGCAGGCCGGACAGAAGGCGTCCAGCCCTAACCGCAGCGCTTTAGGTCAGAGTGTCTGAAAGCTGTGGCCGTGACCGGCCCGTCAGGCGGCGTAGCCGTAGGTGTCGTCAAAATCCGGCAGCGCGTCGCAGGCATCCTTGATGACCACACGCACCGCCTCGTCCGAGATGGTCCAAAGCGCCGGGTAGAGCACTTTCATCTCGTGACGGATCAATTGGAACAACGTGTCTTTCAACGCCAGCGGCGCTGCATCGGCCCCAATGGCCCGGATTTCGCCCGCCAGCGCATCGGCCACGCGGTTCACCTCCGCCTGGGTGGCGGACAGCGTCGCCAGATCGAGCATCGCGCTGGCATAGAGTTCGGCGTCGTAGAGATCGCGCGCGTTATCGCGCAACCCGATCAGGGGCTGGAAGAACAAGGCATAGCCGCCCACCCCGAGCGTTGCACCAGTGCGATCCATGGCGGCATCCGCCAATGCAATGATGTCATCATCCGTAACGCTCTCGGCACTTGTCAGCCACGCCGCATGGGCGGCATAGATGGCCGAGTTGGACGGGTCGAGCGTGATCCAGGCTTCGAACAGGTCCGGCATGCGATGCGCATGGCCGGGCGAACCGAGCCCCTGCATATACTGCGCCTCGGCCACCAGCGGCGACATCAGCGCCCGGGCGTCATAGTTTGTGAGGATTTCTCCGGCAGACACGTAATGGCGCGCCATTCGACGCCACGCTTCCTTCTGGCACTCATCCGGCCAATGATCAGCACGATACGCGAGCCCCAGCAGGATGTGCGCCCGCGCCGCCAGCACGGCCAGCACGTGATTGTCCTGTGCGTTCTCATAGGTCTCGATAAAGCAACCCAACTCCGCTTCCGCGTCGATCAGATCATCGAGGTCGCGGTGCGGCGCTTCGTCGATCAGGGATTGCAGGCCCGACAGCGCGACCTCCACCCCAATCTCGTGGAACCGCAGACCACCGGGTGTCGCGGCAAGCTCGGCTTCCCACTTGGCGATCTGATCGCCAATCTCGACCCACTCATCCTCAAGCATCAACCCGGCCACGTGCACGGCCACAGCCCGACGCTCTTTCCGGTCCGGGTCCACTTGCTCGACGGCAAGACGCGGCAAGTCCCGCTCGTCCGGCGCCTTTGCGGACGCGGCGGGTTTCGACAACACAAACGTCATGCTCGATGCCAATCCCCGAGCAATGATCTGAAGAACACGCATGGCCAAGCTCCATGGTCTTTTTTTCAAGACTGGCGAGGCAATTCGTCAACTTTAAGGCAAATCAGCGGCGCTTCGCGGTGCTTATCGGGCCCAGCTTGGCAAGCGCGTATTCTGGACCAGCGATACGGTCGGGGCGTATTTGCCCCCGAGCGCCAGCGTGGCCTTCTTCAGAATTTCAATCGCGTCTTCCGATTTCGCTGGCAAGGCGGTGGGCGAGATCGGCTCACCGATGGTGATCCTGTAGGGTTGGCGATCCTTGTTCAGCGTCTCGTAGAACAGCGTGATATCCCGCAACGTCGGGTGTATGAGGTCAAAGAGGTAAAAAAGCGCTGAATTGCGCGCACGAATGTGCAGCGGGATGATCGGCAGGTCGAATTTGCGGGCGATCATCGCGGCCGACGCCATCCACGGGCGCTCATGCAGCTTCAGACCCCGGCGCTTGGCCAGCCGACCACTCGGGAAGATCACGCCGAGCCGCCCCGCATCGATGGCCTGTCGGGTATATTCCATGGTCTCACGGGTTTTCGCGCGCGTGCGCTTGTCGACACGCCATTCCACCGGGGCGATCAGGCTTTCGAACTGCGGCATGATCCGGAGGATGTCCGAGTTGGCATAGATGAACATATCCGGTCGCAGCGGATAGAGCGCGTGATGCAGCATGATCCCGTCGGCAATGCCGGTTGGGTGATTGGCCACGATCAGCGCCGAGCCCTGACGCGGGATGTTATCAAGCCCGGACACTTTCAGATCGCGCGCGAGCAGGCCCGCGACGTGGCGCATGACGTGATCTGTGGGCCAGTCGCGGTAAAGCTCGCCCAGGGTCAGGGTGCGTTCATAGCCCAACAGCGACATGAGACCCTGCCGGGCCACCGACGCCGGAACGTTGCGCTCAAACAGCCAAGGCGCGCGTTCCGCGATCAATGGATCAATACGCTCTTTCATGGCAGCCCTTGAACCCGACCATTGCAACAGATTCGTGTCACTAATTTATCATTTGGGCATGCGGCACCACATCGACCAGAGCCGAAACCCACGAAATGCGCGGATGGGCGCTGAACACCGCAGGCGGCGCAGTTGGGGTAAACATGAAAAACGCCCTACACCCGTCTAAAAAATAACAATTAATTAACAATCCGAACGGTATAATTGGGGCGGGTGGATGGTGGCAACTTCCCGCGCCCGCGCCTTGTGTTCAGCGGCTGGTTAACCCCAAAATATGGGCAGACTTTTGCCGAAACCATCCCGACGGCCCTTTGGCGCTGACCGAAGAAAGCGCAGGCCAGCACACAAATCGCGCGCTCTACGACGACCGCCCCAGAATGCGCCCCGCGATTTCCTGCATGTCCTTTGAGGGTGTGCCGTCCAAAAGGGTCTCCAACGCATCGCCCATCTGACCTTGCCGATCACCGTCATAGCGGGCGCGTGTCTCAAACACCGTGGCCATGCGGGCGGCTGTCATTGGATTGATGGGATCGAGCGCTTTCAGCCACTTTGCGACAAAAGCATAGCCAGCGCCGGAGGCATGATGGAACCCGGCGGTATTCCCGGCGAGCCCGCCAATCACAGCCCGGAACCGATTGGGGTTTTTCAGGTTGAAATCGTCATGCGCGACCAGCCCTGCAGCCACGGAAACGGCCTCTTCCGGCGCGGCCAACACCACCGAAAGCGAAAACCACTTGTCGAGCGTGTTGGGGTCCGACTTCCAGCGGGTGTAGAAGGCCTCGGCCGCCGCCGCCCCGTGCCCAAGTCGCAACAAAGACGCCAGAGCGCCGAGGCTTTCGGTCATATTGTCCGCCGTCGCGAAGATATGCGCGGCGCGGTCCGGACCCTGCACGCGACCAAGGAACCCAAGCGCAGCCAGACGCAAAGACCGCCGCCCGGCATCTGCCGCCACAGGGCGATACGGACCCGGGTTCTGCATGGCATCGAACACATTCTCGAACCTGGCCTCGTGCGCGGCGGCAATCGCGGTCTTGAGCGCCTCGGACGCCTCGTGAATGCGCGCCGGGTCGGGTGTGCGACCCGCATCGAAGAGCGTCTGCGCCATGTCATCTTCGCTCGGCAGGCCCAGTGCAAAAGCGCGGAAGGCCGGGTCGAGCGTGTCGTCGTCGATCAAATGGCCCAGCGCGTCCAGATAAACCGGGTCAGGATCGGTGTCGTCTGCCACCAACCGCAAAAGCTCCGCCTTGGCCAGCGAGCGGCCCGCTTCCCAGCGGTTGAACGGATCGGTGTCATGGGCAAGCAGCACCAGCCGTTCTTCGGGGGTGAGGTCCTGTTTCACGATCACCGGGGCGCTGAAGCCGCGAAAGGCAGAGACAATGGGGCGTCCCGCGCCTTCTATCTCGGCCAGTTGAGCTTCTTCGGTGTCCAGAACGCAGCCCACCTCGGGCGACAGAACACCCCCCTTCTGATCGAATAGCCGCAACGTCACCGGAATGACCTGGGGGGCTTTTTCGGGCTGTCCCGGCGTGGGCGGAGTCATTTGGCGTGCCATGACACGCCAGATGGGGCCGTCCTCGACCAGCCAGACCGTGACCTGCGGGGTGCCCGCCTGCGAATACCAGAGCTTGAATTGCGACAGGTCGCGCCCGGTCGCATCCTCGAACACCTTGAGCCAGTCCTCAATGGTCGCCGCGTCGCCGTCGTGGCGCTCAAAATAGAGGTCGAGCGCCCGCGCATAGCCCTCATCACCCACAAGGCGCTTCAGCATGCCGATCAGCTCGGCACCCTTTTCGTAAACCGTGGCGGTGTAGAAGTTGTTGATCTCGATGTATTCTTCCGGGCGTACGGGATGCGCCAGTGGTCCGGCATCCTCACGGAACTGGCTCGCACGCAAGCGGAGGACATCGTCGATCCGCTTGACCGCGTGACCTCGCATGTCACCGGAAAACTGTTGGTCCCGGAAGACCGTCAGACCTTCTTTCAGGCAGAGCTGGAACCAGTCGCGGCAGGTGATCCGGTTGCCGGTCCAGTTGTGGAAATACTCATGCGCCACAATGCTTTCGATCGACTCGTAGTCACGATCCGTCGCCGTCTCGGGCGAGGCCAGAACGTATTTCGAGTTGAAGATGTTCAGGCCCTTGTTTTCCATCGCGCCCGCGTTGAAGTCATCGACGGCCACCAGATTGAACACATCCAGATCGTAGTTCCGGCCATACACCTCTTCGTCCCAGACCATGGAGCGCTTGAGCGCGTCGAGCGCATAGGCGCAGCGATCTTCGTCGCCGGGGCGCACCCAGATGTTCAGATCGACATCGCGCCCCTCCGCCGTCCGATGCGTGCCGCTATGGGCCACCAGATCCCCCGCGACGAGCGCGAAGAGATAGGCCGGTTTCGGCCACGGATCGTGCCACTCGGCCCACCCCGCCCCGCTGGCGACCGGATTTCCGTTCGACAGCAGAACCGGTGCGTCGGCTTCGATCCGCACGGTGAAGGGCGCCATGACATCCGGCCGGTCCGGGTAATAGGTGATCTTGCGAAAGCCTTGGGCCTCGCACTGCGTGCAATAGAGCCCGTTGGACATATAGAGCCCTTCAAGCTCGGTATTGGCGGCCGGGTCAATCTCGACCTCGGCTTCCCAGGTGAACGGCGCGTCAGGTGCGTCGACTGTCAGGCCTGTTGCGTCCACACGCGGTTCTACCGGTTGGCCGTCGATCATGGCCCGAACAAGCTGGAGCTTCTCACCATCGAGGCGAAATGCACGATCTGTGCTGTCGGGATTTGGACGAAACGCGATGCGCGCCAGAACGCGCGTGGCAGACGGTGCAAGCTTGAACGTCAGGTGAACCTCATCCACCCACCAGTTCGGCGGCGTGTAATCAGCGAGGCGAACCGGCTGCGGCGCGGCGTCTTTCATCGGCATAATCCATTGCGATCCGGAGAATTGCCCTATGTCTTAGCGCTGCACGAGAGGCGGAGCAATTGGCGAAAACAGTAAAGAAACGCGACCTGCCAGAGAAGACCTGTGCGACCTGCGGACGCCCGTTCACGTGGCGCAAGAAATGGGCCAAGGTCTGGGACGAGGTGCGCTATTGTTCCGAACGCTGCCGACGGGCGCGCGGGTAGACGGAAAATGCACATTTTCCGTCCCGATTTCTGAACAGAAATCGCACCAAATTTCGTCCCGGAATTTGTCTTCTTGAAAGTATACCACCGTAGACCTAGGTTCCGGCGCTGAGCGAGGGAGACAGGTCTTATGGTATCACGCGTTGAGCGGCATCGGTTGCAGGTGGCCGAGGAATTGGCAAGGTTTGTCGAGGACGAAGCACTGCCCGGCACCGGCGTTGAAGCGAACTCCTTTTGGGAAGCCTTCAGCGCGCTTGCACATGACCTGGCCCCAAAGAACCGCGCATTGCTCGACACCCGCGCCGTGCTGCAAGGCAAGATCGATCAATGGCACAAAGCGCACGCGAACCAGCCGCATGACCACGAGGCGTACAAGGCCTTCCTGACCGAGATCGGCTACCTGGTTCCCGAAGGTGATCCCTTCGAGATCACGACCGAGAACACCGACCCGGAGATTGCGACTGTCCCCGGCCCGCAGCTTGTGGTGCCAATCACCAATGCGCGTTACGCGCTGAACGCGGCTAACGCGCGTTGGGGCAGCCTTTACGATGCGCTCTATGGCACCGATGCGGTCGATGGCGCGCCGCTTGCGGGCCCGTATGATCGCGGTCGCGGCGCGCGGGTGGTGGCCAAGGCGCGCGTGTTCCTCGACGAAGCCTTCCCGCTGGACGGCACCAGCCATGCCGACGCCCGCCGGTACCGGGTCAAGGCCGGCGCACTTCTGGTGGACGATCTGCCGCTGAAAGACCCGTCGAAATTCGTCGGCTACAAGGGCCATCCGAACGCGCCCGAGTCCGTGCTTCTCGTCAACAACAACCTGCATGTCGAGTTGGTCTTCGACCGCACCGACCGGATCGGCGGGCGGGATCAGGCCGGGCTGGCCGATGTGCGGCTGGAAGCGGCCATCTCGGCGATCATGGATTGCGAAGATTCGGTCGCTTGCGTCGATGCCGAGGACAAGACCCTCGCCTATCGCAACTGGCTGGGCCTGATGAAGGGTGATCTGACCGACACATTTGAGAAGGGCGGGCAAAGCGTCACGCGCGCGCTCCACGCCGACCCGGAGTTCATCGGACCGGATGGCAAACCGTTCACAGTGAAGGGCCGCGCGCTGATGCTGGTGCGGAATGTGGGCCACCTGATGACCAACCCGGCGATCCTTCTGGAGAACGGCGACGAGATCTACGAAGGCCTGATGGACGCGATGATCACCGTGCTGATCGCCAAGCATGACCTCGCCAAGTTTGCGGGCGACCGCAACAGCCACACCGGCTCGGTCTATGTAGTTAAGCCGAAGATGCATGGGCCAGAGGAAGTCGCGTTCTCGGACGAGACCTTCACTCTGGTCGAAAAGGCGCTTGGCCTGCCACAGGACACGGTCAAGATCGGCATCATGGATGAAGAGCGGCGCGTGTCGGTGAACCTCAAGGAATGCATCCGCGCCGCCAAGTCGCGCGTGGCCTTCATTAACACCGGGTTCCTCGACCGGACCGGCGACGAGATCCACACCAGCATGGAAGCCGCGCCGTTCAGCCGGAAAGACTGGATCAAGCGCAAGGGCTGGATTTCGGCCTATGAGAACCTGAATGTCGATGTGGGCCTGGAATGCGGCCTTTCCGGCAAGGCGCAAATTGGCAAGGGCATGTGGGCCATGCCCGACATGATGGCCGCGATGCTGGAGACCAAGATCGAGCACCCAAAGGCCGGGGCCAACTGTGCCTGGGTCCCCTCGCCCACCGCGGCGACGCTGCATGCGCTGCACTACCACAAGGTGGACGTGTTCAAGGTGCAGGAAAAGCTGAAAGCCTCGGGCCGCCGCGCCCATGTGGACGGCATTCTCGACATCCCCCTCGCCACATTCCGCAAATGGTCGGAGCCGCAGATCATCCGCGAGGTTGAGAACAACGCGCAGGGCATCCTCGGCTACGTGGTGCGCTGGATCGATCAGGGTGTGGGCTGTTCCAAGGTGCCGGACATCAATGATGTCGGCCTGATGGAGGATCGGGCGACCTGCCGGATCTCCTCCCAGCACGTGGCAAACTGGCTGCACCACGGCGTTGTCAGCGAGGCGCAGGTGATGGAAGCGATGAAGCGCATGGCCGCGAAGGTGGACGAACAAAACGCGGGCGATCCCGCCTATCGGCCGATGGCGCCGGAGTTCACCGGTATTGCCTTTCAGGCGGCCTGCGATCTGGTCTTCAAGGGCCGCGAACAGCCCTCGGGCTACACCGAACCGGTCCTTCATACCCGCCGCCTTGAACTGAAAGCTACATCCTGAGGAGCCAACGATGCCCGAGATTTCCCTAACCAAAGCCCGCGCGATCATCCGCAACATCCTGAAGAACGGACGCGAGATGGAGTTGAAGCCGCTCTCCGTGGTGGTGTTGGACACGGGCGGTCACTTGAAGGCGTTCGAGCGCGAAGACGGCGCCTCGCCCGGCCGGTTCGAGATTGCGCGCGGCAAGGCGTATGGCGTCGTGATGACCGGCATGACGGGCTCGGCGCTGATGCAGCGGGCGGAGGATCAGGCCTATTTCGTCGCCGCTTTAAACGGGGCGTTCAACGGGCAAGTAGTGCCTGTTCCGGGCGGTGTTTTGGTGAAAGACAGCCGAGGCCGTGTGATCGGTGCCGTCGGTGTCACGGGCGATACGTCAGACAATGATGCCGCCGCCGCTTTGGCAGGCATCGAAGCCGCAGGGCTGGTCGGCGAAGCCTAAGGCGCGCGCACCTTAAGAGTTCTGCAACAGAAACGACGGTAGGACTGTGCAAATTTGTTGCTGGCGTCTTCCGGATCAGGCATTAGGTTCGAAGGGGTTGGAAAGGGACACATGCGATGCCGGTCGTCGGGATCATAGGAAATTTCTATCTGGTGAACGAAGAATACCCCACCCATGCGGGCGGGGTGATGAACAGCACGGCGGTGTCGCAGGTCGCTGGCGCTCTGCCTTTGATCGTTCCGTCTGACCCCGCGCTTGTCGATATCGAGACGCTGAAAGCAACATGCGACGGCTTTCTCTTCACCGGAGGGCGCCCGAATGTGCACCCTGAGGAATATGGCGAGGACGAAACCGAAGCCCATGGCAGCTTTGATCGCGCCCGCGACAGCCTTGCGCTGCAACTGATCCGCGACTGCGTTGTCAGCGGGCAGCCGATCCTGGCGATCTGCCGGGGGTTTCAGGAGTTGAACGTCGCGATGGGTGGATCGCTCTACCCGGAGATTCGCGATTTGCCGGGCCGCATGAACCACCGGATGCCGCCTGACGGGACGCTGGAGGAAAAATTTGCCCTCCGCCACGATGTGACGCTGACCGAAGGCGGTGTTTTTCATCGCCTCTTCGGCGAAAGCGTCGTGCTGACAAACACGCTCCACGGTCAGGGCATAAAGCGCGCCGGCGACCGGATCGTCATCGACGGTCGCGCGCCGGACGGGACGGAAGAGGCCATTTACGTGGACGGCGCGCCCGGGTTTGCCCTCGGGGTCCAATGGCACCCGGAATACAACGCCACCGACGACCCGGTCTCGCGCCCGTTGTTCGAAGCGTTCGGCTCCGCCGTGCGCGCCTGGAGCGAAGGCAAACGACCCGAAAGGCTGCGCAGCGCTTGAGAGGGGTGGCCTTGGGTCATTGCGCGCTCAGGGCTGAATGGTGGTCCATCTAAAGTGATGCCTTGTTGAACGACGGCTTTGAGCCCAGAGCAACAATGAAGCAATGGCTTTGCAAACCGATTTCGTGCAGAACCTTAAAGGATTTCCAGCTTTGGCTATTTGAACATGAGTACCTTCTTGGATCACCTGACAGTCAAAACCGCGATTGGTGTCATCACGGCAAAGTCTGTTGTTGCCGCTGACGGACTATTGCGAGAACAAGTTTCACTGCAATCAATCCCGTACAATCCAGAGTTGCCGCCTGGAATGAGGGTGAATAAGTGCACTATAGTGCTTCTAAAGATAGCGGGCCAAGTCGAGCTTGAGCGCATCGATTTGATTTTGGTATTTGAAACCACAGCCATAGGCGGGCCCTGTAGTGGGCAATGCCTCGATGCACAGGAATGGAGCAAAGATGGTCAACTGGTAGTGATGGGCACCGAAGACGGTGAGGCTCTAAGCTATCGCTTCAAAGGCCTTGGCCTGGAAGACCAAGCTGTTACTGAATACTCTTCGCGAGGTATGCACCTAAAATTAGGGCAATTGGGGGCTCACAAGGACCCGTCTTTTCACTTCGTAATCGCAGAAAACAATGATCCTGAAGCTGCCGAAGACTCAGCTTGGTTCGCAGTTGACCAAAACCATGAGTACCTTCTTAAAAAGATTTAACTCTGTCCGCTTTGTCCGCATATCGGGCATCCGACACAACACAAATCCCATTATGATTTGCGCAAAGCTCTAAGACCTCATGGCCTTTTGGGCGGGCGCACCTCTTCCAGCTTGCGGCAATAGGTCTGGCGCTGCGTGTAGCGCTGCATGTCCCGGCGCATCCAATCGTTGCGGATCGGCCCCCAATCCGCGGCCACGCCGCGCCAGCGCGTGTCCTTTGTCGAAATCGCGTTATCGCGCGGGACCGTGATCGTCATGATCCGGATCGCACAGTTGAGATTGTCAGAGCCCTGTTTCAAACCGTTCCCTGTCTGCACCCGGCACTTCCGGAACTCGGCGGTGGGCGGATAGATCTGCATCAACCCGAACCAGCGTCCGTTGCCGCCCACGGCGCGCGGGTTCCACGTGCTTTCATAGCGTGCTAGCGTCGAAATGAACCCGGCCCAGAAAGCCGCGCGGTCCTTTGGCCCGTTCTCCGCATAGGCTGGGCACCAGTCGGCGATGTCCTTCGGGACCTCTGTCAAAAGCGCCGCCCCATGGGTTTCCACCGCGGCCAACACGACCCGCGTCCACAAAGCGCCGTCCGCCCGGTGCTCCCACCTTGCGCGGGGCAAGGCGTTGTCGCGCGGGGGCGGGCGTGTCTCGGACGCGAAAGACAGCCGGTCCTGCGCCGGCGCGGGCAGACCAAGACAACAGACAATCATGCTGGCGATCAGGGCTCTTTTCATGGCACTCCTGCCGATCCTTCAAGGCACCCCTGCCCTGTTTTGCCAGACCTGACCCGTTCTGCCAACCCTTGTGGCGTCGCGCTTGAAGCGGCGCGTCTGCCTGCTTTGAGCGTGTTGCATCAAACCGGCGCAAAGTGTTTCCAATTGCATGCAACACGCTCTAGAACAGCGCGAACGCGACATGCACTGGAGCAGAGCCATGCTGGACCTGACATTCGAGACGCCAAAGCCGAAAGTGATCGCAGGGGCCACCGGCGACTGGGAACTTGTCATCGGGCTCGAGGTGCATGCGCAGGTGGCCACAAACGCCAAGCTGTTTTCCGGCGCCTCCACCACCTTCGGCGCCGAACCCAATGCCAACGTCGCGTTCGTGGATGCGGCCATGCCGGGCATGTTGCCGGTCATAAACGAGTATTGCGTGGCGCAGGCGGTGCGCACCGGGCTTGGCTTGCAGGCCGACATCAACCTGGTCAGCGCATTTGACCGGAAGAACTACTTCTATCCCGACCTGCCGCAGGGCTACCAGATCAGCCAGCTTTACCACCCGATCGTGGGCGAAGGCGAAGTGCAGGTGGATATGGGGCCGGGCGTTGCGCGGCGCGTGCGGATCGAGCGCATTCACCTTGAACAGGATGCGGGCAAGTCGATCCACGACATGGACCCACATTTTTCCTTCGTCGATCTGAACCGCACGGGCGTGGCGCTGATGGAGATCGTCTCCCGCCCCGATATTCGCGGGCCCGAGGAAGCGGCGGCTTACGTCGGCAAGCTGCGCCAGATCATGCGCTATCTCGGCACCTGCGATGGCAATATGCAGAACGGCAACCTGCGCGCGGACGTGAACGTGTCGGTCTGCCGTCCGGGCGATTACGAGGCGTACGAAGAAAGCCAGAATTTCTCGCATCTCGGGACACGCTGCGAAATCAAGAACATGAACTCCATGCGCTTCATTCAGCAAGCCATTGAAATTGAGGCGAAACGCCAGATCGGCATTCTGGAAGATGGCGGCACCATCGATCAGGAAACCCGGCTTTATGATCCCGACAAGGGCGAAACACGGTCGATGCGGTCGAAGGAAGAAGCGCATGATTACCGCTATTTCCCCTGCCCCGATCTGTTGCCGCTCGAGATCGAGCAGGGCTGGGTCGATGACATTGCCGCGTCCCTGCCGGAACTGCCGGACGCCAAGAAGGCGCGTTTCGTCAGCGACTACGGCATGACGGAATATGACGCCGGCGTGCTGACGGCAGATGTGGAAAACGCGGTCTTTTTCGAAGAAGTCGCGGAAGGGCGTGATGGCAAATTGGCGGCGAACTGGGTCATCAACGAGCTCTTCGGCCGCCTGAAGAAAGAAGATCACAGCATTGAGGACAGCCCGCTGTCAGCCGCGGCGCTGGGGCAAATTCTCGACCTGATTGCAGCGGACACAATCTCGGGCAAGATCGCCAAGGACGTGTTTGAGATCGCCTATACGACCGGCCGCGCACCGGAGGAGATCGTCGAAACCGAGGGCCTGAAGCAGGTCACCGACACCGGGGCCATCGAAGCCGCCGTCGATCAGGTGATCGCTGACAACCCGGCGCAGGTCGAAAAGGCCAAGGCCAACCCGAAGCTGGCCGGGTGGTTCGTGGGTCAGGTGATGAAGGCGACCGGTGGCAAAGCGAACCCGAAGGCGGTGAACGCGTTGGTATCGGCCAAGCTGGGTCTTTAACGCCGCCGGGGTGGCGGGGGGCCTCCTGTCTCTATTGACCACGAAACGCAAGCGGCGGGATCTTTCCGGTCGGACGCGCGAACAACTGGGAGGGGTGTGGGCCATGGAAAAGCGGAGAGTGGGGCGCACCGATCTGAAGATCGACGTGCTTGGGCTGGGCGCTGCGCCGCTTGGCGGCAACTTTGTCGATCTCGACCGGGCACAGGCGGCCGCGTTGATTGCCGCCGCGCAGGCCGCCGGGATCAGTTATTTCGATACAGCCCCGTGGTATGGGTTCGGGCGGTCGGAACGCGTGATCGGCGACTTGCTGCGCGGAACGGATTACACATTGTCCGACAAGGTTGGCCGCCTGCTGAAGCCCGGGGCGGTCGCGAACCCGGCGGAGTATGGCATGGTCGACCCGCTGCCGTTCCACGTGGTTTACGATTACGGGTATGACGGCGTGATGCGCGCGTTCGAGGACAACCTCCAGCGGCTTGGCCTTGATCGGATCGACATTCTTCTGGCGCATGACATCGGCGCGTTCCAGCATGGTGAGGAGAACACCCGGCACTTCCGCGATCTGGCCGATGGCGGGTATCGCGCGATGGCGGAGCTGCGCGATACCGGTCTGGTTCAGGCCATCGGACTGGGCGTGAACGAAAATCAGGTCTGCCAGGATGCGCTTGGCATCGGCGATTGGGACGTGTTTCTGTTGGCCGGGCGCTATACGCTCCTCGAACAAACCCCACTGGAGACGCTGTTTCCCGCGTGCGAGGCCGCCGGGACAACAATCATCTGCGGCGGGCCGTTCAATTCCGGCATCCTGGTCGGGCGGGAGATGTGGAACTATGACCGCGCGCCGGACCATGTGGTCAACAAGGCCCGCAGCCTTGGTGCTGTGGCCGATGCGCATGGCATCGCTCTGCCCGCTGCCGCGCTTCAGTTCCCACTGGCCCATCCGGTTGTCACCTCGGTCATCCCCGGCCCGCGCAATGCAGAGGAGTTGGCGCAGATTGTGGACTGGTTCAACACACCGATCCCGGCTGCCTTCTGGAGCGATCTGAAATCCGAAGGATTACTCGAAGCCGCCGCACCAACGCCCGGGTAACGCCTCACCGAGGCAAATCGCATTCAACCCGACGTGTCTCATGCTGCTTGAAGCCAGCAACTGTCGCGCGTTGGATGATGCGGCGTGTACCAAGTTGAGCGCAATACGCGGTAGACCAATAGATGCGCTTGTCCGGCGGACGGTCATGCGGCGGCCGAAGCTTGCTTCAGCCCGCTTCAGAACCGCGCGACTTGGTATGCAACACAGGCCGGTCCGGAGCCACCATCCCATCCGCCCAGTCCGTTTCCATACGCCATTTCACTTCATCCGGTGGCAGCGGGCGTTCGAACAGGAAGCCCTGGCCGTGCGCACGCGCCTGCGCTTCCAGGTAAGACAGCTCCTGCGCGGTTTCGATGCCCTCGACCGTGACGTCGAGATCAAGCCCGCGCGCAAGGTCCAGAATGACCTGCACGATTTTTTGGTTCGTCGGTTGGGTTTCGATGCTGGAGATGAAACTGCGATCGATTTTGACCCGGTCGAACGGCAAACGGCGCAAGCTTGCAAGGCTGGAGTAACCGGTTCCGAAGTCGTCAAGCGCAACGGAAATTCCAAGCTCCTTCAAAGCCGTGAGCTTCTCTCGCGCGGCTTCGAAGTCGGCTATGACCGACGTTTCGGTCACCTCCACGATCAGACGGCGCGGATCGAAGTCACACGCCATAAGAGCCGAGTGGATCTGACGCACAAAGTCCTGGCTCGAGAACTGGACGGGGGACACGTTCACCGAGATTGACAGCGCGCTCGGCCAGTCCCGCGCCGTCAAGCACGCCTCGTGCAAAACATCGTGGCTAAGCGCATCGATCAGACCGCAATCCTCGGCGATCTCGACGAACTCTTCAGGAGAAACATTGCCCTTTTCCGGGTGCTTCCAACGCGCCAGAACTTCGAACCCCACAAGCTTGTATGACGGGATGTCGACAATCGGTTGAAACCACGGCTGCACCTGTTGCGAGCGGATGGCGGCGCGCAGATCGACTTCAAGCTTGGCACGCTCCGTCGAGCGTTTATCAAGATCGGAATCGTACCATGCAAAACGGGCCCGCCCCTCCCCTTTGGCGCGGTACAGCGCTGCGTCGGCCCGCCGCATCACTTCGGCAACCGTCAATTCAGGGGTCCAGACCACCAGACCGACGCTGCAACTGATGGACACGCCCGCCGCCCCGACTTCGAACGGCTCATCCATCATATGCACGATGCGACGCGCCTGACGTTCAACCGCCTCAATGGATGCGGCGTTCTCAAACAGCACGGCAAACTCATCGCCACCGAGCCGCGCCACGCGGGCATCCACCCCGACAGCCGCCCGCAGCCGGTCGCCCACACCGGCCAGAACCGCATCGCCCACCGCATGACCACGCAGATCATTCACCGGTTTGAACCGGTCGAGATCGATCATGGCAAGACAGACGGTCCGGGCGTCTGACAGTCGCTCCCGCGCGGTGTCCATCGTCGATGTAAACGCCCGACGATTGTTGAGCCCGGTCAATGGATCATGGCTGGCATTCCGTGTGGCCCGCGCCCGCTCTTCTTCCTTTTCCTGCGCCAGCCGTGTCAATTGCTTCGATTTCTGCCAAAGCGAGAGGATCAGCGCCACGGCCAGATTGAATACCAGCATCACGAACTCATCAACGTCCCAATCCTCGTGATCGCGGGAGAACTCGTAAAAGGCTTCGAACGCCTCAAGCTCCGCCAGCAGCGGCCAGGTGAGCAGCGCCGTCGCGAAGAAAAAGAAGGGCGGCGACAGGACAAACGCCCTAACCCTTGGAAAACCCTTTGAAGCGTGCATGCAGTACCATCAGAGACGTCGGTTTTCCCGCTCTCATACGCCCGATGTCTTAGGATATGGTAAAGCCCGGCGGCCTTTCGCCTGCCCTGCACTTTTGGTCTTGGATGCAAGATGGTACACCGCCGCCACGAGCAAGAGGGGTTTGCCATGCGCAAGTTCGAATACAAGGCTGTTCCCGCACCCAACACCGGGACCAAGGCCAAAGGCGTCAAGACAACAGAGGATCGGTTCGCCCTGTCCCTGACAGAAACGCTCAACGAGATGGCAGAGGACGGCTGGGAATATGTCCGCGCGGAAACCTTGCCGTGTCTCGAACGCAAGGGGCTGACCGGCAGCCAGCAGACTTATCAGAACATCCTGATCTTCCGCCGTCTTGAGGCCGCCGCCCTGCCGCTTGAGACCTCCCCGGCCCCGCCGTTGCAAGCGGTGGAGACGGCGCCCGAACCGGTCATAGAGGCACCGGAGCCCACTCCGCCCCCCGACATCGAACCGGAGACCGCCCGGCTCAGCTCGCGCCCGCCGGACTATGGCACAGCCCCCAGCGTTCGGGCGATTGACGACTGACGCAACACGCGCCCCTCAATCATCGTGTCTGCGCGCCAGGCGCGCAGGCAAATTCATAGCGGTCGGTTAGGCACTTATGTCCAGCGCAAGGGCGTGAATGCGCCCGATCAAGTCAGGGCCAAGCGCGGTATGGACGGCGCGGTGGCGCTGAATGCGGCTCATGTCGGCAAAGGCAGAGGCACTGATACTGACCCGGAAATGGCTCTGCCCGCCCTCCTGATATCCGGCATGGCCCCGGTGCTGTTCGCTTTCATCCAGCACGGAAAGTGCGCTCGGCTCAAAGGCCGCGACCAGTTTCTCCCGGATTTCATCTTCGACGCGCATTTTTTGTGTCAATCCCCTTCAATCTCTCGGGGAGCACGGTAAACTCTCTGGTCCGAGTCGGAAAGGCAGGTAGCAGATGGCAGAAGATCCGTTTGGTTTCGATTTGAGTGTGTCTTCGGACAAGAAGAAGCGCCAGCGGACGCGGCGTGGCATGTCCGGCGCCTTTGAAACCTCGACACGGGTTTGCGAATACCCTGGCTGCAACAAGGTGGGCCAGTATCGCGCCCCGAAATCGCCGGATGATCTCGATGAGTTTTACTGGTTCTGCAAAGACCACGTGCGCGAGTACAATCTGAAATGGAATTTCTTCCAGGGACAAACCGAGGAAGAGTTGAACGCGCAGATTGACAAGGACCGTGTTTGGGAACGCGAAACCAAGCCGTTCGGCAAGAAAAGCGATGAAGCGCGGGCCTGGTCCCGCCTAGGGATCGACGATCCGCATCAGGTCCTTGGTGAGAACGCCACCCGCAACCCGGGCAAGTCCATCACCGGCACACGAAAGCTGCCCCCGACCGAGCGGCGGGCATTGGATATCCTGGAAGCGAAAGATCACTGGACCAAGGCCGAAATCCGCAAGTCTTACAAAGCCTTGATCAAGGTTCTTCATCCTGACATGAACGGTGGTGACCGGGGGCATGAAGAACAGCTGTCCGAGGTCGTCTGGGCCTGGGACCAGATCAAGGACAGCCGTAACTTTCAGCAATAAACGGACCCCTGAAACGGGGACCGCCTCCAGTAGGGGAACTGAAGGCGGTTGAGCGTGTGCTTCGAAGGGTGGATCGAAGCGTGTGAGAGTTATTAATGAT
>JBCBBB010000049.1:0-20052 GCA_038532095.1 Pseudomonadota bacterium
TCCGGGTCCGCGAAGGCCAGAACCTTACCCTCTAGTGAGGCCAGATCGTTCAAGCCGCTGTCGCAACGCGTTACAATGATTGAGAAATAACCGGTAGAGCCATCGTTCTGCAAACGCGAGAGAAGCGGCTCAACACCGCCGTCTGTTGCGGTATAGGCGGCGGCGTAAGAGGACGAACCCAGGAACGCGAACTCGATCTGATCGGCCGCCATGGCCTGGATCACACCGTCATAGTTCCCGGCGGTGAAGATTTCGACTTCGACGCCGAGTTCTCGCTCCAGATACTCTTCGAACGGCGTGTAACGCGCGATCCGGTCTTTCTCGTTCTCACCCGACAGGATGCCGAATTTCAGAACCTGATAGTCCTCTTTCCAGTCGGCGGCGAAAGCACCGGTGGCAGTCAGCGCGATAAGCGCGGTAGTTGTCAGAAAACGCATGGGTCATCTCCCTGGTTGGTTTGGCGATTGACAGAAAACTCAGGCTGGAACACCCACGGCAGATTGCGTGGAGGTCACGGCTTCGTTGAATTCTCGAAGCCCGTCAGTTCCATAAATGTCTCGGACAACATCGTCGGTCAGTTGTGCGGCGGTGCCGTCGAACATGACCCGGCCCAACCGCATGGCGATGATGCGATCACAATATGCGCGCGCCGTGTCCAGTGTGTGCAGGTTCACAAGAACGGTGAGCCCATCCTGTTGGTTGATGTCTCTCAAGCCGTCCATCACCAGCGTCGCATTGGCCGGATCGAGCGACGCGATGGGCTCATCCGCCAGCATGATTTTCGGGCTTTGCACCAGTGCTTTGGCAATCGCGACGCGCTGTTGCTGGCCGCCGGAAAGCGTGCCCGCGCGTTGCAGCGCCTGCGGCACCAGATCGAGCCGGTCGAGCGCCTCAATCGCCATTGTCCGCTCCTCGTCGGTGAAGCGCATGGCCATGGAAGACAGAAACCCGTGTTCGGCCAACCGGCCAATCAGGACATTCGTCAGCACATCCAGCCGTTCGACAAGATTGAACTGCTGGAAAATCATCGCGCAGTCACGCCGCCACTCTCTCAGCTCTTTGCCTTTGAGCGACGTGATCTCGGACCCACCAAATGAAATCGACCCCGAGGTGGGGTCGATCAGGCGGTTGACGAGGCGCAGAAGTGTGGACTTTCCGGCGCCGGAACGACCGATCACGCCGACGAACTGACCGGGGTCAATCGAAAGACTGACCGTGTCTACAGCCGTGGTTTCACCAAATCGTTTCTCAACGTCGGAAAGCGTCAGGGTGGCAGCCATCGCGATTCATCCGAATGAATATGTCCTGCTCTCTGGATAGGCCTGCCGCGTAACAGGAAAAGAACCGGTATATGACAGTTCGTTGACGTTTCTCACTCGGCAGGCTGAAGCGCAGGTGTTTCAAGCGACATCGTGCCATCCGAATGAATCACCTGACCTTTTCGGATGGTCAAAGCGACACGGTTGCGCCGATCCGTTACAAAAAGGTCGGCGGATTTGCCCACCTCTAGCGATCCTCGGTCGGTCAAACCCAACGCCTGCGCCGGGTTCGCGCTTGCGAGCCGCGCGGCCCCCGCAAGATCATCGGGGTCCTGGTCTGACAATGCATGCACGGCAGCGAGAATGGCGCCCGGGTGATAATCGGCGGCCAGGACGTGCAAAAGGCCCTTGCGATGCGCCTCGCGCGCCGACAGATTGCCGGAGTAACTTTGACCGCGCATCGCATTTGGAGCGCCCATCGCTGTCATCATGCCGCGATGCACTGCAGTCTCCGCAGCCTCCACGGTCACCGGAAATTCTGAGATCACAGCGCCGAGATCCGCCATAAGGTTGGCCTTTTCGACCGTATCGTCATCGTGACTTGCCAAAGGCACTCCGTTGTCCCGGCTGAGACGCGAGACTTCATGCATGTTGGACAGCAGCACGTCCTGAGGCCGCGTGCGTTCAGCGATGGCGGTTGTGACCATCTGGCGGGCTTCGGTTTCCGACACGCCGTGATAGGCCGCCTTGTTTTTGATATGAACTTCGAGGTTTCGATACTGCCCTTGTCCCGGCGTGTGATCCATGAGGGAGACGAGATCGACGCACCCCTCGCTGATCAGTTTCTCCAAAACGCCGACGGCATTGTCGAACGTGATGTCAAAGCGCGCATGAATGCGATGGTCAACGCGTGTGTGCTTCCGCGCCTCCGCCAGGTCCCGAATGACCTTGCTGGTATGATCGAAGGACCGCCGTTCCCCGTCGCGCGCACCGCGTGAGAACGACACCGACGCGTAAGCTGTCGTCACACCCGCCGCAGCAAGGCGCGCATCCAACGAAGCCATGGCAACCGACATCGGAAAGTCCACGCGCACGCGCGGCTCAAGCTCCTGCTCGATCATGTCACCATGCATGTCGATGAAACCAGGGAAGAGTGTACGCCCGTCGCCCTCTACACCGCCAGGCACCGCGCGTTCACGAATGTCTGCGATCTTTCCGTCTTCGATCAGAATTGAGCCCCCGGTCACAACGCGGTTCGGCAGAACAAGTGTGAAGTTAGACAGCCACATCTTCTCGGTCCTCTTGAGCCTGATTGTCCGGAGTGAGGTCAATTTCGGTGTCGATCAGGTCGGCGACATCGCCCGGATGGTGAAACACCCCGATCATCGCGGTGCCGCCGGACTTCAGATCCGCCAATCGTTTGACGAGAGCGGCACGCGCGTTCACGTCAAGCGAGGCTGTCGGTTCGTCCAGCAACAAAAGCCGCTGCGGCAGGATAAGCGCGCGGGCGAGGTTCACCTTCTGCTGTTCACCGCCGGAAAATGTCGTGGGGTACGCGGCCCACAAATCCGGTTTGACCCCGAAGGTCTGAAGCCAGTGGCGGGCCTCGTCCATCGCCTTTTGTAAGGGCCGACCCGCGCGCCGAAGGGGTTCCGCAACCAGCGCTTCGGCACTCACCCGTGGCCGCGCCGTCAGGAACTGCGTCACGAAGCCCATCTCGGTCTGGCGAAGGAGCGTCACATCCACATCCGCCGCCCGCGCAAGGTCAATCACGCCGTGCGACGAGTGAAACAGGATTTGCCCAGCCCCGGCGAGGTAACTGCGATAGAGCGTGCGCAGCAGTGTGGACTTGCCGGCCCCGTTTCGTCCCTTGAGCAAAAGGAACTGTCCAGCATCCAGCGTGAACGAAACATCCTCAAAAGCGTCCATCGTCTGGTCGAGGTGGTGCATCGTGAAGCCCTTTGACAGGCCGCGTATGTCAAGAACCCGTGTCATAGCTTCGCGTGCACCAATTGTTGCGTATAGGCATGTTGCGGGTCCTGGAAAATCTGATCGGCGAGGCCTTCTTCCACCACCTGCCCCCGGCGCATGACCATGACCCTGTCGGCCAGGGTCCGAATGACGCCCAGGTCATGGCTGACGATGACCATGGTGATCCGCCGTTCCTGTTGCAGCCGCTTCAATGTGTCGAGCACCAATGCCTGAACGCTGACATCCAGTCCGGTCGTGGGTTCGTCGAGGAGAAGGAGTGCGGGCTCCAACGCAATCGCCTTTGCCAGTTGCACCCGCTGCTGCATGCCGCCTGACAACTCGATGGGCGGCGCATCCATGCGATCAAGCGGGAACTCGGAGGCGTCGAGTGCATCGCGCGCCTTTTCCCGCAGCACGGCAAACCGGCGCTCACCCGCGACCAGCAAACGCTCGGCGACGTTTCCTGACGACGAATGCTTCATCAGCAGACCGACATGCGGGTTCTGATAGACGATCCCGATCCGCGTCGCGCAGAGCATGCGCCGTGCGTAGCGGTCGAGATCAAACAGATTGCCCTCGACGTCCGGCAAGTCGAGCGTATAGCTGCCGGTGTCCGGTGTCTCCTCCAGATTGAGGCCGCGCAGAAAGGTCGACTTGCCCGATCCGCTTTCTCCGACGATGCCAAGCACTTCTCCGGGATAGACGGTGGCCGAGACATCAATCAGCGCCTTGACCGGGCCATAGGATTTGGAGACGTTTCGCGCGACCAAAAGCGGGCGCGTCTTGACCAGTTTCGGGGCGTCAAGCGTAAGGGACATCGCGCTACGCGTCCCGGGCTTGACCCGGGACCTCCTGTTTTTGCACCTGGGCTTGAGGTCCCGGATCAAGTCCGGGACAGCCTTCACCGAACGTGCCTTCGCGGTACCAGGTGTCACCGAAATCCACAGCTTCGCCGTCACCTTGTCGGATGGTCTTCACGCCATAGTCGCTGTCAGAGATTTCAAACTTCGACGATCCATCCTCCTGCGGGATCTCATTCATAAAGAACCCGCGCGCGCCAGACCGATAGCAAGTCAGGTGCCCGTGTTCTTCAACCCGGTAGGGCACGTCGTCAAACACAAGCGGTTCGACCCGTGTAAATGGCGGCACGACGTGCAGGCGCTTCTCCCGACCCGCAGAAAGGATCGTCAGATGCTTGGTCATGTGCAGCTTCGGCACGTCCCAGCGCGGGATCGGCGAGGGGGTCATCACAAAGCGGCCATGCACGAGAGACGGGTAACTCGCCCCCTGCATCACCCGACCGGAGCGGACGATCTGCTCGTAAAGTTGCAGCCACATCCGTCCGTAATCGGCATCCGCATGCATCTGTCGCGCAATCGACATATTGGGCTGCACGGGCCTGAGCGGCTCCGGGTTCGGCACCTGCAAGACCAACACCTGATCCTCGTGCAGCTTTTCTTCGGGAATACGATGGCGCGATTGTATAAGGTCTGCCTGCAACGTGTCCGTCGTTGTCGGCGCTCCAGAGACCCGCGCCAGAAACCGGCGGATCGAAGCCGCATTGACGCTGTCATCCGCGCCTTGGTCGATCACCTTCACCGTCGTCTGCGGGTTGAGAAGCGTGCAGGAGATTTGCAATCCACCCGTCCCCCAGCCCCGCGCCATCGGTACCTCCCGGCTGGCATAGGGCATCTGGCATCCGGGTACCGCAATCGCCTTCAAGGTCTTCCGCCGGATCTCACGCTTGGCGGAGGCATCGAGGAAACCGTAACTCATCGGCTCCCACTCCCGGGTCAGGGCGTTCAGGCTCATTCCGCAGGCTCCGTTTGATGCCCTACCGCTTCACTGCTTGAGGGCTGGACTTCGCGATCTTTGTCCTTTTCATTTGCCGCTTTCTTCGCCTTGGCATCGCGCATGGCATCCAGGCTGGACTGGAAGGTCACGTAATGGGGCAGTTTGAAGTGGATACAGAAGCCCGAGCTTTCCACGCCTTCGGTGTGATAGAGGAAAAACTCCTCCTCCGTCGCCGAGCCCTTCTCCGCCCCTTCCGAGTTCAGGTCGAGCGTGGCGGCCGCGATGACCTTCACCTCGTTCCAGCCAAGGGTCGCGGCGAACCCGAGCCCAAGCTCCGCGCCCTGCTTTGAAACGACCTCGGCCTGGCTGACCTTGACGCGGCCCGCGCTGAACACGGTACCGTTCGGATGCGTCACCATGATGTCGGCCTCCGCCAAGCGAAGCTCGTTCACCGTTGGATGCGCTTGGCCATACCCGCGCTGTGCGGCGTAGCCAAGGGCCAATACGCCGCCGGTTTCCGCCCGCGCGAGGCTTTGCAACGTGTGGGCGCGCTTGGCCGGGAAAAGCAGCGGTTCGCGGGTGACATCCGGAATGTCATTGCCGGTCACCTCGTCCGGGACTGGCGCCGTGAGAAGTTCATTCTCAGCCTGCCAAGCGGCGACGGACGGCTGGCGCGCAGGCGCGGGTTCTGCTGCCGGGTCGACGGGCGCGGGCACGAAAGCCTCACCCGTCAGGACAGACGTCTCCAGAATGCGATGCGAATAGTCGAGCGTGGGCCCCAGGATTTGCCCGCCAGGGATGTCTTTGAACGCCGCCGAAATGCGCCGGTGGGTAAACAGGCTGTCCTGCGTCACCGGCTCGGCCACCTGCAAACGCGGTTGCGTCGTGCGCCATGCCCGCAAAAGCAGCACCGCCTCGTAAAGCTCACCACCCGTTTGCGCCAGGGCCAGCGCGGCAAGGTCTTCGTCGTAAAGCGACGCCTCCCCCATCACCCGGTCGATCAGGTACGGCATGGCCTTGCGGATCTCCGCGACGCGTTCCGGCTTGATTTCCCCCATCTCGGCCCTGAAGAGGCGCTGCGATTGTTCGATGGCGCGTTCCCCGCCACGGGTCGCCACATAGGCCATCAGAGCACCTCCACAACTGTCGACCTCGGAAGGCCGAGGACTTGGTCGCCGTCGATGAGAAACAGCTCAAACCCCATCGGATACCGCATCACATCGCGACGTTTTTCCCAGAAGGACGGGGGCACACCCTCGATGCGAACCGGTGTCTCACCATCCACGCCGGGACCTGTCAGCCGGAGCAACGGCCCGTCCCCGAACCGGGCGGGGGCAATGAGCGTTGCGCCGGTTTCCGGGTAGAGATCAGACCCCAGGGAGACCTGGTTCAAGAGCGTCAGATCGCTCAACGCATCGACGAAAACGTGATCAGCTTCTTCTAGAGCAACGAGTTCCGCACCGGCGCGCATGACCTGCACCCTGAGTGTGTCAGATTGCGCGTAGACCCGGCATTCCCGGTCGATCAGGGCTTCGACAATCCCGGCCGTTCCGGCTACCGGCAACTGCCGCACAAGACCGGGTCGGGACAAGGCCCACATAAGCGCATCGAACGTCGTATTCGTCCGGGTTTCGAAGTCAGACGGTATCGGGTGGCCCATGGCTCAGAACGTCTCCATATTCACACGTGTCGCTTCGACGCGCCGCAGTGTTTCGCGGTCATCGACCTCCAACCGCCGCGCCTCAGCAGCGATAAAGTCGGCGCAACGCTCCGCCTCCCGCCCCAGCGAGAGACACGCATCTACGACGGCCATCGCCATGGCAGCCTCAAGGTCGCGGCCGCGCCGCATCCCGAACGCCTCCACACCGTCAACAGCGATGCGCGCTTCGCTCATGAGAACTTCGCCCAAGTGGAAATGGGTGCCTTGGGCGGTATCCCGCATCGGAAGCATGACAAGCCCGGTGCGGTTTTCGATCACTTCGATATCGTCCAACGTTGCGACAAGCGGATCGGCAAAGGCCTTCAACGTCTCCGCGTTGCAACGTGCCAGCACCCCCAACATATCCGCATGAGACATCTGTTCCGAAACGCGCATCGCCTCACTCCTCTTCTGATCCAAAGGTGAACCGCACCCGGGTGGCCGACCAAACGACTTTGCTGAAGGCAATCGGCGTGCCATCGGGAAGGGTGTCGACGGCGCGCACAAGCATCACCGGCATATCCGGGTGCTGCCTTAATCGCTGCGTCTCCTCCGGTTTTGCCGGACGCGCGTAAACGGTGGTCGCTCCACGGAGGTAGTCGTCGATCCCGTAGGACCGATAGACCGCAGACACCGAACCCAGAACGCTGCGGCGTTCGGGAAAGTCGGGAAACCGGGCGCCATCGTGAAACAGTCGGCCAAAGGAAACTGGCACAGCGTCTGCTTTGGTCAGCCGGTGCGTGACAACGACATCAGAGCCTTCGGGAAGCTGCAACGCCTCGGCAACATCGCCCGCGGCTGGCACCACGTCACTGCCGAGCGCCTCCCCGGCGACATCGATCCCTTGTGCGCCGAGGTTCTTCCGCAGCCTTGTGCGCCGCCCGATCACGTATTCGATGCGCGGCCGGGGCAAAACAAACGTCCCGCGCCCCTGTTCAATGCTCAGGCTCCCGTCCCGCGCGAGCTCGGCCAGCGCGCGGCGCACGGAATGGCGGCCTGTGCCGTAAAGTTCCTGAAGTTCAGGCTCGGTCGGCAAGCGCGAGCCGGGCAACAAGGCACCCGCTTCGATATCTCGCTCAATGGCGTCTTTTATCTTGGTCCAGCTGTCACGCATATCGTCGAAAAATTCATTCGGATGAATCCACGCTAAGCTTTTCGTGTGACAGGAATGTGTAGCGTCGAATGTCTATAAGAAACTCTTCTGACCAGGAACGGCCTTCTGCAAAGGAAAAGGCAGGCCCAAGGCCTGCCTTTCCGTTTGGGTTTGAACGTGTTCAGGCAAGCGCCTTGATGTTTTTCAGACCAAGCTCGTAGGTCTGACCAAGCATGCGGTCCATGAACAGACCGAAGATGCGGAACACAGGGTTGAACCCCATATCGGACGTCACCGTCCACGTGACGCGGGCACCATTGCTATCAGCCTTTGCTTCGATCGTTTGAACAGGCTTGCCCATAGCGCCAAGGTCGATCAGGTGCGTGACGCGGGTTGCGGTGACCTCGGTCACGGTCTGGGTGCCTTTGCCTTCCTTGCCTTCAAAGCGGAAGCCGGAGCCGACGCCCTCGGCTGGGCCAAAGGGTGTGATCTTCAAATCAGGGTCTGTGGTGCAATAGGGGTTGAAGGTCTGAAACCCTTCGGTGCTGGCCACGCGGGCGATGACCGCTTCGGGGTTGAGGGCGACGTCTGCCTGGCGGGTGACGACGACTTTGCGGGGCAGAAGCAGTGCGGCGAGTGCAACAGCGGCGATGATGGCGACGATTGTGTAAACGATGGTCATGGGTCAGGTCCTTTTCCGGTCGGTCGGGAGAGCGTTTTGCTTCCCTTCTGCCCACACGACGAAGATCGATGCCGCCAATCGACAGCTCACGACATTTTTTTTCGCAGATCTGCGATTTTTTTCTCAAGCCACCTTTTTGACGGATCGTCCGTGCACAAGGCGAGGGCTGAATGATAGGCGTCTGCGGCCTCTGCTGTCCGGCCGAGTTCGGACAGGCAATGGGCCTGAACGGCATGGAACGGCTGGTATTGATGCAATGCGTCATAGTCGATCGCATCCAACATCCGCAGCCCCTCTCCCGGTCCAGCGTCCTCGGCCACAACTGCGGCGCGGCTGACGGCGCCGCCAATGGAGGGGTAGGTTTGCATCAGACCAAGATAGAGCTGCGACAGCGCGCGCCAGTCGGTCTTGCCGGTCACAGATCGGGCCGCATGTACCGCTTGGATCGCGGCCTCAAGCTGGAACCGCCCTGGTTGCCCTTTCAAGGAGGCTCGCGCCAATGTACCGGCGGATCGATCGATCAACAGCGTGTCCCAAAGCGCGGTATCCTGTTCCGGTACGGGCACCAAAACGCCATTTTGGACCCGCGCATCGCGGCGCGCCTCAATAAAGCCGATCAAAGCCGTCAGCCCCAGGGCCTCAGGATTTTCCGGGTCTAACTCGACAAGGATGTTCGATAAAAAGAATGCCTCGTGGCTCAGATCACCGTCGCCTTCCAGCCAATCGACCGCATATGCGCCATACACGGCTTCCAGCACAGCCCCCATGCGTTCGGGGTAAGCCTCCGGCTCAGGCACGACGAAGGGAATGCCGGCGGATTTGATCTTCTTCTTCGCCCGCACCAGCCGCTGCGCCATGGTTGCGGGCTTCGTGAGAAACGCCTTTGCGATCTGCTCGGCCTCCAGCCCCAGCACGGTTTGCAGCATCAAGGGTGTGCGGATCGTCGCATCAATCGCCGGGTGGGCGCAGACGAACATGAGCTTCAACCGCTCATCCAATTGCGCGTCTTCGGGGTCTGTCGCTTGTGCATCTGCCATATCATTCGCCTCATCTGTGATGACCAGACGGGCATCCTTGCGCGCCTGATCGGTGCGTCTGTTCTTGGCTACGGTCAAAAGCCAGGCCTCGGGCTTGTCGGGAATGCCACGTTCGGGCCAAGTCTTCAGGGCGGCCACAAAGGCATCTGCAAGCGCGTCTTCGGCCGCGATGATGTCGCCCGTGCGGCTAGCCAGCATCGCAATCAGTTTGCCGTAAGCGGCGCGGGCGACATCTTCCGCCCGCGCCTGTGCATCGGTCCCGCTCACACGCTGCCCATGGCAGAGGCGCGGATTTCCAGCTTGCCGTAGTGAACATGCGGGCATTTCTCGGCCCACTTCATCGCTTCATCCAGATTGTCGACGTCAATGGCGAAGAAACCGCCAAGAGTTTCCTTGGTTTCCGCGAAGGGGCCATCCTGAACCCGTTTTTCGCCCTCTGCGAGCGTAACGGTCGTGGCCGTGTCCGCCGGATGGAGCCAATCGGTATCGATCAGCACCCCGGCGTCTCGCAGGGCGGCAATATACTCCCCGTATACTTTTTTGGACTTGGCCCAATCCTCTTCAGTCATGTTCGCGGCCAGTGCAGGATCGGAATAGAGAAGAAATGTGTAACGCATTGTTTTGTTTCCTTGATTGCTGATGAGATTAAGCCGCAACGCCGGCGATGTTGGCAAGGCCAAGTTCAAAATGCGGACCGAT
Organism: Pseudomonadota bacterium; assembly: GCA_038532095.1. Taxonomy (GTDB): domain Bacteria; phylum Pseudomonadota; class Alphaproteobacteria; order Rhodobacterales; family Rhodobacteraceae; genus JAJDOD01. The sequence goes on from JBCBBB010000049.1 coordinate 10,235, forward strand.
CATGTCGTCCATGAAAAGCCCCATGACGCGGAAGACCGGGTTCAGCCCCAGGTCCATATCCATGCTCCAGGTCACTTGCGCTCCGCCGTTGATGGCGACCGCGGAAATCGCCTGTGTCGGCTGGCCGAGCGGCCCAAGATCAAGGTCAAAAACCACTTGATCGGCGGTGACCGCCGCCACTCTTTGCTGACCAGCACCGTCCTTGCTTTCAAACGAAAAGCCGGACCCCACGCCAGAGGTCGGGCCAAACATCTGAACTTGAAGGTCCGGATCAAGGTCCTTGTAAGGGTTGAACCTTTGGTAGCCGGCGTTGGACGCGGCCAGTTCGATCACCGTCTCAGGTGCGGCATCGATCATGGCGGAGCGTTCAATGCTCACATGTCGCGGCAAAGCTTGAGTGGCAACAGCCAGCGCGGCCACGCCGCAGGCTGTGTAAGTGGCGATTTTCTTGAAGTTCATAAGTCTGTCCTCTCGTCTCGTGTTTGCGAAGGGGCTTTTGCCTCTTCACCCACACGACGGACGAGAAACGCGCCAATCGACACCTGGACGAAAAAAGTTTGATAAAAAATTTGAATGCCCCAAAACTGCCGTTCACCGACCGGGCGCGCTTCTGCATATGTAACCTGCAAAACGGACTTTGAGGGGTGATCGCTGACTGACAGTTATTCACCGCTGTCGATCACAGAATTTAGCATACCGGTTTGCAGCGTTATCCTGTTTGCCGCTGCATAAGATCAAAAGGCGTTTCTACGCAGCATCTCGAACAGAACAAAAGAGCTGCCGCAGAGACGACTGAGCATGCGCACCAATTGGCCCTTCAATGTCGTGTCTGGCCTTTTCACTACCCCTCCCGCAGCGCCCGGCTGAAGTAAATGCTCAGCGGCTGCACCAGATAGTCAAGCGGTGTGCGCGCGTTGGTGGCGATGAACGCTTCCACTGGCATGCCCGGAATCACCGCATCGTCACCCAAAAGCGTCTCAAACGATCCCATGGGCGCAATGACGGCCTCGTAAAAGACATTTCCGCGTTCGTCCTGAGCCGTGTCGGCAGATAGCATTTCCACGCGACCGGTGATCTCCGGCGTGGCGTTGCGGTCGAAGGCCGAAAAGACGAGGCTCACATTCTGCCCGGGCTGTACCTGGTCAATATCGACAGGACGGATGCGCGCCATCACCTGGATCGGGCGATCATCGGGAATGATATAAAGGATCGGTTCCGCCGCCTGAAGAACTTCGTTGGCCCCGGCAACCGTCAGTTCGAAGATCCGCCCGGACACCGGCGCCTGCACATCGAGGCGCGACAAGCGTTCTTGCAGGCTCAACTGGCGTTCCACCAGTTCGATTTCCTCATAGCTGAGGTCGCGCAGCTGTTCGATGGCCGCGCTTCTGAGCCCGTTCTGAAGGCGCAACTCTTCGATGGCCAATTGCGCGTGACGCGAATGCGCCTCTGCAATGGACGCCGTCAATCGCCCTGCATCCCCTTCAAGAGTGGCCGTCTCACGGTTGGCATTTTGCAACTGCCTGACTTCGACCAAACCACGCTTGGCAAGGGTGCCAAGCCGCTCAACCTCATCGTTGGAGATGCTGCGACGCGTCGCAACGGAGGCCAGTTGCGCCTCTAATCCCTGAACCTGCTGGCCGATCTGTTCCTGCTGGCGTCGCAACTGGTCAGTCTCGCCTTCCATCGTGGCCATGCGCGCCGACAAAAGTTGCTGCTGCCCGTCCATGGCAGCCAGCATCTCCTCCCGGCTGACTTCGGAAAAGGCCGGCACATCACCGGGGACCAGCGTGTCGCGCAGATCGCGTTCGGCCTCCAACCGGCGTTTGCGTACGAAAAGTTCCGTCAGTTGCCGCTCGACAATCGCCAACTCGCTGCGCAGAAACGTGTCATCCAGCCGCAATAACACGTCGCCCGTTGCAACGCGGTCCCCATCGCGGACCAGGATCTGGCGCACCGGACCACCGTCGGGATGCTGCACGACCTGTCGTTCGCTTTCCACCTGCACCACGCCCGGCGCGATGATTGCGCCGGACAACTCGGCCATGATGCCCCAGGCCAGCAGTCCGCCGACCAAGCCAAAACTGGTGGCAAGACCGACGAAGATCGGCACCCGCGCGGTTGTACGCTGTTCGACATCCCGGGTCATGCGCTTGCTCCTTCTTTTGCCACCGTCCGCAAATCGGCCGCGTTGCTGATCATGGACTTCATTACATCCGCCTTCGGCCCGATGGCCGTCATCCTGCCTTGGTCAATCACCATCAACCGGTCGGCGACCGTGATGGCCGAGGGCCGATGGGTCATGACAATCGCGGACCCGCCTGCCGCTTTAAGGTTGACCAATGCCCGGTTCAAAGCATCAGAACCCTCCGCATCCAGCGCAGAGTTCGGTTCGTCCAGCACAAGGATCACAGGCTCACCATAAAGCGCGCGCGCAAGCGCCAGGCGTTGCTTCTGACCCCCGGACAGGCGCAGCGCCACAGCCCCAATCTGCGTGTCATACCCGTCCGGCAAAGACAGGATGAACGCATGCACGCCTGCGCGTCGTGCGGCATCGATCACGCGCTTGGGGTCCGGCTCAAGCGCCATTTGCGCGATGTTCTCGGCGATTGTCCCATCAAAGAGGTGGACGTCTTGCGGCAGATATCCGATGTGCTGGCCAAGCGCCTGCGCGTCATATTGGTTGAGCGTCGCGCCACCTAGACGCACCTGCCCCGCAGTTGGCGGCTCAAGCCCAACAAGAAGCCGGGCCAGCGTGGATTTCCCGGCGCCGCTCGCCCCAATCACGCCCAGAACTTCCCCCGGTTGCAAGACGAACTCGATGCCGTGAAGAAGCGGTTCGTCCTGCCCCGGGCGCAGGAGTGTCAGCCGAGAGACGTTGAAATGCGCGTCGGGTCGGGGCAGTGGCGTTGGCCGGGATTGCGCTTCGTCGGCCTGCGCGGCCAGTTCCTTCAACGCGATCCAGGCGGTCAGCCCGCGCTGGATCAGGTCCCATTGCGCAATCACCTGTTCCAGTGGCGCAAGTGCGCGGCCCAGCAAAATGGAGGCTGCGATCATCGCGCCTGCCGTCAGTTCGCCCTGAAGAACCAACCAGGCGCCCACGGCGAGAATGGCGGATTGCAGAAACAGTCGAAACGCCTTGCCGCCCGAGGTGAAAATGCCGCTCCGATCTCCGGCCCGTGTGTCCGCCTGCATGGCGCGCGCGCGCAAGTCGGCCCAGCGCCCTTGCATCGCAGGCAGCATGCCTTGCGCGCGGATCACGTCGGCGCCCGCCTTTGCGGTCATGCTAAAGACTTGCGCGGCACCTTGCGCGTGCCGGGCTTTCTGTCGGGCGCGCCGCGTCGACACCTGGTTCAAAAGCGCGTTGATCAACAACACCGACGCGCCAAGCGCCGCGACCAGCCCCAGCGTCGGGTGGAAGATAAAGATTGCCGCGATGAAGAGCGGCGTCCATGGCACGTCCAGCACGTTGAGAAGCGCGGATGAACTGGTAACGGCCCCGACCGCGTCCAGATCGTTCGACGGTTGCGTCGCGCGCGCCCGCCCCGACACCGCAGCTTCGAAAACCGGCGATTGGCCGGACAGCTGCAAACGCGTGCCAATCCGGGCCACGATCCTGCCGCGTACGAATTCGAGCAAACCATAGGCAAGGTAAAGTGCCGCGACGAGCACGGTCAAAGCGACCAGCGTTTCCTCGGATCGGGAGCCCAGCACGCGATCATAGACCTGCAACATAAAAAGCGGTCCGGTCAGTATCAAAAGGTTCGTGAGAACGCTGAAGAATACGGTCCACCCAACAAGGGACCAGGATTTGGCGCGTGTCAGGGTCATGGGGTCCGAGCCTTTCGTTAAAGGAAAGGGCGGCGGCTCGTGTCACCGAAACCGCCGCCCCTTGAGATCAGGTGAACAGGAAGTCACTTTCGGTCAGGCTGTCCGCCGCGACGCCCGCAAGGGTGATGTCGCTTCCCCCGATGTGAAGAACCGCGCCTTCGTCACTCTCGGTGATGCGGTGCTCCATATCGTGGAAGTCTTTCAGCCCGCGCGCGCGTATCTGAATCAGATCCTCGCCAATGGTGAAGTCAGTGACAGTGTCTGACCCGCTTTTCTTATTGAAGCGGAAGATGTCAGCGCCTTCACCACCGGTCAGAACATCCGCGTCGCGGCCACCGATCAGCAGGTCTCGGCCTGCGCCACCGTCAAGGATGTCTTCCCCGCGACCGCCGCGCAGCACGTCATTGCCGTCGCCGCCAAGACCAACATCGTCGCCTTTCCCGAGGCGGATGGTGTCATTGCCGCCAAGTCCCGACACGAAGTCCGTGTTGGCGCCGGTCCGGAAGTGATCACGACCATCATCACCGATCTTGAAATCGACACGCCCGCGCCCACCGTCACCATTCAGGATATCGGCCGGTATCAGAACACCGTCGATCACGTGGGCGATCCCGTTGGTTGCCGCGATATCCGTGGCGATCAGTTCGGGGTCGTCGATGTCGGGGTCTTTGTCGACAAGCTCCAACCCGTTGACGCCGAGCGTTTCGCCCAGAAGCGTCGGGATGGTGTCGGCAGACAAGACGTCTTCCGACGACAGCGCCTCCGGTGCGACGTGGTAGAGCAAAATGTCGGTCAAAAGCGGAATAGGGTCCCCGCCTCCGGAGAGCAGCGTCAAGGCTTCGACGATGTAAGAAAACGCCTCGCCTTCATCGTGGCCCTTGAAACCGAGCGTCTGCGCCAGTCCCACAAAAGCGGCATCGTTCGGCGCAAAGACCGTCAGATCGGCCTCCGGATCATCCAGCGCGCCAGCAAGGCCCGCAGCTTGAACGGCATTGAGCAGAATATCAAAGTCACCTGCATCATTGTCGAACACACCGCCACTTGCCGCGACGATGCCTGTCAGCGTTTCGGTCGGCTGAGGCTCTTCCGGAGCTTCGTTGCCCGGGATATCAACCGGCAAAAGCACGCGGTCGATCACTTGGATCGTGCCATTGGCGGCGCCGATATCCGGGGCGACGATGTTCGGATTGGCCACATCGGGTTCGTTGTCGACAAGTTCGGTGCCTTCCGACCCGAAGGTCGCGCCGGTCAAAAACGTCTCAACCTGATCCAGCTTGTCGATCTCCTTGGCCGATTTGGCACCCGCAGACACATGGTACAACAGAACGTCCGTCAGCAGCGGGATCGGATCGCCTCCCCCCAACTCGGTCAGGCTTGCCACGAGCGCGTCGAACACGGCGTCCTCGTCCGACGCATCGCCCTCAAACCCGAGGTCTTGCGCAAGTTGTGTGAACGCCGCATCGGTCGGCGCAAAGACAGTGATGTCATTCAAGCCACGCACCGTTTCGACCAGACCGGCCGCGCCCAAGGCGCGCACCAGCAGGTTGAAGTCGTCGGACGCCGCAGCGATGTCGACGATGTTTGGGCCAGTTTTCTTTCCAGGCATGTTTTCCTCCTATTCAGGCGAACTCAAAGCTCAGCGGGGCAGCAGCACGGCATCAATGACGTGAATGATCCCGTTCGATGCCGCGATATCGGCAGTGACCACGTTGGAGCTGTTGATCCGAACGCCATTGCGCCCATCGAAGTGAACGGCGCGCCCTTCGACCGTTGCAATGGACCCGCGCTTGCCAGCCAGGCGGGACGCCGGAACCCGTCCGGACACCACGTGGTAGGTCAGGATCTCAACCAACTGCCCTTTGTTCTCGGGCAGGAGCAGGCTTTCGACGGTGCCGGCAGGCAAGGCGGCAAAGGCATCGTCGGTCGGTGCGAAGACCGTGAACGGACCCGGGGACTTGAGCGTATCCACCAGATCAGCCGCCTGGACAGCAGCGACAAGCGTTGTGAACGAACCGGCGGCGACAGCGGTGTCCACGATATCGGGCTCGGACGGGGTCGGCATGGCACAGGCAGACAGCCCGGCCAGCGCTCCAAAACCGGCACCAAGCCGCAGCGTGTCGCGTCGTGTGAGAAGTTTGGTCATCGTCATTTCCTCTTGATCATTGGCCACTTTCATGGCGCGTGTGTATTTTTCACACGTCAATAGTAAGGCTGCGTCAATTTGGGTCAACAAATTTGTGGAATTTTTTCACACGCCACGTATCTTGAGCATGTAATGACGTCAGACGAAACGAAATTTCTAAGTGTTATGAGGGGTCTGATGCGCCCCTTGGTCCGCACGCTGATTGCGCGCGGCATCACTGCACCTGCGTTCTACAAACTTTTGAAGTCGGTCTATGTCGACGTGGCGCATGAAGATTTCCGCATTGGGGATGCCCCGCCAACCGACAGCCGCATCACTTTGTTGACCGGCGTCCACCGGCGCGACGTGCGCGCCATTCTCTCCGATGAGAGCGATACTTGGGAAACGCGCCGCTCCAAAACCGCGATGTTCGCAACCGTCTTGGGCCAATGGCTGGCGCGGCGCGCGTATCAGGATGAAAAGGGCAGTCCATTGCCCCTGCCCCGGACTGCACCTGAAGGGCCGAGCTTTGAAGCGCTTGTGTCGGACATCAACACCGATATCCGCCCGCGCACCGTGTTGGACGAACTGCTGCGACAGGGTCTGGTCGTTGAGACGGAAGACGGGTTGCTCGCCATTTCCGAGATGGCACGGAAGGGGCCTGCCTCGGATGATGACCGCCTGGTCTTTTTCGCTGCCAATGTTGGTGACCACATCGCGGCCGCCACCGAAAACCTGACAGCGGAGACGCCCCCCTTTTTCGAACGCGCGGTTTTCTACAATCACCTCTCGCCGGATGCTGTTGACAAGATCGAGGCCAGCGCCCGCGATCTGTCGCAGGAGGTGCTGGAAAAGCTCAACGCAGAAAGCCAGACACTCCGCGCGAACGAAACATCTGACGGCGGCACGAAAGAACGCTACCGGTTAGGCATATACTTCTATCGGGAGACGGACGAGCCGCAGCTCGGACCGGCGAAGGACGAGGACGATGAACAAGACTAGACGACAGGTGTTCGCGCTTCTCGGGTCAACGCTGCTGTCCGCCTGCGGGGCACCGGCCATCGTGGCAAGGGACAAAAACGATCCGTTTGAAGGCGGCATTGGCGGAACTGGCATCGTCGGAACGCTCGACGGGTTCGGCAGTCTTTTGATCAACGGCCTGAAAGTTGAGCTGGCCTCCAGAACCAGTTTCAGTACGCCATACGGCGCTGTCGCCCTCAATGATCTGACGCCCGGCCAAGTTCTGACGGTCTCGGCGCGGAAATCCGGTGGTGGGATCACAGCGAGGGATGTTGCAATCGACTATGCCCTGGTGGGTCCGTTGCATCGGGTCGGCACGGCGGCATCCGTCAACGGCATTCCGCTGGTGGGCTGGCAGGCCGCGCGCGGCCATGGTCGCACAAACGAACGCGTGGCCGTCAGCGGGGTCTGGACCCCGGCGGGTGTCAGGCCCAGCCGCATTGATCCAGCCCCGCACGGGCTGGACCTGATTGCGGGCACGGTCGACGCGGGTAGGATCGGCGGGATAGAGTTGCGCGCATCGGGCTCCTTGCCGCTGTCCGGCACGTATGCCGTCGCCCTTGGACGGATGGCGCATAACAGTTTCGAGGTTGAGCGCTTCCACGAAGGGCGCTTCGCGACGCTGCGAAACCTCGAGCTGCTTTCAGTCGATGGCTATCTTGAAGCCACCGCAGCAGCACCTGGCTTCCGCATCGCCGGGCTTGGCCACAGCTTCGCCAACAACCTCCGCCTTGGCGGGATCGGAGAGAGGCGCGCCATTTACGTCGGTCTCTACAACGGAGATTTTGCGGCCCGTCGCGGCTACCTCGTCCCGGATCAGTTCGCAGAACGCCAGCAACTTCTGCGTGGTGGACTGAAAGCGGTCCGGAGCCTGGAGATTTCCTGACCCTCGCTCACCTTCCAATCAGTGCGCGGTCATGGGTGGCGACTGCCGACGACATGCCAGAAGGGCGACCGATCCAGTCGCGCCACTCTCTTACGACGCCAAACGGCGCTCGACCGAGGGCTGGGCCGCGATGCCCTTGTCGAAGAGCGCTGCGATAACGCCCGAAGGCAAACCGGCGACATCACTCAGGATCTCTTCGGTATGCTGGCCGAGGATGGGTGCAGGTCGCGCCTCTTCACGGTCCGCCCCCCCGAAGGCGAAGGGCGAAGCGGGTGTCAGATAGCGGCCGATCCCAGGTTGCTCGACTTGCGAGAATAGAGGGTTGGCATGGCTCAGGTCGGGGTCTTCGGCCAACGCTTGCGCAAAGCTGCGGAAGACCGACCATGTGACACCGGCCTTGTCGAACGCGGTCGCGAAGTCCGCTAGCGCACGTTTGGCGAACCAAGGCGCCAGAACGCGCGTGATGTCATGTCGCGCAGTCCAGCGCGCCGCCTCGGTCGAAAGGTCAGTGCCGAGCCGCTTGGCAAGCGCGTCCATGTCCGGCTTTAATCCGGTGACCTTCAAAAGGTTGCTCCACTGCCGCCGTGTCAGCGCGATGACCATGACCCGGCGACCGCAGGCGGTCATGAAGTCCTGCCCATAAGCGCCATAAAGCGCGTTTCCATGCTTCGCCCGGCTTTCGCCGTTTATGGTCACTTCGCCGATGATACCGAGATTGCCGAGCATGGCGGCGGCGACATCCTTCAGGTTCAGATCAACGCATTGGCCGTGACCGTGGCGCAACCGCGTGCGTTCGGGGGCGAGGAGACCCGAAACGACCATATTGCCCGCGATGCAATCCCACGCGGGAAGAACGTGGCAGACCGGGTCTTCGCTGCCCGCCGGGCCGGTCGCGTCCGGGAAGCCGATGGCCGGGTTTACAGTGTAGTCCACCGTCGGTCGCCCGTGCCGGTCGCCCTTCAGCGCCACCATGCAAAGGTCTTCGCGGCGCGCCTTCAATGTCTCGTAATCCGTCCAGCCGGGGGCCGCGAGGTTGGTGATGAAAAGCCCCGCATCCTCGCCCGGCGCGGTGATGATTTCCTGCGCGATCTCGCGCCCCTCGGGTGTCTTGAAGTCGATGGCAACAGAGCGTTTGCCTTTGTTCATCCCGGCCCAGAACAGGCTCTGACCGGTCTTGGTCACCGGCGCGCGTTTTGCGTCCATGCCCCCTTCCGGTAGGTCAAAGCGGATCACATCCGCGCCCATCTGTGCCAGCGTCATGCCCGCCAGCGGAACCGCAACAAAGGCGGAGCTTTCGACGACACGCATGCCCTTGAGAATGCCGCTCATACCAAACCCTCCATCGCCGCCTGCATCGTGATATGGCCCACCGTCGCGGCAGCCCAAAGTTCGACCGCGCCGTCCGTCACGCGACCTGTCAGCCGCATCCCGTCTTCGTGCAGAAGCGGGTGCAACCCGCGGAATTTGAATGTTCTGGGCTGTCGTCCGGTATGGCGCTTGGCCGCTTCGATCAACATGATCGCCTGCATCGGACCGTGAACAACCAGGCCCGGATATTTCTCAACCGTCGCTGCATAGTCCTTGTCGTAGTGAATGCGATGCGCGTTGTATGTCGCGGCTGAGAACCGGAACAGCCGCGCTTCATCCACCTCAACACTCTCGTCGAAAAACAAGTCACCCGGCACCGGCTTCTTCGCGGGCGGCGTGTAGCGCTCGGGGATCTCAAGATAAACGATGTCCTGCTCTTCCTCGATGAACGCAGAGTTCTCGCCTTCGATCACATGGGCGACCTTGACGAAGGCCATCCGCCCCGTCGCGCCGTCCTTTTCCGTGACCGAAACGATCTCGGAACGGCGGAGCAGTGGCTCACCGATCCGAAGCGCACCTTCAAAACTGACCTTGCCACCCGCCCACATCCGGCGCGGGAAGCGAAGCGGCGGCAGGAAGCCACCAAGCTTCGGG
>JBCBBB010000050.1:0-19640 GCA_038532095.1 Pseudomonadota bacterium
GGCCTTCACTGGTTCAAAAATATGCCGGGGAGTCTCTCGAAGAGAGACGGGGCAGCGCCCCAAAACCAAAACATCGCGTGCGCCGCAAGGCGCGCAATTTGGCAGTGGTCGGTGTGTCGTAGGGCGGTAAGCCCGCCAAACTAAGTGCTCGGGACACAGCCTTCAGTCGAAGTCCGGAGCAAATGGCACGAGGTTCTTATCGACGATCCGATATTTCTCGGCCGTCAACGCGTCGATGCGGGCCATATCAACATGGCTCAAAGCGAAATCCATGATGTCGTAATTGGCCTCAATGTTCACCGGGTTGGTCGACATCACATTGACGCTCACACCCTTCTGAAGAATCCAGCGCAACACAACCTGACCGGGGCTCTTGCCGTAGGTCTCGCCAATCTCGGCGAAGATCGGACGTTTGAACACTTCGCCACGCGCGACGGAACAATAGGCGGAGAGGGGCACGCCCGTCTCATTGGCGCCTGCCATCAATATGTCCTGGTTCAGAAGCGGATGGAACTCGACCTGGTTCGTCACCAGCGGTGCGTCCACAATCTTGATTGCGTCGCGCAGCATGGCCACCGTGTAGTTCGAAACACCGATGTTGCGGGTGTAGCCCTTTTCAAGCGCTTGCTGCAGCAGGCGCAGCGATGGGGCAATGTCGCCATCCGCCGGTGGCCAGTGCAAAAGCAGAACGTCCATATAATCCGTGCGGAGGTCTTTCAGGCTCTGCTCGACCGACGGCAGGAAGGTCTCCTCGGTGAAGCAGTTGATGGTGACTTTGGTCGTGATGCAGAGGTCCTCGCGCGCGATCCCGGTTGCTGCCAGCCCTTCGCCCGTGGTTGCTTCGTTCTCATACATCTGAGCCGTGTCGAAGGCCCGGTACCCAACCTTCGCGGCGCATTCGATGGCCGCAAGCAATTCGTCATCTTTGAGCGGGAAAGTGCCAAAGGCGCGTTGGTGGTTTTTCTGGAAGTAGATGCTCATGTGGACCTCCCTATCGGTTGAGTCTTTAAGTAACTCAATGGTTACTTAAAGGAAAGCGTTTCTTTGCTAAGCTCCGAATTAATCTGAATTTTCCGCGCTTGATTCATTGGGCAAGACAGGTCATACATATAACTAATCAGTTACTTATCCGTGGAGCGGTGTTGGGAGAAAGATGTCCGTGAGCAAGGTCGTATCCGCAGAAGACGCCGTTTCGCACATCGCGGATCATGCCATGGTGGCGGTGAACTCGTCCAGTGGTTTGTGCTGTCCCGATGCGGTGCTAGCCGCGCTTGGCCGACGCTTCGATGAAACGGGATCGCCGCGCAATCTGACCTCGGTGCATCCGATTGCGGCGGGCGATTTCTTTGGCACCAAGGGCGTGGATCACATTGCGAAGCCAGGGTGCCTGACAAAAATCATAGGCGGCAGCTATCCGTCCGGACCGACCAAGGCCGAGCCGCCCCGGATCTGGCAGATGATCGTCGGCAATGAGGTGAAGGCCTACAACATCCCGTCCGGCATTGTATTTGACATGCTGCGGGAAGGGGCCGGGCAGCGCCCCGGTGTGTTGACCAAGGTCGGCATGGACACGTTTGTCGACCCGGAGCTCGAAGGCTGCGCCATGAATGACGCCGCGCGTGACGAACCGATTGTCGAGCGTCAAAGCTTCGACGGGGAAGACTGGTTGTATTTCCGTGCCTTGCGACCGGATGTTGCGATCATTCGCGCGACAACATCAGACCAGAAGGGCAACCTGAGCTTCGAAGGCGAAGGGGCGTATCTGGGCGCGATGGAAATGGCGCTGGCCGCCCGCAACTGCGGCGGCATCGTCATCGCCCAGGTGCGGCGGGTTGCGGCAAACGGGTCGATCCGACCTCATGATGTCCACGTGCCCGGCATTATGGTGGATTACGTTGTCGAAGCGCCCGACATGCTACAGACCACAGCGACCGAGTACGACCCGGCCATTTCGGGCGAGGTGATCCGCCCGCTCGATAGCTTCAGTCTGCCCGAGTTCGGTGTTCAAAAGGTGATCGCCCGTCGGGTTGCGCAAGAGCTCAAGGCAGGCTGGGCCGTGAACATCGGGTTTGGCGTTTCGGCCAATGTCCCGCGTGTCTTTCTCGAAGAAGGCCAGCACGGGGCCGTGACATGGGTGATTGAGCAGGGCGCCGTAGGCGGTGTTCCCCTGTTGGACTTCAAATTCGGATGCGCCTCGAATGCGGAGGCGTTTGTCGCTTCGCCGCATCAGTTCGCCTACTTCCAGGCCGGTGGCTTCGATTGTTCGCTTCTGTCCTTCCTTGAGATCGATGCGGAGGGCTCGGTCAACGTGTCCCGTCTTTCCGCCACACCGCACCGGACGGCGGGGGCAGGCGGGTTCGTGGATATCACGACGCGGGCCCGCAAGATCGTGTTCTCGGGCACATTCAACGCGGGCGCCAAGATGCGGATCGAGAACGGAAATCTCGTGATTGACAAGGAAGGTCACACGGCCAAGTTCGTCGACGCGGTCGATCAGGTCTCATTCTCGGGCAAGCGCGCACAGGCGCAAGGGCAAAGGGCCACCTATGTGACCGAGCGCTGTGTGGTGGAACTGAAGGACCAAGGGCTGACGGTGACGGAGATTGCCCCGGGCGTTGATCTTCAACGCGACATTCTGGAACAGGCGGGCACCGCGCTCAGGGTCGCCAACGATCTGCGCCCGATGGATGCAGCCCTGTTTCAGCCGGGCCTCTTTGGCCTGACCCCATGACAGACCGTATCGCGCTTGAGGTTGAGGCGAACGGCATCGCCCGTTTGCGGCTCAACCGACCCGAAAAGCTCAACGCCATGGATGCGCAGATGGTGGACGAACTGGCGCTCCGATGCCGGGAGATCGAGCGCAGCGCAGCCCGTGTCGTGATCCTCTCCGGCGAAGGCAAGGCGTTCTGTGCGGGTGGGGATATCGCCGCCTGGTCGGAAGAAAGCCCGGACGCGTTCGGGCGACATTGGGTGCGTGACGGCCATGCGGCCTTCGATGCGCTGGCCCGTTTGCACCAACCCGTGATCGCCGTGCTGGACGGGCATGCGTTGGGCGGTGGGCTGGAACTGGCCGCCTGCGCGGACCTGCGGATTGCCGAAGAGCAGATCAAGATCGGGTCGCCGGAAACCGGCCTTGGTATCATTCCCGGCTGGTCCGGCACGCAGCGCGCCGTGCGCCGGTTTGGCGCTCAGGCTGTGCGACGCATGGCCGTTATGGGTGAGGTCTTCTCGGCCGAAGAGGCGGAGCGCCTCGGCGTGGTCGATCTTGTTGTGCCCACGGGCGAAGGAATGAGCGCCGCAGAAAAAACGGCGGCACAGATATTGCAGCGCAGTCCGCGCGCCACGGAACTTGCGAAGATGATGGTGAATGCCGCCGAGGGCGAAGAGCGCGAGCGCGTCATTGAAGCCCTGGCCGGGTCGATCGCAGCGGCGTCCGATGATTTGGCCGTCGGCCTTGCGGCCTTCCGCGACAAACGAAAACCTGATTTCGGAGAGACGTGATGATCCGCCACCTTGTTGCGCTGAACTTTAAAGCGGGCACGTCCGCCGAGACCAAGCAGGCGCTCTATGACGATCTGGCCGCTCTTGATGATCGGATCGAGGGCATACTTGACTTCCAGTCGCGCACCAATGTCAGCGTGGAAGACCCGCTCGTCCGCGATTTCCGGGACCTTTTCTGGTTTGATTTTCGCGACACCGATGTGCGCGACGTCTATCTGGTGAACAAGGTGCACCAAGCCATCGGGGCCCGGATCGTAGCCGAGACGGAAGGCGGCCTCGATGGTGTTTTCGTGATGGACTTTGAGGTCTAGCGCCGATTTCTTGCAAAGAAATCTGTGCGGAAACTTTTGAAGTTTCCGCCACCCGCATCACCGGTATGCGAGCAACCGGTTGGTGCCGTACTGAACCAGAACATCGGTCTGATTGGTAACCTCGAACGTCAAAATCAACGTTGCCTGATCCTCATGACGCGCGGGCCTTATATCGTCCACGCGCAAAATGGCAGACAATGTATCGCCCGCCAGAACCGGCGCCTTGAACGACCAGTCCCACCCCTTTGACGCGCGCGCCCGAAACTGCGCCGCGGCCTGGTTTTTCAGCCCATCGACAAGTGACAGCACCAGCAACCCATGCGCCACCTGTCGCTCAAACCCGTGCCTTCGTGCGGCGTCGTCGGACATGTGGATCTCGAACCGGTCCCCGGTCAGCTCCGCGAAGTCACGGATCCTCTCGGCGGTGACAACTGTGGTGCCGCAGTCGATCCAATCGCCGACCGCCACATCATCCGCGCCATAGACGCCCGGTCCAAGCGGAGCGGCTGTCATGCAGGCACCGGGGCATCCTCGCGCAAGAGGCCCTTGTGTTTCAACTCGGCCCAAAAATCGCTTGGGATGTCGTGGCTGAACCAGTCGAGGTTCTGTTTCAGCTGTGCCACCGTGCGCGTACCTGCGATGAAGCTGGGGATCGCCGGGTGGGCGACCACGAATTGCAGCGCGGCAGCCGGCAGCGGCACGTTGTGATCGGCGCAGACCTGTTCGATTTTGGCGACCTTGTCCATGATGTCCGCCGGGGCCGGGGCGTAGTTGTACTTTGCACCTTCGACAGCACCGGTGGCCAGAATGCCGGAGTTGAAGCCGCCGCCGACAACAACGGCAGCCCCCCGTTCTTCACACAGCGGCAGGAACGCGTTTAGCGAGTCCTGCTCCAACAGCGTGTATCGCCCGGCGAGCAGGAAGCAGTCAAAGTCGTTGGCCTGAAGCGCGGCATGGCAGACTTCCCATTCGTTCACGCCAACGCCGATGGCTTTGACAACGCCCTGGCTGCGCAGGTCATCGAGGGCCTTGTAGCACGTGTCCATCGCTTGCTTGAACACCTCCGGCTGATCGTCGCCGCGTGTGAAGACATCGATGTCGTGGATGAAAACGATATCCATATGTTCCAGGTTGAGCCGTTGCAGACTGTCCTCGAAAGACCGCATCGTGCCGTCATAGGAATAGTCGAAATGCATCGTGAAGCGCCCGGCATTCGTCCACGGCGCGTAATCGATGTCAGCCTTGCGCGCCGGCTTCAGGACGCGCCCGACCTTTGAAGACAGCACGAAATCGTCACGGTCTTTCCACCGAAGCGAGTGCCCTGTGCGCAACTCGCTCAGCCCGTGGCCGTACATCGGTGCAGTGTCGTAATAGCGCACGCCTGCATCCCAGGCGGTCTGGAACATGGCATCCGACGTGTCTTCGTCGATCTCGCGGAAAATGTTCCCGACCGGGGCCGTGCCGAAGCTGAACGCGCTGACCTCAAGATCGACGCGGCCAAACTTGTTCTTGTGTGCCGGATGCATGGCGTGTCCTCCCTAAGTAACTAAATGGTTAATAGCGGTTTATTCCACTGGACGGCAAGCCCTAAATTTGCGCTGATGTGCTTGACGAGAGGGGAGCTTCCTCCCTAAAGTAACCAAACAGTTACAAAAAGAATCGACAGGGGCGCCGCCCATGTACCTGACAGAAACACATGTCCAAGTGCGTGACATGGCGCGAGAATTTGCCACCGGCGTGATCCGCCCGATGGCGGAAGAACTGGATCGTGAAGAGACGTTCCCGAAAGACCTTTACCTTCAAATGGCCGAGCTTGGGCTCTTTGGCATCTGCGTGCCCGAAGAGCTTGGCGGTCCCGGTTTCGATACGCTGACCTACGCACTTGTCATGGAAGAGCTGTCGCGCGGATATGCGAGCGTGGCCGACCAATGTGGGCTGATCGAGTTGATCTCGACCCTTCTCACCCGCCACGGCACAGCAGATCAACAGGACCGCTGGTTGGCCGATGTGCTCGCAGCGAAAACGCTCGTCGCCTATTGCATCACCGAACCTGAGGCGGGCACCGATGTCTCGGGTATTCGCACCGAAGCCGTCCGCGACGGGGACGGCTGGGTGCTGAATGGCGGCAAGATCTGGATCCACAACGCCCCAGTCGCGGACCTGGCCTTCGTTCTTGCACGCACCGACAAGGCCGCAGGCCATCGGGGCATGTCAATCTTCGCGGTGGACCTGCACGCGGATGGCGTGGAGCGTGGTCCCAAAGAACACAAGATGGGCCAACGGGCCAGCCAGGTGGGCGCGTTGACCTTCACGGATGTGAAGCTGCCCAGTGATGCCTTGCTCGGCGATGAAGGCCGGGGCTTTCACATGATGATGAGCGTGCTCGACAAAGGGCGGGTGGGTATCGGAGCGCTAGCCGTGGGCGTCGCGCAAGCGGGCCTTGAAGCCGCGCTCGACTATGCCGGGCAACGCAAGCAGTTCCAGCAGCCGATTGCCGAGTTCCAAGGCGTGCAGTGGATGCTCGCGGATATGGCGAAAGACATCGAAGCCAGCCGTCTTCTGGTCCACTCCGCCGCCACCAAGATCGACCGGGGCGAGGATGCGATCAAAGCCTGTTCCATGGCCAAATGCTTTGCGGGCGACGCGGCGGTCAAATGCACACAAGACGCCGTGCAGGTGTTCGGCGGGTCCGGCTACATTCGCGGCTTTGAGGTCGAGCGGCTCTACCGCGACGCCAAGATCACGCAGATCTATGAAGGCACGAACCAGATCCAGCGCATGATCATTGCGCGCGAACTCATGAAAAACGGAGCAACGGCATGAGCGTTGCCCTGGTCACCGGATCGAGCCGGGGCATCGGGCTCGGGGCGGCACAAGCGCTGGCGAGAGAGGGCTTTGCCGTCGCGCTGAACGGGCCGTTCGATGATGACGAGTTGGCCTCGGCGGTGGCCACGATTGAAAAGGTGGGCGGCACAGCCATCAAAGCCCCGTTCGATGTGACCGATCTTGGCGCCCATGACGCCGCTTTGGCCGGGATCGAAGACGCGCTCGGGCCGCTTACGACATTGGTCAACAACGCAGGCGTCGGTGTCATGAGCCGGGGCGACCCGTTGGACGTGTCGGAAGAAAGCTGGGACCGGTGCCTCACTGTGAACACCAAGGCGATGTTCTTCCTCACCCAAGCCTTCGCGAAACGCCTTCTGTCCCGTGACCGCAATCCGGAGAGCTTCTATTCCATCGTCAATGTGACCTCCTCCAACGCCGATGCCGTGGCCGAGCCGCGTGCAGAATACGCCGCGTCGAAAGCGGGGGCGGCGATGGTCTCCAAGGCCTGGGCCGTGCGCCTCGGGCGGGAAGGGGTTGCGGTCTACGATGTGCGACCGGGCCTGATTGAAACCGACATGACCGCACCCGTGATCGCCCACTATGAAGAACGCGCCAAGGCGGGGCTGACCCTGTTTCCACGCGTGGGCCAACCGCAAGATGTCGGCACGATCATCGCGTCGCTCGCTTCCGGCAAACTCCCTTACACGACCGGTCAGGTCATCTATGCCGATGGCGGCATGCTTGTTCCAAGGTTCTGAGACATGACACTTTTTCTTCCCGATGACACCGGCGCCCTGTCGGAGTATCGCCTGCAAGGCACACCCATCACGGCGGCCCCCTTTAGGCACGACCCGGCGCGCGTGGTGTTTTCGGCCGCCCACGTCGTGGCCGATCCCTTCACAGCGTCCGACCCGTCCGGCCCGGCCGTGGTCGACTGGGACGGCACCATGGCCTTTCGTCGCTATCTCGACGGTCTGGGCCTGGGAATTGCCGAAGCGATGGACACCGCACAGCGCGGCATGGGGCTCGACTGGGGCGGCGCGCTGGAATTGATCACACGCACCAAAGCCGAACTGCCGGATGCACTGGTGTTCAACGGCTGCGGCACCGATCACCTTGATCCGCGCGATGCCACCAATCTGGACGATGTGAAGCGCGCCTATCTGGAACAGGTCGAGGCCATCCAAAAGGTCGGCGGGCGCTTGATCCTGATGGCGAGCCGGGCACTCGCGCGCGTGGCCAAAGGGCCCAACGACTATATCAACACCTATCGCGACGTGCTCGCGTCCTGCGATCAGCCGGTCATCCTCCATTGGCTGGGTGAGATGTTCGACCCGGCTCTCGCAGGCTATTGGGGCGGCGACGCCTTTGACGACACGTTGGAAACCGTCCTGACGGTCATCGCAGAGAATGCCGACAAAGTGGATGGCATCAAAATCTCGCTCCTCGACAAGGACAAGGAAATCCAGATGCGCCGGCGGTTGCCGGACGGCGTCAAGATGTATACCGGCGACGATTTCAACTATCCCGAGCTGATTGCAGGTGATGAGCAGGGCTTCAGCCACGCCCTTCTCGGCATTTTCGACCCGCTCGCCGTCGCGGTCGGCAAGGCGATCACGCAACTGGAGCAGGGCAATGTCGCGGGCTTCCGCGCAACGCTCGATCCAACCGTCCCGCTGGCGCGCCTGATCTTCCGCGCCCCGACCCAGTACTACAAGACAGGCGTGGTGTTCCTGGCCTGGCTCAATGGCCATCAGGATCATTTCGTTATGCTCGGCGGCGCGCAGGCCATGCGCCCATTGCCGTATTTCACCGAGGTTTTCAAATTGGCTGACCAAAACGGTCTGTTGGTCGATCCCGATCTGGCGGCGGCCCGCATGACATCACTTTTGGGTCTCTACGGCGTTGCGTGACTTCTCCAACGACCACGCGGCCCTCGCGCTGAACACAGCAACGCTCGGACACAACCTCGAGGGCCACGGGGCAGGGTGGTCGCCCGAGCAGGTCATCGACGCCTGCGCGGCTCGCGGATTGGCGGGCATCGTCTTCTGGCGGCGTGAGATCGGGGACCGCGCGATCGAAATCGGGGACCGCGTCCGCGCTGCGGGGATGGACGTTGTCGGGCTCTGCCGCACACCTTACATCACCGGATCGGAAGCGCCCGCGCATTTGGACGAGGCGAAAGCCTCGGTCGACATGGCGGCAGCGCTTGGGACCGATGTTCTGACAATCGTGACCGGCGGCACCGAGCCCGGCACGAAAGGGGTTCTGGAAAGCCAAAAGCTGTTGGCGGAACGGGTATCAAAACTCGCCGAATACGCGGCCAAAGCCGAAGTGAAGCTGGCGCTGGAGCCGCTCAACCCGATGTTCGGCGGCAATCGCACATGTCTCTTCACCGTGCGCGACGCACTGAATGTCTGCCGCGCCATTGATGCACCGAATGTCGGGATCGCGGTCGATGTCTATCATGTCTGGTGGGACACCACATTGAGCGAGACCCTGTCCGACGCCAAAGGGCGCATTTTTGGCTACCACCTGTGCGACTGGCTTGAGACCACAACTGATATGCTGTTGGACCGTGGCATGATGGGCGATGGTGTCGTCGACCTCAAATCCATCCGCCGCGATGTTGAGGGGGCGGGCTACAATGGCGCCTGTGAGGTCGAGGTATTCTCCGCGCAGAACTGGTGGCTGCGGGACCCGAACGAGGTGCTGGACACCATGGTGGAGCGGTTCCGAACCGTGTGTTGAGGGGCCGATTTCTTGAAAAGAAATCGTTCGGAAACTTTGAAAGTTTCCGGGCGCCGCTAAAATCCCGGTCTTGGATGCTGTAGGGTTTGCAGCGTGTCCGGCGCGGCGCCATCAATTTCCTGCAATAGCGCCCGCGCAATGGTTTGGCCTGCGGCGTTGATGTCTTCATGAATGGTGTCGATGCGCGGACGGTGCAGGTCAAAGACCTGGCTTGTCTGCTTCGCCACCACATCGATATCCGTTCCCAAAACCAAACCGGCATCCTCAATAGCGGCAAGCGATGAGATGGCAGCAATTTCACCCGGGCAGATGAGGCCGTCAGGTCTGTTTGCGTCGCCGAGCCGTGTCTTCAGCTTTGAATAGATCTCGTCGGAGGGTGCGTTCAGATCAAAACCATCCGGCAATTCGCCTGTCACGCCATGTTCGGCAATCGCACGTTCAAACCCGGACACCATATGTTCCGCGAAAGTATATCGGGCCAAAGGCGGGATAATGAGCAGGCGTGAGCGCCCTTTGGCAACCAGACGCTCGACCGCGATCCGGGCGAAGGCCTCATTGTCGTAGTCATACCACGCATGTGACGCCATGCGGGTTCGACCATGGGTCACAAAGGGGAAGCCCGCGTCCATCAGGTACTGGACACGCGGGTCATCGGGTTCGGTTCGGGCAAAGACGATGCCATCGGCCAGCCTGTTGCGCACAATGTGCCGGATCGGGTCCATAGGGTCTTCTCCGGTTTGGTGCTGGGTCAGGGTGATGTGGTATTTCGTGCCGCGCACCACCTCGGCAAAACCGGAGATCATCGAGCCCGAGAAATCCAGAATCTCGCCATGCGGGTCGAGCACCAGCGCGATCACATGCGTCCGGCCTGTGCGCAACCGCTGCGCGGCGCGGTCCGGAACGTATCCCAGCTCTTCCGCCACCTGCGCGATCCTTTTTCGGGTTTTCTCGGCAATCAGGGGATCGTCGGCCAGGGCGCGGCTTACGGTCGTGACCGCGAATCCCGAGACTTCGGCAACATCCTTTTGAGTGGGCTTGTGAAACGTGTTGGGCATGGTGTCAGTCTCGATCAAACGGGGCGATTCTCGCCAGAGATTCGTGGCTTACGTACCTCAAGAAGATCAAATTTCCTCTCTTTTTCAGTCGCTTGAGTGGCTCAATCGTGGCCAGGCGAGAATTATCGTTGACAACATTTATAACGTTATAAATGCTTGACACCAACATGCTTTGTAACGTTATAAATAAGTAACCTTATGGTTACATAATGCGGTCAATAGGGAGTAAGACCATGACAAACCTGAAAATGGCTTTGAAAGCCTCGGTCGCTGTTTTCGCGCTAAGCGCGACATCGGCCATCGCAGAAGACGTGGAAGTTCTGCACTGGTGGACATCCGGCGGCGAAGCGGCAGCCCTCAACGTTCTGAAGGAAGACCTGGAAGGTCAGGGCATCGGCTGGCAGGATATGCCAGTGGCCGGCGGCGGCGGGACGGAGGCGATGACCGTGCTGCGCGCACGCGTGACTGCCGGTGATGCGCCGACGGCCGTTCAGATGCTGGGCTTCGACATCCTCGACTGGGGCAATCAGGGCGCGCTCGCGGACCTGAACGCGGTCGCCGCCAAGGAAGGATGGGATGAGGTGATCCCGGCAGCCCTTCAGGAGTTCGCGAAGGTTGACGGCAAGTGGGTGTCTGCCCCGGTCAACGTGCACTCCACCAACTGGGTCTGGGCCAACAAATCGGTTCTGGACGCAAACGGCATCGCAGTTCCAACGACTTGGGACGAGTTTACCGCTGCTGTCGAGGCGCTCGCCGCGGCTGGCGTAACGCCCATCGCCCATGGCGGCCAGGCTTGGCAGGATGCAACGGTCTTTGACGCGGTTGCCATGTCGGCAGGCGGCCCGGATTTCTACAAGGCGGCCTTCATCGATCTGGACCCCGAAGCGCTCGGTTCTGACACCATGAAAGAAGCGTTTGACCGGATGGCCTTCATCCGCGCCAATGTGGACGACAACTTCTCGGGCCGTGACTGGAACCTCGCCACGGCGATGGTCATCAACGGCGAGGCTGGTTTCCAGATGATGGGCGATTGGGCCAAGGGTGAATTCCTGAACGCAGGCAAAGTGCCCGGCACGGATTTCCTCTGCTTCCGCTTCCCGGGAACGGCTGAGCAGGTCACCTTCAACGCCGACCAGTTCGCGATGTTCGACCAGGGTGGCACGGTGTCCGATCAGCAGGCCGCTCTGGCCAGCTCGATCCTGAGCCCGTCCTTCCAGTCCGCCTTCAACGTGGTCAAAGGGTCGGTTCCGGCACGCACGGATGTGTCTGACGCTGACTTCGACGATTGCGGCAAGCAAGGGATGAAGGACCTCGCCGCCGCCGCATCGTCCGGCAACCTGTTCGGCTCAATGGCCCACGGTCACGCCAACCCGGCATCCGTGAAGAACGCGATGTACGATGTCATCACCGCGCATTTCAACGGCGAGTACGACAGCGAAACCGCTGTTGAAGAACTCGTCACCGCGGTCGAAATCGCTCAGTAAAGCGACCGGAAGGGGCGGCCTCGTGCCGCCCCTTGCCGCATCTTTTCAACACACTGGGGAGGGGGTTAAACCATGGCGACGCATGCCGAGGTCGATCTGCGCACACGCTTGCAGTCCTGGCTTCCGAAACTGGTGCTGTCACCGTCGCTGGCGATGATCTTTGTCTTTGTCTACGGTTTCATCCTTTTTACCGTCTACGTCTCATTCACCGACAGCCGCATCCTGCCCTTCGTCGACAAAAACGGGCAGACGACCTATGAGCTGATCGGATTTTCGAACTACGACAAACTCTTCAGCCTGTCGCACTGGGACATCTCGGTGGCGAACATGGCGATCTATGCGGGTCTCTACATCGTCATCTGCACCTTCATTGGCCTGATGCTGGCGATCTTGCTGGACCAGAAGATCCGGGGCGAAGGCTTCATTCGACCGATCTTCCTCTATCCCATGGCGCTGAGCTTCATCGTGACCGGCACCGCGTGGAAATGGATGCTGGACCCGGCGATCGGGTTCGAGAACATCATGCAAACCTGGGGGTGGACGACCTTCACCTTCGACTGGATCAAGAACCGCGATTTCGCGATCTACACCGTGATCCTCGCCGCCGTCTGGCAGTCATCGGGCTTCACCATGGCGATGTTCCTCGCCGGGCTGCGCGGCATCGACACCGAGATTCTCAAGGCGGCGCAGATGGACGGCGCGTCGAATTGGAACCTCTACCGTCGGATTATTATCCCGCAGCTTCGGCCCGCCTTCCTTTCGGCGTTCGTGATCCTCGCGCACCTTGCGATCAAGACCTTTGACCTTGTGATTGCAATGACGGGCGGGGGTCCCGGGCGTGCGACGGAATTGCCCGCGACCTTCATGTACTCCTACACATTCAGCCGGAACCAGATGGGGATCGGCGCGGCATCGGCTGTGATCATGCTGATGACCATCGCGGCGATTATGGTGCCGTACCTGTACTCGGAACTGCGGGAGCGGAAATCATGAGCGTCGCATCCCAGGATAGCGGCATCCGCCAGGGCCGCGTGGCCCGCACATTCATCTACCTGGTGCTTCTCCTCTTTGCCCTGTTCTACCTTTTGCCGCTCTACGTGATGCTGGTGAACTCGGTCAAACCGCTGAGCGAGATCACCGGCGGCGGCATGATGGCGCTTCCACAGGTCTGGACGTTCGAGCCCTGGTCCAAGGCATGGTCCACCGCGCAGATCGGTGTCGAGCCGACCGGGCTGAAACCCTATTTCTGGAACTCGATCTCAATGGTGGTTCCGGCGGTCGCCCTCTCGACCGTGCTGGGTGCGCTCAACGGCTATGTGCTAACGAAATGGCGCTTCAAGGGCGATACCATCCTCTTCGGCCTGATGCTCTTCGCCTGTTTCATTCCCTTCCAGATCGTGCTGATCCCGATGGCAGCGGTGCTTGGAACGCTGGGGTTGGCTGGAACGACCGCCGGATTGGTACTGGTGCATCTCGTCTACGGGATCGGGTTCTCGACCCTCTACTTCCGGAACTACTACGCCGTGTTCCCGACCGAGCTTGTGCGGGCGGCGCAGATCGACGGGGCAGGGTTTTTCCGCATCTTCTGGCGCATCCTGTTGCCGTCCTCCGGTCCGATCTCGGTCGTCTGTATCATTTGGCAGTTCACCAACATCTGGAACGACTTCCTCTTCGGGGCGTCCTTCGCCAGCGGAGATGGCGCGCCCATGACCGTGGCGCTGAACAACCTCGTGCAATCGTCGACCGGGGTGAAGGAATACAACGTCCACTTTGCGGGCGCGATCCTCGCCGCGCTTCCCACACTTCTCGTCTACATCGTCGCGGGCCGCTACTTCGTGCGCGGTCTGATGGCAGGCAGCGTGAAAGGGTGAGGCATGGTTTTGTATAACAATATGAAAGGCGCCAGAGGCGCGTTTCAAATGCTGAACGCGCGGGGGCGAAGGACCGCGCCGACCAATCCGGAGGATTGATCCCATGGGCTTTCTCGATATCGACAACGCCACGAAATCTTACGGAGCCGTCGAGGTTTTGCATAAGGTCGACATCGCCGTGGAAGAAGGCGAGTTTCTTGTGCTTGTCGGTCCATCGGGCTGCGGCAAGTCCACCCTTCTGAACATGATTGCAGGTCTGGAAGATATCACCAGCGGAGAAATCCGGATCAAGGATCAGGTGATGAACGGGGTGCACCCTTCCAAGCGCAACATCGCGATGGTGTTCCAGTCCTATGCGCTCTACCCCAACATGACCGTCGGGCAAAACATCACCTTCGGGCTTGAAATGCACGGCGTCCCAAAGCCGGAGCGCGACACCGCGATGGCCGATGTGGCCAAGCTTTTGCAGATCGAACAACTGCTCGACCGCAAGCCCGGCCAGTTGTCCGGTGGTCAGCGACAGCGTGTTGCGATGGGCCGTGCGCTGGTGCGGAACCCGGATGTCTTCCTCTTCGATGAACCGCTTTCGAACCTCGACGCGAAACTCCGCGTCGACATGCGGACGGAGATCAAGAAGCTGCACCAGAACCTCGGTACGACAATCGTCTATGTCACCCACGACCAGATCGAGGCGCTGACGCTCTCCACGCGGATCGCGGTGATGAATGGCGGCTACGTCCAGCAACTTGGTACGCCGAAAGAGATCTATGACACGCCCGCCAACCTGTTCGTCGCGACCTTCATGGGATCGCCCTCCATGAACCTCGTGCCCGTCAAGTTGATGGCGGATGGCGATAACCTGATAGCGGAACTCACCGGCAACAGCGGCGATTCCGTCAGACTGACCACCTCTCAGCCAAGCGATGCGCTCCGCGGTTATGCAGGCCAGAGCATCACCATGGGCATCCGGCCCGAGGCGCTGACAGATGTCGAAGGCGCCGATCAGCGCTCAACCCATGTGGAGCGGTTCTCGAACATTGTGAATGTCACGGAACCGGCGGGCTCTGACACCTTCGTCTCAACCACCATCGCGGGCGTCGAATGCATCGCCCGGATGCGCGCCGACACGGACGCTTCCCCGGGACAACCCAGCGAATTTGCGGTTAACATGGAGAAGGCGGTCTTCTTCGATCCCAAGACGGAAGACCGGATCGTGTAGACCAAAAGGGGGGGCAGCGCGGCGATGGCCCAAGGCTATGATTTCGTCATTGTCGGCGGTGGATCGGCAGGGTGCGTTCTGGCGGCCAGACTATCCGAGAACCCCGACACATCCGTCTGCCTGATCGAGGCAGGGGGGCGCGACAGGCACCCGTATTATCATATGCCCGCAGGCTTCGCGAAGATGACCAAGGGCATCGGAAGCTGGGGGTTTTCCACCGTTCCGCAAAAGCACATGGACGGCCGGGTCCTGGTCTACACTCAGGCCAAAGTGATTGGCGGCGGGTCGTCGGTCAACGCGATGGTCTACACGCGGGGCAATGCGCTTGACTATGACGAGTGGCGTCAGCTTGGCTGTGTCGGCTGGTCCTATGAAGACGTCTTGCCGTACTTCCGCAAGTCCGAGCGCAACGATACCCATAGCAACCGATACCACGGTCAAGGCGGCAGTCTCGGCGTCTCGCAGCCGCGCGCGACCTTGCCGATTTGCGACGCGTTCTTCGAAGGCGCTGCCGCGTTCGGCATCCCACGCAACCCGGACCTCACCGGTGAGACGCAAGACGGCGTCGGGTTTTATCAGGTGACCCAATGGAACGGTCGGCGATCCTCTGCTGCGATGGCGTTTCTCAAACCCGCGCTGTCCCGATCAAACCTGACTGTGCACTACAATGCGCAGGTGTTGCGCCTTCAGATCGAAAAGGGTCGGGCGACAGGTGTTGTTCTGGCCGAAGCAGGCGGCGAAACAACGGTGAGCGCAAGTACAGAGGTGATCGTCTCCTCGGGCAGTATTGGCTCGCCCAAGCTGCTGATGCTTTCGGGGATTGGTCCCGCCGATCATGTGCAGGGCCACGGCATCGATGTTGTGCTGGACCAGCCGGAGGTTGGCGCGAACCTGCAAGACCACCTCGATCTCAGCGTGATTGCCGAATGCACCGGGGATCATACCTATGACAAATACGCCAGCCCGTTTTGGGCCACCCTCGCCGGTATCAGATACCTCGCCACACGACGCGGCCCGGTGGCCTCCAGCCTCTTTGAGACCGGCGGGTTTTGGTACGTGGAAGAAGGCGCACGCTCCCCGGACATCCAGTTTCACATGGGGCTTGGCTCCGGAATCGAGGCGGGCATCGCCAAGATCGGAATCGGCGTAACACTGAACTCGGCCTATATGCGGCCCCGCTCGCGGGGAACGGTGCGGTTGGCGTCAAGCGATCCAACGGACGCGCCCTTGATCGATCCGAACTACTGGTCCGACCCGCATGACCGCGAGATGGCCATTCGCGGGTTGAAGCTGGCCAAAGACATTCTCTCCTCGGAACCGATGGCGAAATACGTCCGCCGCGTCGTTGTGCCCGGGCCGGATGTGAAGACCGATCAGGACTATATCAACTACGCCAACGCCACCGCCAAAACCGATCACCATCCGGCGGGCACCTGCCGGATGGGCAGTGATGATACGGCCGTGGTCACGCCCCGTTTGGCGTTCAACGGCATCGAGGGCCTTCGCGTCGTCGATGCGTCCATCATGCCGCGCGTGATTTCGTCAAACACCAATGCGGCGACGATCATGATCGCGGAAAAGGCGGCGGACATGATCCGCGAAGATCACGCAGTCTAACAAGAAAGACCCGATTGATGACCACAGCCACACATGATGTTCCCGTTGTTTCCTACGATGCCGGGCGCAGCCTGATCGACAGCGCCATGGCGCACGCAGAAGCCAACGGGTGGCGCGTTGCGGTTGTGGTGCTTGATCCCTGGGGCGCTGTCGTCGCTTCCGGCCGCATGGATGGCGTATCGCCCGCAATCCTCGATATTGCGAGCGACAAGGCCTATACCGCGACCATGGGCAGGTCGACAAAAGCGTTTTACGAGCGGATGTCGTCGGCTGCGGACCTTGCAATGGGCCTGCAAAATCGCGACCGCTTTTGCGCCTGGGAAGGTGGGTTGCCGATCCGTGAAAAGGGTCGGCTCATCGGTGCAATCGGGGTGTCCGGCGCCACCGGGCCGGAGGATGTGGCCTGCGGTGAAGCCGCGTTGCACGGCCTTGGTCTGACCAGCTAGCCACTGGCTGCTCGCACCGACGCAAGGACGGGCTGAACATCAACACCGGCTACATTGGCGCCGCGCGTTGATTTTGAGCAGAAGGCAGCAAGACGCTTGATCAAAAAGCATCTTCCGTAAGCGGCGCTTATGAAAACGCGTTGTGAAATTTCTCCTTGCCAGTCGCCCCCATTCCCGCGCAGCGTAACAGAAAGGTGAAAAGCCAGCGGGTGAGGGAACCACATGAGTGATCAAGCAACAGTCGATCAATCCGCCGATGATCTGGTGGCCGAGGCCGATACCGGCGCGCGCAACCCGTCGGCGGCCTGGCAGGCCAACCTCATCATAGGCACCTGTATCGCCTGGTCGCTCTTCCAGCTCTATATCGCATCAAAGCTGCCGGGCATCGTGGCCCAGGCAACGGGCATGAGCATCTTCGCCAACATCGTGGCGCAAGCGCGCTTCGTGCACCTCGCTTTTGCGATCATGCTGGCAACGCTGGCCTTTCCGCTTTTCAAATCATCACCCAAGAACCGCATTCCCGCATATGACTGGGTTTTGGTGATCCTTGGGGTGGCGTCCTGTTTGTATCTGATTGTCTTCCGCTTCCAGATTGCCGACCGACCGGGCCTTTGGAGCACATCCGACATTGTCATGTCCTCCATCGGCATGTTCGTCTTGATGGTCGCCGTCTACCGCTCGCTGGGCCTGCCGCTGGTCATCATTGCCAGTGCCTTCATCGCCTTTGCCTTCTTTGGTGGCTACTCCGAATGGGCGCGAGAGATCACCAATTATGGCGGCGCGTCCTTCTCCAAGGCGCTGGGGCATTACTGGATGCAGACCGAGGGCGTCTTCGGCGTGGCACTCGGCGTCTCGACCTCCATGATCTTCCTCTTTGTGCTGTTTGGAGCGTTGCTCGACCGGGCCGGAGGCGGGTCGTGGTTCATCAAATGCGCCGTGGCACTCCTCGGCGCGCTGCGCGGCGGTCCAGCGAAAGCCTCCGTCCTGTCCTCGATGTTGACCGGCATGATCTCCGGTTCCTCGATCTCCAACACCGTCACCACCGGTACGTTCACCATCCCGCTGATGAAACGCATTGGCTTCCCGGCTGAGAAAGCCGGTGCAGTGGAAGTGGCCTCCTCCACCAACGGACAACTCACACCGCCCGTGATGGGCGCAGCCGCGTTCCTGATGGTCGAGTACGTGAACATCCCTTACATCGACGTGGTCAAACACGCCTTCCTGCCCGCGGTCATTTCCTACATCGCGCTTCTTTACATTGTGCACCTCGAAGCGCTGAAGATGCAGATGCAGGGTCTGAAGAAAGCGGGTCGCCACATTGGCCCGGCGCTGATCCTGATCCTGTTCCTGTCGGGCTTTATCTTCCTTGGCCTCTGCACCTTCGCCATGATCGGCCTGCGCACATTGCTCGACGGCTTCATGGCGGAAAGCGTTTACGGTGCCGTGGCAATCGTGGGTGTTCTCTACCTTGTCCTTGTGTTCCTCGCCTCCCGTTACCCCGATGTCGCGATGGACGACCCAGACGGACCGCTCGAAGCACCGCGCCTGACACCGACACTGCTGGGTGGCGCCTACTTCGCACTGCCGATCTTCATTCTCGTCTGGAACCTGATGGTGCGAACCGAAAACCTCGACCGGCTTTCTCCGTCGCTCTCCGCCTTCTGGGCGACGATCTTCATGATCGTGGTGGCGCTCACGCACCGCCCACTGAAAGCCATGTTCCGCGGCGAAGGCTTCGGCTCCGCCACCACACAAGGCTGGAAAGATTTCATCGACGGCCTGATCCTCGGTGCCCGCAACATGATCGGCATCGGTGTCGCCACGGGTGCCGCGGGTATCATCGTTGGCACCATCAGCCTGACGGGCGCGCATCAGGTCATCGGTCAGGTGGTCGAGGTGATTGCGGGCGGCAACATCTGGATCCTGCTGATCCTCGTCGCTGTGATGTCCCTGATCCTCGGGATGGGTCTGCCTACGACCGCCAACTACATCGTGGTCTCGTCGCTGATGGCCCCGGTGATCATCTCCGTCGGTGCGACCGCGGGCTATATCTTCCCGCTGATCGCCGTGCACCTCTTCGTGTTCTACTTCGGGATATTGGCGGATGACACGCCGCCCGTGGGTCTTGCCGCCTACGCGGCGGCGGCCATCAGTCGGGGCGATCCGATCCAGACCGGTGTGCAGGGCTTTGCCTATGACATCCGCACCGCGCTTCTGCCGTTCCTGTTCATCTTCAACACCGACCTCCTTTTGATCGATGTCGGGCTGGCAAAGGCCGTGCTGATCTTCTTCATATCGCTCATCGCGATGTTGCTTTTCGCGGCGGCCACCCAAGGCTATTTCATTGCCAAGAACCGACTTTGGGAAACCGTCGCGCTTCTCTTCATTGCCTTCATGCTGTTCCGACCGGATTTCTTCCTCGATCAGGTGAGCCCGCGCTATCAATCCGCCACTGGGCCTGCCGCGATGGAACTGCTTGCCAGCGCCGAGACGGATCAGGAGGTGCGCGTGGTGGTCGAAGGTCCGGACTTCGACACAGGCCGCACGCGCCCGACCACC
>JBCBBB010000051.1:0-19354 GCA_038532095.1 Pseudomonadota bacterium
TCATTCAACTGGGGTTGCTCGATAGTCGCGCGGGTCTTGTCGTGGTCATTATGTTGATCAACCTGCCGATCATCGTCTGGATGCTTTACACCTATTTCCGCGAGATCCCCGGCGAAATTCTTGAAGCGGCGCGCATGGACGGCGCGAGCCTGAGGGAAGAAATCCTGTATGTTCTCACCCCCATGGCCGTACCTGGCATCGCCTCGACCATCCTTCTGAATTTCATCCTGGCCTGGAACGAAGCTTTCTGGACGCTCAACCTGACTGCGGTCAATGCCGCACCTTTGACAGCGTTCATTGCGAGCTATTCAAGCCCCGAAGGCCTGTTCTTCGCAAAACTCAGCGCGGCCTCAACCATGGCCATCGCACCGATCCTCATCCTTGGCTGGTTCAGCCAGAAACAACTCGTACGCGGCCTCACCTTTGGCGCGGTCAAGTAGGGAACCGAACACATGGGACAGATCAGCCTTGAAAAAGTGACCAAAAGCTTCGGTGACGTGGAAGTCATTCCGCCGCTGGACCTGACGATTGAAGATGGGGAGTTCACTGTCTTTGTTGGCCCGTCGGGTTGCGGCAAGTCGACTTTGCTGCGCTTGATTGCGGGGCTTGAGGATATCTCCTCAGGGACCATCAAAATCGACGGACAGGATGTTAGCACCGTCCCACCCGCCAAGCGCGGTCTGGCCATGGTGTTCCAGTCTTACGCGCTCTACCCGCATATGTCGGTGCGCAAGAATATCGCCTTCCCCATGCGTATGGCGAAAATTCCCGAGGACGAACAAAACCGCCGTATCGAGCAGGCCGCTGCCGCCCTGAACCTGACCGACTATCTGGACCGTCGTCCGGGTCAATTGTCAGGGGGGCAGCGGCAACGTGTGGCCATTGGGCGCGCCATTGTGCGCGAGCCGTCGGCGTTCTTGTTCGACGAACCGCTGTCAAACCTCGACGCCGCGTTGCGCGTAGGCATGCGGCTGGAGATCAGCGAGTTGCACACGCGGCTTGAGACGACAATGATCTACGTAACGCACGATCAGGTGGAGGCCATGACGATGGCGGACAAGATCGTCGTCTTGCGCGCAGGCAATATCGAGCAGGTCGGCAGCCCACTTGAGCTTTACCGGAGCCCTCGCAACCTGTTTGTCGCAGGGTTTATCGGGTCGCCGAAGATGAACTTCATCGAAGGGGCCGAGGCGGCAAAGCACGATGCGCACACCATTGGCATCCGGCCAGAGCACATCGAGGTCAGCGCGGAGGGAGCCTGGTCCGGCAAGGTCGGTGTGGCTGAGCATCTCGGGTCGGACACGTTCTTCCACATCCATGACACCGGTTTGGCAGAAACACTGACAGTGCGCGCAACGGGCGAGATCAATCTCAAGCACGGAGATGAGATCAACCTGGCACCTCGCGGCGACTTGATCCACCGGTTTGATGCGCAGGGTTTGCGGATCGCATGAGGCGTCTTGACGGCAAAACCGCCCTGATAACTGGCGGTGCGCGCGGAATTGGCCGTGCCTTTGCCGAAGCCTATGTGCGAGAAGGCGCCAAGGTCGTTATTGCGGACATAAATCTTGAAGGTGCACGGGCAACAGCTGAGGCCATCGGCCACGACGCCGTTGCCGTAGAGATGGACGTGACGTCTCAAGAGAGCATCGACAGCGCTTTTTCCACCGCTGTTGAGCGGGTCGGCGGCATCGACATCCTCATCAACAATGCGGCGCTTTTTACCGCCGCGCCGTTGACGGAGATCACACGCGAAGACTACGTGCGTGTCTTCGATATCAATGTCGGCGGTACGCTTTTCACCATGCAAGCCGGCGCGCGCCACATGATTGAACGCGGAACGGGTGGGAAGATCATCAATATGGCTAGCCAGGCCGGGCGCAGGGGCGAGCCGTTGGTGGCGGTGTATTGCGCGACAAAGGCAGCGGTCATCAGCTTGACCCAGTCCGCCGGTCTCGCCTTGATCAAGCACGGGATCAATGTGAATGCGATCTCGCCCGGGGTTGTTGACGGTGAGCACTGGGTTGGTGTGGATGCGTTCTTTGCCAAATACGAAGGAAAGGCACCGGGACAAAAGAAGCGCGAAGTCGGAGCAGGGGTTCCGTTTGGGCGCATGGGCGTGGCAGAAGACTTGACAGGTATGGCGGTTTTTCTTGCGTCCGATGAAGCCAATTACATCGTTGCGCAGACTTACAACGTGGACGGCGGACAATGGATGAGTTGATGCGGGATACGACCCAACCGTCGGTTGTTCCTCTTGGCCTGGACACTCTCTCGGAACTTCCGGCAGAGGTGACGCGCCCTGATTACAAGCGCGAAGCGCTTTCGCACGGGATCGTCCACATCGGTGTTGGAAATTTTCATCGCGCGCATCAGGCGTGGTATCTGCATCGTCTCATGCAGGCGGGCGAGGCGCATGATTGGGCGATCATGGGCGCCGGTGTCCGGCCTGGTGATGCGAAGATGCGTGAGAAACTCCTGGCTCAGGACTGTTTGACAACCCTGATTGAGCTCGGGCCGGAGGGCAGTTCGGCCGAAGTGATCGGGTCTATGATTGGTTTCGTCCCCGTCATGGAAGACAACGCGGCACTGATCACTCAGATCGCCGCACCCGGGACGCGGATCGTGTCGCTGACGGTGACAGAAGGGGGGTACTTCGTGCACCCCGCCACCGGCGCCTTCGATGCCGAGCACCCTGATATGGTGCATGATGTGGCGCGCCCGGACGCGCCGGTCTCTGCCTTTGGCGCAATCATTGCCGCACTGTCGATCCGCCGCAGAGAGGGTCTGGGTCCGATCACCATTCAGAGCTGCGACAACCTTCAGGGCAACGGTGATTTTGCGCGACAGACGGTGGTGTCTCTCGCCCAACGGATTGACCCTGACCTTGCCGACTGGATTGATGACCAGTGCAGTTTCCCGAACTCGATGGTTGACTGTATCGTCCCGGCGACGGGTCCCGACGAGATTGCCGCCGCGCGCGCTTTTGGGATTGATGACTCAGTGCCCGTGACCCACGAAAATTTCAGGCAATGGGTCATCGAAGATGACTTCTGCGCGGGTCGACCCGCATGGGAACGCGCCGGTGCCATCGTTACTGATAACGTGCATATCTATGAGGCGATGAAGATCCGTATTCTCAACGCAGGTCATCAGGTATTGGCGAATGCGGGTGAACTCTTGCAGTGTGCGACAATTGCAGACTGCATGGCCCATGATCTCATCGCCGCTTTCTTTGACAAAGTGCAACGGAACGAGATTGTTCCCTATGTTGACCCCGTGCCGGGTATGTCGCCGCAAAGCTACGCAGACCTCATCAAGCAGCGTTTCGCAAACCCGGCGATCAAGGATACGACGCGCCGGGTTGCGTTCGATGGTGCATCGCGCCACACGGGGTTTGTGCTGCCGATCCTGCGGGATGCCGTGGCCGCTGGTGGACCGATCGAAGGGATCTCATTGGTCGAAGCGCTCTGGGCACGGATGTGTGTGGGCACGCGCGAGGATGGCTCTGTCATTGCGCCGAACGATCCTGACTGGGACAGCTTGAATGCTGCCGCATTACGCGCAAAATCAAGCCCGCGCGCGTGGTTGGAACAAGAAAGTATCTACGGCGACCTGGTGCAAAACGTAACTTTCGTCGAGACGTTCGAGGCCTGGCTTTCCCTCATTTGGGCGGAGGGCGTAGAGGCTGCATTGGGCAAATACCTGCGGGCCTGACGCGACCGATCCTCGCTTGTCAGGCGCTCACAAGATGTTGTCGATGTGTCGCCGCATGGGCCGCCCGGGCTGCGACGATGTTCCCGGCAGCCATTCGGCCACCGAATTTTGCAGAGATCGCGCTTTCTAACGCATCAAGGTGAATTTCCTTCGTTATGGCGGCGAAGGCGCCCAGAAGGGCTGAGTTTGGTATGGCTTGACCAATATGCTGACGGGCGAGCCCGTTGGCATTCAAGCCGACCACATGCCCCGCGGGCAAGTGCGCAACGTGAGAGGAGATGCGCAACGCGTCCCAGGATTTGGACGAATTGATAAGGACAAAACCCTTGCGCTTCAGGCCCTGAAACACGTTTGCGGTGTCAAGAAGCGTTGGGTCCATCAGGATGATGCAATCGGGTTCGTCCACGGGGGTGCGATCCAAGACCTCCCTCTCATCGAGACGACAGAAGGAAACGATAGGCGCCCCGATGCGTTCTGACACAAAGGCAGGGAAGGCATGGGCATACCTTCCCTCACAAAAAACCGGCGCTTGCCAGCATTTCCGCTCCGGTTACGACGCCCTGTCCGCCGCGTCCGTAGAGTCTGATTTGAAACATCTACCGTGCTCCTTATCCGGCCGGTTACTCCGCTGCTGTCTTGTGCGCTTGAGAGGTTCCGTAAGCTGCGCCGTAGTACTTTTCGCGAGAGGTTTTCCCGATGCCGGGATTGAATGAATTGGTGGGATCAAGTGTCTGATAATGTTCGGCCAATGCGGGTTTGGCAGCGTAAAGGTGACCGACATTGTGCTCGGCCGGGTATTCCGCGCCGCGCGTGTCGAGCAAGGCCAGCATGCGCGCCTTGAGGGCTTTCGGATCGACGCCCTTCTTCACGGCGTAGTCCTGATGGAAAACATGGCACAGGAAGTGGCCGTAATAGAGTTTGGCAACCAGATCGCGCTCGATGTCCTCTGGCAGCGTTTCGAACCAGTCTCGGTCGTTTCGCTTCAGCGCGATGTCGAGTGCGATTGTGTCTTCAATCTCGTTCGGGCGCACAGCCTGCATCCGGATGGCGGCGCCGGCCGCGGCAAAGCGGTGAAGGCCAGCGATTTTGCCCTCATGGGCGTCGCAAAGGAACCAACCTTCATTCCCAACTGTCTCGTTCAGGATCGCTTCAGTCGCTTTGGCGGTAGAGCCCGACACCTTGAGGATCAGGTGGTGCTCATACTTCTGCCGGAAGGCCATCATGCGCTTGGGAAGGGCTTCGGGCACAAGTCGCGACGCCACTTGCATAAAGCGGTCGACCAGGTTCTTCGGCAGGAAAGGAAGCTTGTTCAGTCTGGCATCCAGCGCCCCTTTCAGAGCAAAAATCTTCGGCAGCCAATCCGTGCCGAGCCAGTGGATCATCAAGACCGTGTCTTTGCCATAGGTACGGGCAATGTCGAAACATTCGCGGTGCAGATACTCCCCACTGATCGGCAGCTCCGGCAGATCGCGCAACAGCTTGCGGCGGAGTGCAGTGAGTGCATCGACGCTATTGGTGCCGATATAGTAGACCTTCTGATCGGTCTCGGTCGGGAAGCTGTCAAGGCGCACGGCGAAGACGGCGAGTTTGCCCGCGCAACCGGAGGCCTCATAAAGCCCCTCGGGATCAGCGTTGTAGCGGGCAGGGCTATCGGCTTCGACGTCAACAACCTTCGCCGCATAGCCATCCTGGCTGGCCGCGCCTTGGTCGGAGCGCACGGTGTCCTGCGGAATATCCCCCCGGTCGAGACGCCCGAGAATCTCTTCGGGCGTCTCGCCGAGGTCTATGCCGAGGTGATTGACAAGCCGCAGCTCGCCCTCCTCCGTCACTTCGGCATAACAGGAAAGCTCAGTATAAACGGGGCCACGGCGCACAAGGGAGCCGCCGGAGTTGTTGCAGACGCCGCCGAGGATCGAGGCGCCGATGCAAGACGATCCAATCACCGAATGCGGCTCGCGGCCCAGCGGATTCAGCAACTTTTCCAATTGGAAGAGCGTGCCACCGGGCAGGCTGACGAATTGTTCGCCGTCTTGCAGTAGGTGGACTTTGTCCATCCGGAGGGTCGAGAGGATCACAACCTCGCGGTCATATGTGCCTTTGGGGGTCGAGCCTTCGGTCAGTCCGGTATTTGCGGCCTGCATGATCAGGATTTTGTCCGCATCGACACACGCCTTGAGAACCTTCCACATCTCGACCAGCGAACCGGGGACAACCACCGCGATGGCGTCGCCTTCGCCCGAACGGAACCCTTTGCGGTAGCGCTCTGTCGCCCGTGGGCCGGTCAGCACATGGCGCCGCCCCACGATATCTTGGAAGGTTTGGATGAGGTCTGCGTTCTGCATCGATCTCGTCCTTAATACGCTGCCGATGGAAGCCAGGTGGCCAGCGCAGGCCACATGAAGACCAGGGCGAGGCAGAGAAGCTGTAGGAAGACGAAGGGGACAACGCCTTTGTAGATGTCGGTCAGCTTCACATCCGGCGGGCAAACGCCTTTGAGGTAGAACAGGCTGAAGCCCACAGGCGGTGTCAGGAAGCTGGTTTGCAGCGTCACGGCCACGAGGATCACGAACCAGATCAGCGCCGGTTCATCGAGGCCGAAGCCCGGGATGCCAAGGTCGAGGCCCATGACGATCGGGCCCATCAGCGGCAGGACGATCAGTGTGATCTCGATCCAGTCGAGGAAGAACCCGAGCAGGAAGCAGATGAACAGGATGAAGATTATCGTGCCGCTGGCGCCAAGGCCGGTGGAACCGATCAGGTGTTCAATGAACTCATCCCCGCCCAGTTCCCGCAGCACGAAGGAGAAGACCGTCGCGCCAAGGAAGATGGCAAAGATATAGGCGGTGGTGTTGAAGGTCGCCTTGCAGACGTTCCACACTTTGGTCCAGGTGAGCTGGCGATAGAGGATCGCCAGCAGGGTGGCGCCGATGGCACCAACGCCGGAGGCTTCGGTGGGTGTCGTGATGCCCGCGAAGATTGAGCCGAGCACGGCCAGGATCAGGCCAAGCGGCGGCAGGACGGCGATCATCACGTCTTTCACAGCGTCCCAGTCCGGTGCTTTCGCGCCGTCGGGAACCGGAGCAGCCTCGCGATTGAGTTGGGCCATGATGAAGATGTAGCCGAGGTAGAGTGTCCCCAGTAGAACCCCTGGCAGCATCGCAGCCATGAAGAGGTCACCCACGGAAAGGGCCATCTGGTCGGCCATGATGACCAGCATGATCGACGGCGGGATCAGGATGCCAAGCGTGCCGGAGGCGGCGATGGTGCCGGTGGCCAGTGTCTTGGAGTACTTGTTCTGCATCATGGTCGGCAGGCTGAGCACACCGAGCAACACGACAGACGCACCGACGATCCCGGTCGACGCGGCGAGCACGATACCGATCAAAGTGACCGTGATAGCGAGCCCGCCGCGGACTGTGCCGAAGAGGCGCGTCATGGCCGTCATTAGCCGCTCTGCCACGCCGCTCTCATCCAGCATCAGGCCCATAAAGATGAACATCGGCAGAGCGACCAGAACCGCGTTCGACATGGTCGCATAGACGCGGTTCACAACAGCACCAAGCGTCAGGTAGTCAAGGCCGGTGAACGTGCTTTCCAGCCCGGTCCAGAGCATCAGGTCATTGTCGAACAGATACGCGGCGGTCCCAAAGATCATGCCGGTCCCGGCCAACGTCCAGGCCACAGGGAAGCCGGTGAACAAGAGCCCGATAAAGGTCATGAACATGCCCATGACCATCATTTCCTCGGTCGTCTCGACCGTGAACTTCAGAACCCAGGCCACGGCCATAGTCGCAGCGAAGACAGACGCGACCAACAGGATGGATTTGCCTTCGCGTTCCTCGGGGCGGTCTTGCAGCAGAGCATGAGCGTCGTGCAGCAGGCGGGCAATCGCGGCGAGGCCGAGGAGCACGAAACTGAGTGGAATGACGGATTTGAAGATCCAGAGGTTCGGCAAGCCGGTGGCGCTGGAGGAGCCTTCGTCGACGCGGAAGCTTTCGTAGAAGTAGTCATAACCCTGATCGATCATCAGATAGATGAACGGGGCCAGCAGGAAAAGGATGCCAAACATCTCGACCACGCGCTGGGCGCGGCGTGAGAGTTGCATGTGCAGAAGGTCAACCCGGACGTGGCTGTCAGTCACCAGCGCGTAAGACACACCGAACATGGTCACCAGCCCGTAGAAATGCCACTGAAGCTCATCGAGCTTCGGGAAGTTCAGGTTCATCGCATAGCGCATGACGACCTGGGAAACGATGGCCGCGATCAAGAGCAGGTTCGCGATCATCACCACATGGCCGATGCCTTTGATCAGTTTGTCGAGGAAAACAGCGGCGGCTTGCGTGTCGCGATCCGGATGTTCGATGAGCTCTTCGTATGTTTCGGCAACATCACCGTGATATTCTGGCTGCATGGTCATTGTTCTTCCTCCGTTAACGGCACAATTCATCAGCCGTCGGGCGAGCGCCTTGTCTCAGATCAATTTTCGCGAGAGTTGTCGTTTGAGGGTGCGCCGGACCAGGGAGATCACTCCGGCGCACCCTTATGCGTGTCACTCAGGGAGGTTAGTTCACACGCGGTAGGAAGGCGTTCTGTTCCCAAAGGTCATACTGGGCGCGGAACGTCATCATGTTGTCGTAGACTTCCTTGAAGAAGGGGTCTTTGGCGCTTTCTTCAGCGGCCACTTCTTCCCAGGTTGAGCGGAAGACTTCGAGCATCTCAGGCGACCACTTGCGGATCTGGACACCGTTTTCCTCAATGTTCTTCTGCAAAGCTTCGAATTGAGAGGCTTCGCCTCGGCAAAACTGTCGGCCATGGATGCCTTGCAAGCTGACGTCAGCACAGCTCTGTGCTGTTCGGAGGCTTCGTTCCAGACGTCCTTGTTGATCAGCAGTTCAAAGACAGTTGCCTGCTGGTGCCAGCCGGGGAAGTAGTTGTACTTGACCACCTTATGGAAGCCCAAACGCTGGTCGATGGCCGGCATCGAGAATTCGGTCGCGTCAATCGCGCCTTTTTCCAAGGCGGGGAAGATTTCACCACCGGGCAGCAGCGACGTGGCGACGCCGAGCTTTTCCATGACTTTGCCGCCAAGGCCGAAGAAGCGCATTTTCAGGCCCTTCAGGTCTTCCGGTGAGTTGATCTCTTTCGCGAACCAACCGGACGTTTCGGGGGCGATTACGGCGCAGGGCAGAACCTTCACGTTGTAGCCCGCTTCGTCGTACATGCGTTGATAAAGCGACAGGCCGTCACCGTAATACATCCACGCCATGTATTCGCCCGCTTCCGGGCCGAAGGGCACAGCCGAGAAGAGCGGCGCGGCGGGGATCTTACCGGCCCAGTAGCCAGCGGTGGTGTAGCCCGAGTTGATCTTGCCCGACGACACGGCGTCGAGGATTTCGAACGCAGGGACGAGCTTGCCCGGCTCATAGACTTTCATCTTGAGCGTTCCGCCCGACATGACTGCCACTTCATCCGCGACGCGCGGGATCGGCGTTCCAAGGCCCGGCAGAGCCGTCGAGAACGCGACCGGCGTCTTCAGCAGGAGCTTGTCCTTGGCGAGTGCAGGTGTGGCAACCATCGCTGCGGCAAGCGCGATGCTGGTGATAATGGATTTCATGTGTTCCTCCTCAAAATCCCGGCCGCACAGGCGGCCCACAGGAGGTAAAGTCAATTTACCTCTGGTGACCTCGTTTATATAGAGAGTTGAGAGGTTTCAATTTGATCCAGATCAATATGCTTCTAAATCCATAATAATCATTAACAAAAACTAAATTTTTGTGTATCCTACGGCCCAATGGTTCACTGAGTTTACCTCTCGGAGAGGCGCGCAAATGAGCGTATCAACACATATCTTTGACAGAATCGAATCAGAACCCATCGCAGATGTCGTGGTGCAGCAAGTCGAAGACCTGATCGTGCAGGGCATCCTGCAGGAGGGTGACCGACTGCCATCTGAGCGTGATCTTGCGGCGCAATTGAACGTATCGCGGCCAAAGGTGCGCGACGCGCTCAAGTCCCTTGAGGAGGCCGACCTGATTGACGTTCGCCATGGCGAGGGGACGTTTATCGCCCAGCTGACGGGCCAGGCGATGGAGCCCGCGCTCATTGACCTGTACGCGCGGCATGGCAGGGCGTTCTTCGATTACCTGGAATACCGGCGCGCGCAGGAGGCCCTTGCGGCGCGCCTTGCGGCTATTCGGGCGACTGAAACGGACCGTCAAAGGATCGCGGCGCAATTGGAGGCTCTCGAAGACGCCGAGGAGGCGGGCGACAGTGCGGCGTCACAGGAAGCGGATGTCCGGTTCCACGCATCCATAGTGGAGGCCAGCCACAACGCGATGCTGGTTCACATGATGGCCTCGATCTACGACCTGACGCAGCGCGGTGTGT
This sequence comes from Pseudomonadota bacterium, assembly GCA_038532095.1. GTDB lineage: Bacteria > Pseudomonadota > Alphaproteobacteria > Rhodobacterales > Rhodobacteraceae > JAJDOD01. The sequence goes on from JBCBBB010000051.1 coordinate 10,105, forward strand.
TTTACAACAGAGGCTTCCTGCGAACACTCGATGGCACGGGGGCCAAACTGCTTGCGCAACATCGGGCCATCGCGGACGCTATTTTTCAGGGCGACCCGGAGGCAGCGGCCACTGCGGCGGACGACCATCTGAGCTTTGTTGAGGCGTCTTTCCGGGCCGGTGAGGTACAGGCGCGAAACGAGCGGGTTGCGCAAAAGCGCATGGGCGCGCGTGAGGCGCGCAAGACCAAGCAGCGCGCGTCCAAGTGATTAGCTATTACGTTTTCGCTTGTCGTTTTGGCGTCACCAACGCTGTTAGTATTGCGATGGCTTAGTCTGCTGCGATTGTTGGAATTCTAAGTTCTGCGCGAAGACCCGGCTCGGCGGATGTCAGGTGAAGCGATCCGCCATGTGCCGATGCAATAGCTTGTACGATTGAAAGACCAAGGCCGCTGGATGACGTCTCGCTCAGCCGTGTGAACCGCTCCAAAGCGCGATCCCTGTCGTCTTCTGAAATGCCTTGTCCGTTGTCTTCAACGCACAAGACCAGAGCATGTCCTTCCACCTTTGCCTGCACTGAGATTTCGCTCAGGTCCGGCCCGCCATGCGCGCAGGCATTGGAGACAAGATTGGCCAGAGCTTCGCGCAGCATTGTGGCATCCCCGACGATAGCGGGCAGCCGTTCCTCCGCAATCAGTGAAAGCGACACATGCGTTGGAAGGGTTTGGCGCAAGGCGTCCGTCCAATCCGGCAACATCGCGGAGAGGTCAAGCGGACGCATCTCCGATGCAGGGCTAAGCGCCTCCGCCCGCTCGAGCATCAGAAGCTGTTGGCCCAGATCGGCGGTCTCTCGCGCCGCTGACAAGAGGTCCTGCGCCCGGTCCTTTGCCGCCTTCTCGTTCGGCGCATGCGCGACGGCCTCGGCAAGCGAGAGCACGCCCGCGATTGGGTTCCTCAATTGATGCGCTGCATTTGCGATGAACTCGGATTGCGCTGTCATGCTGCGCGACACCTGCGCAAACAACCGGTTGAGGGTGTCCACGATCCCGCTGACTTCGGGTGGCACCGCGCGCTGGATTGCTGTGAGTTCATCGCTGGATCGCGCTTCGATGGCGTCTTCCAGATCCGTCAGGGGTCGCAAACCCAGCCTGATGCCGAACCAGACGATCAAGGCTAGTGCGGTGATCAGACCGGTGATCACAATGAAGGACCGCAGGACCAGATCACGCACGAACGCAGATCGTACGTTCTGATCCTGCCAGACGGTCGTGGTGAAGATGCCTGCGAAGCCTTCGATTTCCGTGCGGGTCTGCACGCGGACGCCGCTGACATCGCGGCCCTGGTAGGTGGCTTGAAACGACATCGGGCCCGCAGCCTCTGTGCGGGGCTGTGGAATGCCAACGGGCGGGGTCGCATAGCCGGCCACGATCACCCCGTCCGGCGCGTAGACATGATAGAAGACCGGTCCGCCAGACGTGCTGGCAAGGATATCCCGTGTCTCGGCCGAAAGCGCGTCACCGCCCGAAATTGCGACGTCATTGGTGACTGCGAGCGCCGCCGACAAAAGGCTGCGGTCAAACACATCCGCGGCGGTCTTGCGGGCATTGTCGAGCTGCCAGAGCCCGGCAATCCCGGCCACAAGCATGACCGGCAGAAGGATGATCGCCGTCAGCCTCAACCGGAGCGAAAGCGCGCGGGTCACGCCCCCTCCGCAACAAGGGCGTATCCGATACCGCGCATCACGCGGATCGTAACGCCATGCGCCGCGAGGCGTTTGCGCAGCCGTGAGACGTAAACTTCGATGACTCTCTCATCTGTTTCGCTGCCGCTGCCATAAACGAGGTCAAGCAGGCGTTCCTTGCTGACGGGTGCGCCGCGCATGTCCGCCAGGCCGGCCAACACTGTGAGCTCGCGGCGTGGCACATCAAGTGTCGTGCCATCGGCCGTGAGTTGCAGCGGTTCAAGGTCGAGGGTCAGCGCGCCGATCGCAATGCTGCGCCTCGGAGCTACCGCCTTGCGCCGCCCGAGGGCCCGGATGCGCGCGACTAGTTCATCCATAGCGAACGGTTTGACCAGATAATCATCCGCCCCCACATCCAGCCCATGCACACGGTCTTCGGTTGTGGCGCGGGCGGTCAGCAAGATCACGGGGCGGGGATCCCCGCGGGCGCGCATGGCCCGCAGAACATCGAGGCCGGTTTGGCCGGGCAGGTTGATGTCGAGCACGACGAGATCGACGTCTTCCTGTGCGATATGGTCTTCAGCCTGCGCACCGTCTTCCAAAGCGTCCACGCTGTGACCTTCGTCTTCCAGACGATAGGTTATGCCCTTTCTCAGGCTTTCGTTGTCTTCCACCACGGCAATGCGCATGGGCGCAAATCTTGCGGCAATGAAGGCTTGATGCAAGCTTTGGACGGCATGTTATTCATGTTCGGCCGCTGGAGAGCGGTCATAATGTTCGGGCGAAGACCATTGGGACTTCGTTCTAGGGAGGAAAAACATGTCTATCACGAACACCACGCGTCGCGTGGCGCTCGGCCTTGTGGCCGCTGCCGCAGCGACATTTGCAACCGACGCCGGCGCGGGCGGCCACGGCATCAGCCTCGAAGGCAAAACCGTCGAATGGGTGATCCCGTTCTCTGAAACCGGTGGTTCGGCCAAATGGGCCAACTTCTATGCACCGCTCTTGTCAGAGGCGCTGCCAGGCAACCCCACGGTTGTTGTCAAGTTCATGCCGGGCGCGGGGTCTACCAAGGGCGCAAACTGGTTCCAGGAACAAACCTATGAAGACGGCACGCTGATCTTTGGCTCGTCCGGGTCCACGCAGTTCCCTTACCTCTTGGGTGATCCGCGCGTCCGCTACGAATACAATGACTGGAATGTCGTGCTCGCCTCCGGGACCGGTGGCGTCGCTTACCTGCCGCCTGATCTTGCGGCCAAGATGGACGGCATGGATGCCAGCGCGCTGCAAGGCGAGGATTTCATCTATGGCAGCCAGGGCGCCACGCGTCTCGACCTCGTGCCGCTTCTGGCCTGGGAAATGCTGGGTCTGAACGTTGAGCCGGTTTTCGGCATCAAGGGCCGCGGCGACGGCCGCCTGATGTTCGAGCGCGGTGAAGCGAATATCGATTATCAAACGTCCTCGTCGTTCCTGTCGGGCGTGACGCCGCTTATTGAAGCCGGCACGGCTGTCCCGATGATGTCATGGGGTGCGCTGGATGCCGACGGTAACGTCGTCCGCGATCCAACATTCCCAGATATGCCGACCTTCAAGGAAGTGTGTGACGCGACCCCGGGTTGCGAAACCAGCGGTGAGAAGTGGGATGCGTGGAAGGCGTTCTTCGTGGCGGGCTTCCCGGCACAGAAAATGGTCTTCCTACCCGCAGGCGCGAGCGCGGATGCCATGGTGACCTACACGAAGGCTTTTGAGGATATCAAGGCACGGGCGGATTTTGCCGAGATCTCCTCCGGTCGTCTTGGTGTCTATCCGCAGATGACGGGTGACGAGGCAACAGGTGCGCTAGCCAGCGCAACGCAGGTGCCGGATGGCGCAAAGACCTTTGTCACCGATTGGTTGAAAGAGCGCTACGGCGTCGACCTCAACGGTTAAAAATTGAGACGGGGCGGCCTTTGGCGAGGCTGCCCCGGATTTCACGATGGTTAATGTGCTGATCTGAGAGCATCCCCCTCCCAACCGCCCTTTATTGTTTGGCGATTCGGTTGACATTGCATTAACTGCAACGCGCAAACGATTGAAAAATCAACAATTGGGTGTACGGTGCCGGTCCGGAACGGGCCTGAGCGAACCGCGCCCGGAGCGACCCGGCCATGGAATTCTTTTCGCTTGCCCTGCCTGCCCTCAACGACGCAGCCAGTCTGATCTTTCAGCCCATCGTCTTGGGGTACCTTGTCCTTGGTGTTGTCATGGGGCTTTGCATCGGGGTCTTCCCGGGTCTCGGCGGCATTGCCGGACTGTCGCTTCTTCTTCCTTTCATGTTCGGGATGGAACCGGTCCTCGGCTTGGCTCTGATGATCGGCATGGTCGCCGTGGTGCCGACCTCGGACACGTTCGCGTCCGTATTGATGGGCATTCCGGGGTCCTCCGCCTCTCAGGCGACGGTTCTGGACGGCTTCCCGATGGCCAAGAAAGGCGAGGCGGCCCGTGCCCTCTCGGCGGCCTTTGCCTCATCGCTCTTTGGCGGGCTGGTTGGTGCCGCTTTTCTGACGATCTTCATCCTGATCGCCCGGCCCATCGTGCTGGAGTTCCGGACACCTGAGCTTTTGATGATTACTGTCTTCGGTCTGTCGATGGTCGGTATCCTCGCCGGGCGCGTGGCGATCAAGGGCATCGTGGCAGCGGGTCTTGGCATGATGATCGGAACGATCGGCGAGGGGGACAGCGCCGGTGAGTTGCGGATGGCCACATATGACATGCCGTACCTCGTGGATGGGCTGAAACTGGTCATTGTCGGCCTTGGTATCTTCGCGATCCCCGAGATCGTCGCGCTGCTGCGTCAGGATCGAAGCATCTCGGACCGTTCGCCTCTTGGCGGCGGTTGGGCGAAAGGCGTCAGCGACTGGTTCAAGAACATCTGGCTCTCGGTGCGCTGTTCGATCATCGGCGTTGTCGTGGGGGTGATCCCCGGGCTCGGCGGGTCGGTTGTCGACTGGATTGCTTACGGGCATTCCGTGCAATCCAGCAAGGACAAGTCGAACTTCGGCTCGGGCGAAGTGCGCGGCGTGATCGGGCCGGAAAGCTCGAACAACGCGAAAGAGGGCGGGGGCCTCGTCCCAACGCTGCTGTTCGGCATCCCGGGGTCAGGCTCCATGGCGATCTTCATCGGGGCGATTGCACTGCTTGGCTCGGGCAATATCGAGGTCGGGCCCTCGATGCTCAAGAACAACCTCGACATCACCTATGCCATCGTTTGGCTGCTGGCGATGGCGAACGTGGTCGGCACGCTGATCTGTATCGCGGCCTCCGGTGGGATTGCGCGGCTGACGACCATTCCCTTCGCATTGCTAGCGCCGTTCCTGTTCATGATCATCGCCTTCGCCGCCTTCCAATCGGGGCAGGACATCATGGACCTCGTGGCGCTTTTCGCCATTGGGCTACTGGGTATCCTGATGCGTCGGTTTGACTGGTCGCGCCCGGCCTTCCTGATCGGGTTCGTGCTGTCAAACCCGGCGGAGACCTATGCCAACCAGGCGGTGCAGATCGCGCAATCGCGCTTCCGCAAGGGGTTTGGTGAAGGCATCGAGTACATCTTCTCGCCCATCGTGATCGTTCTGATCATCATCACTGTAATCTCGGTCGTGGTCGGCCTGCGGCAGGCGAAAACGATCATGGCCGAAGGGGCCGTGACGTCCGGCAAGAAACGCGCACCGATGATCTTCCTACTGGCTGTTCTCGCTTATCTGCTGGTCGCCTTCGTCAACGCGTCGATGATCCCGGATTATGCCGCCGCAGACCGGGTCTTCCCGCGGTTTGTCGCTGGCGTGGCCATCGTGGGCTGTCTGATCCTGCTGGTTCAAATGATGCTGGCCGATGAGGGGCACGCCCTTTTTGCCGACCGTGAAAGCGACAGCACGGAAGACAATGCCTTCGGATTATGGAGCACGCTGGCATGGTTTGCCGGGCTTTTGATCCTGACAGGTCTTCTGGGCTTTGTTCTGGCTCTCGCGCTCTTCCTCTTTGGGTTCATTCGGTTCCGCGCCGGACGCAGCTGGGCAATTGCCGGGCTCTACACTGCGGCGGGCATCGCCTTTATCTGCGGTATGGCCGGGCTGCTGAACCGGGATTTCCCGGCGGGCCTTTTGCAGAGCTACGTTGATCTGCCATGGCCTCTGACTTGACCCTTTTGGCTCTTCCCGGCGACGGGATCGGGCCTGAGATTATGGGCGCCACGCTCAACGTCCTGGACGCCGTGCGTCCCCGGGTCAGCCGTGCTGTGACCGTGCAGATGCGAGAGATCGGTTTCACAGCGCTGGAGCGGGCGGGGAGCACCATCCCGGCTGACGTGATTGCGGCGGCCCGTCACGCCGACGGCGTTCTTCTTGGGCCCGTGTCGCACAATGCGTATCCGCCGCGCGAGGAGGGTGGCTTGAACCCATCCGGGGTGCTGCGGCGCGAACTTGATCTTTTCGCCAATATCCGGCCCGCGCAGCGCTGGGCCGGGCTCGATGCGCCTGTCGGACGCAAGATGGACGTCGTCGTGGTCCGCGAAAACCTTGAAGGTTTTTATGCGGACAGAAACATGCACGAAGGCCCGGGCGAGTTCATGCCCGTGCCCGGTGTTGCGCTGGCCATGCGACGGATCACGGAACACGGCAGCCGTCGCATAGCCGAGGCCGGGTTTCGTATCGCGGCAGAGCGCCCGGCCAAATGGGTCGCGGTGATCCACAAGGCGAACGTGATGCGGATGTCTGATGGCCTCTTTCTGGAGACGGTGCGCGATGTCGCGAAAGATTACCCTCAGGTGGCGTATGAAGAGGTCCTGGTAGATGCGGCCGCTGCGCTTCTGGTACGCGCGCCTGAGCGCTTCGATACGCTCATCACGACGAACATGTTCGGCGATATCCTGTCCGACCTTGCCAGTGAGCTGTGTGGGGGACTGGGACTTGCCGGCTCACTCAATGCCGGGCCCCAGCATGCCGCCGCCCAGGCACAGCACGGGTCGGCCCCCGATATTGCGGGGCAGAACCTGGCCAATCCGACGTCCCTGATCCTGTCGCTCGCCATGCTTTTGCGGCATCTGGGGGAGGACGGGGCAGCCAATGCGATAGAAGCGGCATTGGCAGAGTGTCTTTCGAATGAGAAGACCCGGACGCGCGACGTTGGTGGCGCGCTCGGTACAAAAGACTTCACAAAGGCCCTTGTGGCCAGATTGCAGGACGCACCATGACCCAACATGCCATTCCTTTCGTCTTCATGCGCGGCGGCACCTCACGCGGCCCTTACATGCGGCGGGCAGACCTGCCTTCTGATGAAGAGGCGCTGAAACGTGTGTTGGTGGCAATGGTGGGGTCCGGGAATCCTCTGAACATCGACGGGATCGGCGGCGGCAATGCGGTGACCACCAAAACGGCTATGCTCAGCCGGTCTGACGATGCGTGGGCCGACATTGATTATCTCTTTGCGCAGGTGGGCGTTGAAGATGGCCTTGTCGATCTGAAGCCGACATGTGGGAACATTCTGGTCGGCGTCGGCCCGGCGTCGATTGAGTTGGGGTTGATGGAGCCGAAAGGCGATGTCACCGAAATCCGTATCCGTGCGGTCAACACCGGTGCGCGTGTGCTGGCGCGCGTGCAAACGCCAAATGGCGGAGTGGCGTATGCCGGCACCGCGACCATTGACGGCGTTCCGGGAACAGCGGCTCCGGTCGAGTTGAACTTCATGGATGTGGTCGGCGGCGCCACAGGCTCCATGTTCCCGACCGGAAATCGAACGGACAACATCGACGGCATCGACGTCAGCTGCATGGATGTCGCCATGCCGATGGTCATGGCGCGGGCCGAGGCATTTGGCCTGACCGGGCAGGAGAGTTTCGCTGACATGGAAGAAAACCGGAGCTTCTTTGCGCAGATGGAAGCCATCCGGGTTGAGGCCGGGCGGCGGATGGGCATGGGGGATGTCTCGGCGTCCGTGACCCCGAAATTCGGCCTGTTCTCCCCGGCACAGCATGGCGGTTCGGTGTCGACGCGATATCTCATGCCCAAGACGACGCATCCAAGCCTGGCCGTCACCGGATCGCAATGCATGGCGTGTTGCCTTCTCTGCCCGGGTACCGTGGCCGCGGGGCTAGCTGACTTGCCGGATCGCGGGCCGGTGCCGGTGCTTCTTGAGCACCCAATGGGCGTGCTGGAAGTCGTGATGGATTACCGACGGGAGGGCGCCGCGTTCGAGATGATCTCAGCCGGGCTGGTGCGAACGGCGCGCAAGTTAGCTGCGGGCGACGTCTTTGTGCCCGGCGCTGTTTTGTGACGGTCTCGGGTTTCATTTCCAAATTGTGTACTATAGTATACAATTGAGGAGAGTGATATGTCCTATGAAACCCAACTGATGGCGGCCCGCGCGGCATTGATGGCGGCGCGCACCGACATTCAAAACGAGCTACGGGCGTATCCGACACCGGTGTCCGGTTGCGATGCTCAGTACAACCATCTGATCGGACAGCGCGGCGCCGTGGCAGCCGCGCTTCAGGCATTGGACGCGCCCCCATTCGTTGCCACGCCGCGCAGTCCTGATCCGAACGCTGGGATAGAAAGCCGATGAAAGTTCATATTCTCGATGACTGGTTTGACACGCTCCGTGGCTTGCCGTGTTTCAACATGCTTGCGGGGCACGATGTTACGGTTTGGACAGATCATGAGCCTGATCCGGTCAAGCTCGCCGCTCGTGTCGAAGCGGCGGAGGCGCTGGTGCTGTTTCGTGAGCGCACCAAGATCGGGGCAGACCTGCTCGACCGGTTGCCCAATCTGAAACTGATCTCGCAGCGGTCGGTCTATCCTCACATTGATGTCGACGCCTGCACGCGGAACGGTGTGCTGCTTTGTTCCAACATGCACGCCGGCACGCCATCCTATGCGGCGGCTGAACTCACCCTTGCGCTGATCTTGGCGAGCTATCGGCAAATCCCGCAGCAGGTTGCTTCGATCCGGTCGGGCGGTTGGATGATGGGCGTCGGGCGCACCCTGCGCGGCCGGACCTTGGGGCTGTATGGATATGGCCGGATCGCGGGTGCGGTTGCAACCTATGCCGAGGCGATCGGCATGACGGTGCAATGGTGGGGGTCTGACGCCGGTCGCGCCCGCGCCCTAGCCGACGGTGCCCGGGTTGCGGATAGCCGGGAGGCATTCTTCAGCACCTCCGATGTCGTCAGCCTTCACGTGCGCCTGAAGCCGGAGACCCGCGGCATCGTCACTGCGGAAGACATGGCGGCCATGAAACCGCGTGCCTTGTTTGTGAATACATCTCGATCCGGCCTGGTGGTGGCTGGTGCTCTCGAAGCGGAAATCGCGCTGGGCCGCATTCACGCAGCAGTCGACGTGTATGACCGCGAGCCACTGACGGATCCGTCACATCCGTTGCTGACGCAACCCAACGTCCTGCCGACGCCCCATATTGGGTACGTCACAGAGGACGAATTCGAGCTGCAATTCACCGATATCTTCGAACAGATAAACGCCTATGCGGCAGGTGCACCGCTGCACGCGATCAATCCCGAAGTTCTTTGAGAATTTCGTCAAAGCGTCGCTTGCCGTGCATGCAA
>JBCBBB010000052.1:0-19126 GCA_038532095.1 Pseudomonadota bacterium
ACGCTCAGCCCAATCCGAAAACTCCGCCTTCAGGGCTTCGTCATCGATCGCAAACCCGACGATCTGTAGTGTTGCCTGCAGCCCGTCGGCTCTGAGCTTGTCAATCGCCGCCAGAACATCGCCGTCGCATGTCTCCTCACCGTCCGTAATCAGAACCACTGTCTTCGGCCCCTGATGGTTGGCGAGATCGTCCGCAGCGGCAGCCAAGCTTGCAGCAATTGGTGTCTTTGCCAGGTTAATGGCTGGTGTCTCGGCAATGGCTGCAATGGCCAGTGCTTTATCCAAGGGAGTAAGCGGGAGAAATGCGCGGGTATGGCACGCGTCTTTTTCCAGCCCGAATGCGCGGTAAGAGACCAAGGCACCCTCTGGCAGGACATCTGTGACCAGTTCCGACAGGCTCTCGCGCGCGACTTCGATACGGCGCTCGTCGCTTTCGGGCATCCGTTTCAGCATGCTACCGGACGCATCCAAGACAATAGAAACAGCGGTCTCCAGGGCACTGAGGTTGGACGCCTCGTCAGCCAGGACGAGCAATTCGGCATGGTCGCTTTCAATCGCTTCGACTACTTGACTTGGCGAACCTAGGCGACTGCTAAGCCGGTAGGGCACAGGCTTTGACAAGCGGACGACTGCGGATGCGATAACGTCCTCAATGTCGTCAATTTGATAGGCCCTTTGAAAGCGACCTCGCGATCCGACAGCGGCTGACCGCATGAAGTCGCTCGCGACGCGTTCGTCAGGACATCCTAGCAATCCATTGCAAGACAACAGCACCGATTGGAAGTTCACGGGCGTTCTTTGCAGCCTGTCGGCAAACTGCATATCATCCTGATTGTTGAAAATCGCACCGGTCGCGAAGCCAACCATGGCCTTCGCTCCATCGATGTTCACAAAGTTCTCTGCAGTGTGGGTGATTGCATCCGCGAAACTGGATGTCCCGGTTGCCTCAACAGGGCGGCTCTGAAGCGCCTTCAAAATCCGTCGTTTGCCAACTACGAGCCCGTCACTGTCGGCGTATACGGTATTTCTCAGAAGCCGCATCGCATCGTTTTCACCGAAACCTCTGGCAACTTCAGCAAGTGACCGAAGAATGCCAACCCTTCTTGCCGAGACGCCCGCCACGCTTTCTGCCCTGAGTGAAAGCACACGGCTTGGCACGTCCACGACCAGAAAGTACGTCTGTCCCGGCGTGAGCTCCGCTTCATAGATCATGGCATCTGAACCTGGGGCGGCAAACACACCTGTGCTTTCTTCATCCGGCTTGGAAAAGCGCGACCTTCTGAGTGCGACTTCATTTTTCAGTGCGTCAAAGATACGAAGACGTGTCTGGCGAAGGCGCGGTCCGCCATCCAATGCAAACTCGACAGCGCCGCTTGCGTCCGTCGGTATACTTAGATTGAACCAGCGAGGGGAAGAATGCGCGACAGTTGCTGCGAGGTCCTGGCCAATTTCAATGGGCGTTGCTGTACTTGAACCAGCGCCCCCAAGATCGGCCAAGGCTGTGTTCGGCGTCGCATGTTCAAAGTGTTCGAAAGGGCCATCTGAATTGTCCTCGGTCCACTGTCCAAAAACAGATTGATAGTCCTCAGAAGATGGAGCCTCGAAAATTCTGATGTGTTTCGGCAAGTAGAGGTCTTGGTTTGGAAGGGTGAATTTGACGAACCGGGCAAAAGCAGGCTTTTCGAGTTGCGTTCGCTCAAAGCCCGTCAAAGTGGCAATGGGTCTGAACGGACCCAGAAGGTCGTCAGCAATCGAAACTTTGATCTCTGATGCCTGATTATCTCGTTCTCGCCCCTCACCCGGGATCCACTCAAATCCGGCAACTCTGGCGATGCGGCTTTCGTGAAACCCCATAATCCAGTGCTTTTCCAAGAACCCGCTTTCCGGATCGCTCTTATCCAGCCATACTTCGCGATCTGTGTTGGTGACCAGCATGGCGTAAGCAGTCGGAAGTTCACCGGCAACGAGGTGTCCGCCGAACTCTGGTGCAGCGAGGTCGATTTCGGAAACCGTAGGTACATAGCCAGGTTCCGCGATCGCCAAGACTTCGCTTAATTCTCGGTGCGCGATATCGGCAAATTGGCTTCGAATCGTGACGCGGAGATATTGCGACACTACGGGATCATCAAATACAATAAACTGCCGTTCCGCGCGCTGTTCGAGTTCAACATTGATCGCGTTGGTCCAGGTCTCACCATCGAGAGAGAACTCCACCATAATGTGCTTGGCCCAGTATGTCGGGCTGCTGTCCAATCTAAGGCTGAACCCAAGACCGCGAATGGGGGGGCGTTCGCCAGCCAAACGAAAAACAGTCTCTTGTGGAAGTTTGCCGGTCGGGACGACGGGGCTGCGCCCGTCTGCCATTGCGCTGAATGCGTCCCCAGCCATTTCAGCGCCATCCTCGGAAACGACCATTGCGCCAATGTGCAAATTCAGAACATCGATCCCGCCCAGCAGCGCGGCTGGCGTCTCGAACCCCGAGAATGGATTTACTGCCGCAGTATTGGGATCAAGACGGACGACGTCCGAGTACGAGCGCGCGCTAAAATCGTCCTGCGTTGCTGTTACGCGCACCCGCGCCGGGAAAAGCGCCGAAGCGTGTGAGGGAATGACAATCTCAAAGGGGAGGTCTTGAGATGTGTTTGGAGGCAGGTTGACTGTCTCAGGCAAACCTTCCACTCGCCAAGCCTTGCCGCTCGCCTGCGCCTCTAAACTGACTGTAGTTACCGACGTGCCGGGGTTGCTTATTGAAACGGAGCCAGCGATTTTTTGCGCTTTATCTGACCATGCTTCTCCGGAGAGATTGTCCAGTGTGATCTCTCCGATCATCCAAGCGGGGCTATCTTCAGCTTTTGGCCAACTTGCGAAATCACTTCCCAAAATTACGTCGCATTGCGCTTTGGCCGGATAGATATCGCTATTCGAGTAACTGATTAGAACGCTACGCTCAGATGCTTGAGTGTCGAGCGGGACATAGGATGCCATTCCAATGGTTTGTGTGTATTGACCGCCAAGACCACCGTTTAGGTCCCATTTCGGTTCATTTTCAGGATTCACAGCGTCACAGGACACACGCACGAACTCTTCGTCTGCTGGCAGCCCAACCGGAATGCGCTGGCCATAGTCCTCAAACACCAAATCCAATCGGGTTGATTGCCCCACGCTTGTGCCTGTCTCGGCTTCTTCCACCGAAAGCTGTTGCCGCCCCAATCCGCCAATGTCGACCCCGCTGTCATGCCGCAGACGGCACTCATAGGGCGTACCATTAAAGTAGTAGACGTAGCGGTCATTAGCTTCGGCCGGAACTTCATGGGCCAAGAATTGGCGGCTGGTCTCCCAATCTGGCGGGGCATTCGCGTCTTTGGAAAATCCGGCGTACATGAGCGTTGTTGAGGAACAGGAATGGACAAGGACACCGCTGGAGGGGGCGTCGCTCACGTAGTAGTCGTAGCCACCCATTCCAGATGCATCGCCAATGACCTGCCCTCCCGGCGGCACCAATCGTGCCTCCCCCAACCAATCATTTGGTTCATGATCTGTCAGCGAGGTGTCGTGCTCAGCGAAATCGACCGAAACGGAATAGGGGCTGGCCGCCAATATCGCTTCGTTGGGCACAAGCGATAGCCGATAGAATCCTGGATGCAAATCCGTCACAAAGTCCAGGGACTTGCCCGGTTCAACTCTTTCACGCGACGCAACCTGTGCTTCTGCGGAGCTTTTGACGTGGGCACGATACAGATGAACAGTAAGCGATTGATCCTCCGGTGCCTCTACCGACAGTCTGACCGTATCGGGGCCAGCGAGAGAGAAGACGTAACTGTCCGCCGCGTCGCCTCCTCCCAAGATACCACGCCGCTTTTCGCCGAAGTCCAAACGCAAAGCATTCTCAAGAACATCGTTTGGTTCTCGTTCAAAGTCTGCCGGAATTTCCCCAAGGTTGCGGACGATGACGCGATAATCCGTACCGACATCACCTGTCAGTCGGAGAAGATATTTGCCAGGCAGAAGGTCGAGATTGTCAAAAACGAATTCACCGTCAACCGCACTTCGGCGCTCAACCAGGCTTTGGCCCAAGTCGTCTATCAATAACGCCTGGCGCGCACCCGAAACCGCGATCCGATAGGCAAGATCCGGTTCTTCGACATCAAAACGAATGTAGTCATAGTCACCGGACCGGTCAAAAGTGCCGCGAACCGCCTTTGAAGTCCCGATGTCATGCGCATGTCTTGCATAGTCGTTCGGTTCGCGTTCAAATCGCTTCTTTGCGATTGGGACATCGACAAAACTCAAGGTGTACGGGCGCTCAGACTCAGCACGAACTTCGATAGAATACGCGCCATCGCTCAAATGGAGATTTGGCAAGGAAACGCGGCCGCTGCCTTTTACGCATTGAACGGATGAGTTCTGTTCATCAGAAAGGCAGAGAGACGCGTTACCGCCTTCTTCCACGTCAAGAACGAGATCACGCGCATTCTCCGCATCCGTCTCACTTAGTTGAAAAGAAAAATAGTCACGGTCCCCAAGCCCATTGACCCCGTCTTCAATTTTGATCGCATTGGCGAGGTCCAAAGAGTCATTCGGTTCGGCTTCTGTCCCGTCCACCGCGACACCGCTTGCCGACATCTCAATTTGGAAGCGCCCTATGTCCTTTCGCCCTGACACCAAGCGCAAGGTGTAGTCGCCTTCGGCCAGAACAAGGTGTTTGATGTCAAAGCTCTGACGACCAGAGAGCCTTTCGGATTTCAGAACTTGGCCGTCATCTCTCTCAAGCGAATAACTCAGTTGCGCGCCAATCTCGCCTTGACCCTCGATGCGAATGAGTTGCTCGGCTTGCTCAGCACCTACTGAAAAGCGGATCTCTGCCTCTGATGCGTTAGTCTCGCCGTTAAGGCCCCCTCGCGTCTCAAACAACGCGATGTCATCTTCAACACGCGTCGGGTCGTCCCATCTCAGCACCTCTCCCGTGACGAGGGAAATATCGTAGTTGTCAATGCCAAATGGATAAATTCCCTCCTCGTCGGTCGCTTCTTCCGCTGTTCCTATCCTAGCGAGCGCTGCCGCTGAGCTGCCGCTCGGCAATCCTTCTGCGAAATTGAGTCCGCCAAGTGGCGTCACCCCGAGAAGGTATTCGCCCGCCGGGAACAACAAACCGTCAATCGTTTTGGTTTTCTCAAGCGGTTTTGCTCCAAATCGCGCAAGGTTCTCAACGTTGAGAACCTCTGCACGATCATCATCGCCGTACTCGAGTTGGAAAAACCATACGAGCGTCGCGCTTTCCTCCAACCCGTCGATGTTCAGCGTCCATGGCGCGGCGGACAAATCGGCGGGCACCGTCCAGACAAAGGCGTCTTGGCCGTCACCATCGGAAAACTGCCCACGAATAGCGACTGAACCGAAGAGCTCGGCCGCCAGGGCCGGTGTGTCGTTTGGTTCCGCTTCCTCATGAAGTTGTTGGGCCAACGACTGGCTGCTTGCAAATTGAAAACCTACTAAGAAAAGACAGCCGAACAGATGGGGCGCGAGCTTCATTTCCAGCACAAACTCCAGTGAATAAGGCTAAATTGTGAAGAACTGCATCGCGTGTTTATTGAAGAAATCGGCAAAACTCCGGCGCCAAAGAAATCGATCGGGGCACTCCGCGGTGTTGGATCAAGTTCGATTCAGGTCTTTCATCCGGGTCAAGCTTCGCAATTGCTGCCGCCGACGAAGCAGGCGTTGCATTTATCACGACTCCAATCATCCATCGGCAAGATCGCCTCCCACATGCCCATAGTAGGTCACTGCACGAAAAAATGACGCCGTGCCAAGCATGAATGTCCGCTCTTCACGCTTGCCTTGCCGCATCAAAAATCGTGCAATCGCGACAAAAAATGCTGCGAGCGCGCGCAGCATAAAAAGCGAACTCACAGGATGGGCTCAAACCCGCCATTCGCTGCGGATTGCACGAACGGCCGCTTCAGATTTCTCCGCCGATTCAGTCAGCATCTGACACGACGCCGGATCGAAGCTCGATCCCTGTTCGCCCAAACAATTTCACTGATATTGGATCCAAAGTTCCCTGTTAATGCGTGCAGGGAATTCGCGCGTAAACCGCTGTTTTCTTTGGCAGTCTCAACGTGCAACGCACAGAATCCGGCGTATTTCGCGCTTTTTCCCTGTATTTTCCCTGTTAACAGGGAATTTCCGCGTGAGACTGGATGGCTCAGGACTGCGTGCACAGCCAGCATCTCTCTTCAATCTGCGGAACGACCGGTTTGCGCTTCACTTTGGTGTGTTTCCGGGGGGAGTGACCGAGCCCAAGTCAGTCACCTGTTCGCGGTTCGAAGCCCGGAACGAAAACAGACCTCTCCCGACGTATCGGTCTAACGTAAAATCGGGGACATCACGTCGTGCTTTTTGAAATCTCGCTTTTGTAAAGGGCGCGGATCCGGTGAAAGACAGGACCGGCTGTCCCGGTTCCAATTGTCCTGCCGTCGATCTCGAACACAGGGGTTTGCGCGCCAAACGTGCCGGTCAGAAAGGCCTCATCGGCGCCATAGGCATCAACCAGCGAATAGTTTCGTTCAAAGACCGGAATGCCGTTGGCGCGACAGATGTCGATGACCTTCTGGCGCGTGATGCCGTTCATGCAATAATCGCCGGTCGAGGTCCAAACGTCGCCCTTGCGGACAATGAAGAAGTTACAAGCGTTTGTGGTGTTCACAAAGCCGAACGGGTCGAGCATCAGCGCCTCATCCGCGCCCTGCCGGATCGCATGGGTAAGTGGGATGATGCAGTTCAGCTTCGAATGTGAGTTGAGCTTGGCGTCTTGCGTCAGCGGCAACCCGCGATGGTGCGGGACGGAGGCCAGCCGGATGCCGCGCTCGATAACGCTGTCATCGGGTTTCGAATGCTCGGCAATGATGACGATGGTCGGCCCGTAGATGGAAAGATGCGGGTGCTGGAACGGCTTCTTCTTGCGGCCCCGCGTGACCATGAGCCGGATATGCACATCCGTCACCATCTCATTCGCGGCGAGCGTGTCATAGATGGCTTGGGTCAGCTCCGCCTGGCTCATGCCGATGTCCAGATCGATGAAAAGCGCAGCGTCATAAAGCCGGTCGAGATGCTCCTGAAGAAACGGGATGTGCCCTTCATAGAGCCTCAATCCCTCCCACACGCCGTCGCCCAGCATGAAACCCGAGTCGTAGACGGAGACCTTGGCGTCGTCGCGGTGCACGATGGCGCCATCGACGTAAATTCGGATGTTGTCATTGCGGTCATCGGCGGCCGCGTCATGGGTTGAGACATGTTCAGTCATTCAGGCACCATTGCAGGTTGGCGGCTGGAAGGTCGCCGCCGGGATTGATCGTTTGTTGAACAAAACGCCACGCCGGGCAACCGGCGATCCGTCGGCGTCAGTTCCGGGCTTGGTAAGGATTGCCCGGGCCGCTGTTCAGAGCGATTGAACTCTGGCCGTCAGTGCCGCAGTCTCAGGTATGGCATTGAACCTGAAATCGTTGCTCATAAGTGTGGTCATCATGGTCACTCCCGCATCATCGCAGGCACAGCAAACCAACGCCGAACGCATCTTTCGCGATGCGGCGGCGGAGCAGCCGGGGTTTGCCATCGGTTTGTCTTACGCCTTCGGGCAGGACGCGCCCGCGGTTCTGACCGAGGGACCGACTGTCAAAGGCGGGACCACACCCGTGGCAGATGAGGCGGCTTGGCACATCGGGTCAATCGGCAAGTCGTTTACCGCCTCCCTCGTTATGCGATTGGTCGAAAGGGGGGTGTTGGACCTCGATGCCCCAATCGGGCCGTATATTGCCGACCCGGAGTACGGCCTGCACCCCGACTGGCAAAAGCTGAACTTGCGACACCTTCTGAGCCACAGAGCCGGATTACCAGCCAACCCGCCGATGCGTCTTTTCCGAGAAACGGCAGGTCATGAGCCGCGCGCCGGGCGTCTTTCTGTTCTGTCCCAAATGTGGGGCAAGCCGCTTCCAAATACTGACGAAGCGTTTCTGTATTCAAATGTGGGATACGTTCTTGCAGGCTTCATTGTAGAAGAGGTCGCGGGTGCCGCCTGGGAGGCGCTGATTCAAACCGAGATTGCCCAGCCGCTTAAGCTGGCATCCCTCGGGTTCGGAGCCCCGGACGCATCAGGCGCAGCGTGGGGGCACCGGTCGGTGTTCGGCTTCAAACGACCCGTGGCGCCAGACAAGCTGGCCTCGGACAACCCGCGCTGGATGGGGCCGGCCGGGACACTGCATTTGAACCTTGCGGACCTGGTCAGATGGGGGCAGGCGCATCTGGACGCCTGCGCGGGTCGTTCGGATGCCTTCCTGAGCCAAACCAGCTGTCAGTTGATGCAAACGCCAGTGGCGCCGGACTACGGGTTGGGATGGGTGATCCAGGAAACAGGCGGTGGAGGGCACGTTGTCTGGCACAATGGGTCAAACACGATGTGGTATGCCGTGCTGTTTTTGGTGCCTGAGGATGATTTGGTGATTGCGCTGACCACCAATGTTTTTGCGCCCGACCGAATAGACAGTCTTGTGCGTGAGCTCGCCTCGGCGCTGCGGCCAAGCCCGTGACTTGGCGGGTCGTTCGATCAGCCTGAAATCCAATACTTTTTCTTGTAAAACTTGCGCGGTTTTGCGGTGTCAGCCGTAAACTGACGGCTGACAGGCACGCTGCCATTGGCGCAGAAAGCGAAACGTTATCGTTGCTTCACCGCGATTAGTCCTCCGAATTGCCAAAAAATAATCTCAATTTGTTTCCAATTTTACGCGAAACGAGGCCTTCAATCACTGCGTTCGGACTTTTGCTCAGGGAGCCATTAATGCGAACACTTCTTATCACCACCGCGGTTTGCCTGACCGCCGGGACGTTCGTTGCGGCAGAAAGACTCACGTCTTCGGCCGAAGAAACTTTTGCGCTTGAACAAAACGCGGCCACGCAAGCTGCTCTGGAGCAGCAAAAGAAGCAATCGATAGAGATGTTTGCCGCTCAAATCGCTGCTCTGACAAATGAGAAGCGCGAAGCCCAGACACAGGTTGCTTTGCTCAACACGACCGTTGAGGAAATCACCAGCGCGCGCGATGCGTTGTCAGCCCAGTTCGAGGCAGCGCAAAACTCGACACAATCAATCCGGGATACCGTGGCAGAGTTGGAGGCCGCAAATCTCGAACTCGTCGCGCGTATTGAGGCGAAAGACGCCACGTTGGTGACGAAAGATGCCGAACTCGAAGAGTTGACCGCGCAGGTCGCCGCCTTGGCACAAGAAGTCGCCGTAGCGCCGAATGTGGCTGTGGGCAGTGAAGACCTTTCAGCGGAAATCGCCTCGTTGACGGGGCTGCTTGAAGAGCGTGACGCGACCATTGCAACCCTGCAAGAGCGTCTCGACACTGCGGGGTCGCAGGTTGCCGGTGAGGCGGGTGTTGAAGGCGCCGCCGCAGACCCCGCTCTTGTTGAAGAGTTGGAAGTTGCACGGGCCACGATTGATGAGCTGACCGAAGCTGCGGCCGAACAGGCCCGGCAAACACAGGCAAGTATCGCCGCGGTGAACGAGACGCTTCTTGAACGCGACACCGTGATCGCGAAGCTTCAGGCCGAGCTTGCGGTCACCCAGGTTGCAGCCGACGCGGCCAACCCAACCGGTGAGGCCGGCAGCGAACCGTCTGAAAACCTCGCGGTTCTTTCGCAGCGGCTCGATGAGCTGACGGCCTTGGTCGACACGCAAACCAAGACCATTTCAAACCTGCGCATGGGGTTCGAGGAAGAACCCGCATCGCCGATGGAAATGGCGTCCGCCTGTATTGAACGAGCGAACAAGATCTTCGAGATCTCGCAAATCAAGTTTGCCACAGGCACGTCGTCGATCTCGGACCAGTCGGTGACCACCCTGGATCACCTCCGCGACTTGGCCATTGGGTGCGAGAGCGAAGACTTGTTCATTGAAATCGGGGGTCACACCGACAGCCTTGGAGCAGAAGCCAGCAACCAGACGCTAAGCGAAGCACGCGCCCAGTCTGTTCGCGAGTTCCTGATCGGTCGCGGTATTCCGGCCGAGAAGATGATTGCGGTGGGTTACGGTGAATCGCAGCCGATTGCGTCCAACGACACCCAAGTCGGGCGTGCGCAGAACCGCCGGATCACCTTCACATGGCAAATGCGTGAAGAGCCTGCCGATGCCACCGAAACAGTCGAAAACACCGACGGATAGGATCTGAAATGTCACCTGCTCTCATCCAACTTTTCGTGTTCATGACCTGCACGTTCACGCTCGGGCTTTTCCTCGGGTGGGCCATCTGGCGCCAAGGCGGTATCTCAAGGTCTGCAATGGGCGATTTGGAAGCCAAGGTCGACTTCCTGAAGAAAAGCCTTGATCAAAGCCGTATAGAACTGTGGAACCTGCAAGATCAGCACGGTTCGGCCAGCGGCCGTGTCACCAGCCAAAGCCGACCGATTTCGCGTCGTCGGACGGTCGAAAGCACGAGCACAAGAACCTCCCGGCCATCTACTCCGGCAGAAGATATCGTGTAAGCAACGCAGCAGAGCGGCACGTTGAGCAGTAAACATGCTCTTCTGCTGCTCTGACCACCCTCCCAAGGTGTCTTGCACCACTCCGGCCTCAAGTCCGGGGATTAAGGCTATTCCCCGGCGGTCACTCTGATACGCTATGGGCAATGAAGCCCACGGATCGGACAAGGTGCCAAATGATGTTGCTGGCGCGTTTTCTCAGGATAGCTGTGCTGTTGTCAGCTTGCTGGGCGGCCCCCGTGTCCGCACAGGCCCCGGTCCCCGACAGGTGGACATCCATCGTGCCCGAAGGCGCCATGGGGCAGGTGATTGCGCTCTACCAATCCTCCGCCCACCCGGAACTTTCTGTTTCCATACTTTGTTCCGCAGGCTCGCCCTGGCTCGAAATCGGTCTGAACGATCAGATCTTGCGCCAGATGCGCCCTGATTTGCTGCCCGACGACGTGGTTGTGTTCCGCGCCGGCGGTGTCTCGCACATGATGGAACCCTATGACGAAGCCCGCGCCTGGGAGCGGACGCAACGCAATGTCGGGCGGAAGTGGCCCGGCCAGGATACGTTCATCGCAGCGCTTTTCGCGGGCCAGCCCCTGGAAATCCTGGTGGGACCGCAAAGCGATGCGCGCCCGCTCCGTGTGATCGGCGCTCTCAGCGGGCAGCCCAACGATCCCGGACTGGCGCAGGTGTTTGCCCAATGTGGCGGGGGTGGCGCGGCGCCCGGTCCGGTTCAGCCCATTCCGGAAGAACGGCAAACCTGGGTGGGCGACTGGCAGTTGCGCGCACGGGGTGAAAACTTTCCAACACCCGTGGCTCAAGTGGTGACGATGCAGAACGGATCGGCGCTTGGCCTTTTTTGCGATGGCGCGGGGCAGCCTGCCGGTTACTTCACGGGCGGGCTGGAAGAGACGGGCACCGTTGTCGCCGTTATCGGAGCGCAACAGTTCAATTTCAACGCGGTCAAGTACAACGATCACATGATCTTCCGCGTCAGCCGCGACTTTCTGAATGCGCTTCGAAGCGGGCGGGAAGCCACCGTTGGCGTGGCCGGTCAGTTCAGCGTGGTGCTCAGCCTGAACGGATCAGGCGCCGGCATCAACCACGCATATCGCAATTGCGGCGCGCCAGAATTCTGAGGTCGCTGAGAGCGTCCGGCCTTAAACCTGAGACATCGAGTATCGCTTTTTGCGTCTCCCCGAAGGGGGAGGCAGTGAAAAGCGATTCAGGTTTTGGGCCGGATGCTTTAGGGGTCTGACGTCGGTGCCACGGAGGCACGTGCCACCGCCTGCAAACGCTCGTAGATATCGTAGCGCCTTCGGTGCAGTGCGCTGACCGACCCGCCAGCCGGATGGCAGGTGCCTGACACGCGCGACATCACCGACATGCACTCTGACAGGTTGGCGTAGTGCCCGGCCGCAGATGCCCCAAGCATAGCCGCCCCAAGCAGCACCGGCTCGTCGGTTTCGGGGGCAACGATTGCAACGCCCGTTGTATCGGCCAGAAGTTGGCGCACCGCGTCCTGTCGGCCAGCGCCGCCCGATATCACGATGTTGGAGATCGGCGCGCCATGGCTGGCCTGCGCTTCGATGATCTGACGCAAGCCATAGCCCAGACCGCAAAGCCCCGCGATGTAAAGGCGCACAAGACTGTCCAGTGATGTGTCCATATCAAGCCCGGCGATCACGGCGCGGGTCCGGGGATCAGCATGCGGGGCGCGGTTGCCAAGGAACTCTGGCACCACATGAAGCTCGTGGATCAGGCGCACCAGGTCGCTCGGCGCATCGACCAGGCTCAGGGCGCGGGACATCAACCAGTCGTGGACGGAGAAGCCCGCCTCAGTGGCGCGCTCCTTGGCTTCGCCCGCTGCCGGATGCATGCCGATCAACCGATCAATCGCGGCTCCGGCGGCGGACTGGCCACCCTCGTTCAGCCACATGCCCGGAAGCATGGCTGAGAAGTAGGGGCCCCAGACGCCCGGAACAAAGACGGGCTCAGCCGTCGTCGTCATCGTGCAGGACGAGGTGCCGAAGACATAAGCCATGTTCTCGACCGACGGGCCCAGTCCATCGGCCCCAACGGTTCCCACACCACCGGCATGGGCATCGATCAGGCCCGCACCGACCGCTGTTCCGGGGACCAATCCGAGGGCTCTCGCGGCCTCGCCCGTCAACCCGGTTGCGAGGGCTTGGCCGGGGTCCGCAATCTCCGTTCCGATGCGCTGAAAGCCTTCGCTTGCAAACGCGTCAAGCCCAACCTGCTGGAAGAAGCTTTTGTCCCACCCCCCGTTGCCCGCAACATAGGTCCATTTACAGGTGACCGTGCAGCTTGATCGCGCCAAAGACCCTGTGGCTTTCCAGGTCAGGAAATCGGTCAGATCGAAGAAGTGCCGCGCCTTTGCGAAAGTCTCCGGCATATTGCGTTTGAGCCAAAGCAGCTTCGGTGACTGCATCTCGGGCGAGATCGTTCCACCGACATAGGACAGCACCTTGTGGCCGGTTGCGTTGATCTCTTCTGCCTCTGCCATCGCCCGGTGATCCATCCAGACGATGATGTTCCGGGACGGATCATTGCTTGGCCCGACGGGCAAAGCCGCGCCGTCCTGATCCAGAACGACGAGGGAACACGTGGCGTCGAAGCCAATGCCTTTGATGTTCTGTGGCTCAACGGTGGCGATCTTCAGTGCCGCGCGCGTTGCCTTGCAAACAGCGTCCCATATCTCGTCTGAGGATTGCTCCACAAAGTCTGCGCCGTCCCGATAAATCGTGATGTCGCTGACGCCGCTACCGAGCAAGTGCCCCCTGGCATCGAAGACCCCAGCACGCGCGCTGCCGGTCCCGACATCTATGCCCAGGAAACATGACATCGCTTGATCCTCCCTTTCGTCGGCAGCAGGGCCGCTTCAGCCGCGGGGCCGCGCGACGTCGTTGCTGCCGTCCGGCTCTGGCCCGTGGCCATAGCTCATACGCTGCATCTGATCGATCACGCGTTCCATTTCTTCGTTGGACAAAACCGGAGGCTCCCCCAGCGGAAGCGCTTGCACATAGAGGCGGGCGAGGGTCTCGACCTCGGACGCCAGCCAGAGCGTTTCGTCCAGCGTCTTGCCAATAGTGATCTGGCCGTGTTGGCCAAGCAGGCAGGCGCGCCGATCCTCCAGCGCTTTCAACGCGGCATCGGACAATTCCTGCGTGCCAAAGGTTGCATACTCGGCGCAGCGAATATTGGTGCCACCCGCAACACCGACCATGTAATGAAAGGCCGGGATTTCGCGATGGTGACAGGCGAGCGTGGTGGCATAAACCGAATGGCAATGCAGCACGATGTCGATGTCTTCGCGGTGCTGCAAGATATCGCGATGGAACCGCCACTCCGAAGACGGTCTGCGCCCGACATAGGTGCCGGAAAAATCCATCTCGACCAGATCATCCGGCGTCATCGTGTCATAGGGCAGGGACGACGGCGTGATCAGAAACCCGTCGCCGGACCGTACGGACAGGTTGCCGGACGTGCCCTGATTGATGCCGGTTGCGTTCATTTGCCGACAGGTCTTCACCATGCGTTCGCGGAGTTCGGTTTCAGTCATGTTGCAATGGCTCCCTGCTGTTCGGCGGCGAAACGCCATGTTTTGGCATAGTCGAGTAGGCCTGGAATTTCGATGCCCTCTATCGCGTCAAGGGACAAGGGCGTTGGTGCCCTGCTGTCATGTGTGCGGGCCAGGCACACCGCGCCCGCAACAACGCCGTGCGTCTCATGTGACGCCTCGGTGCGTTTGCCCTTCCGTAAGGCGGCCACAAGTGGCGCAAAAAGCGGTTCTTTCAGGAATGTGCCATCCAGGATCAGGCGATCACCGCCGGCCAGTACGTCCGCGCAGGCCACGGTCAGTAAGGCGGCGTGCAGCACCGCAAGCGCAGTCCGTTCCTCCTGCGTATCTGGCTGCGGGCCGAGGATGCGACCTTGTCGGGCAGAACCGGGGAACTGCCCCTCGTTTTCGCCAAAACTCGGTAACGCCATGGTGCCCCGTGAAACAAGGCGCTCAATCGTCTCAAGACCGGCGTTCTGGCCGCTCCACCCTGGGCCAGCAATGGCCGAGAACTCGCGCCCTCCCATGGTAAGCGCACCGCAGACCGGTGCGCCGTCCATATCCGCATTGATCGTTGTGCCGCGCTTCTGATCAAGGCGGCCCGGGTCCGCGCCCTGTGACAATGCCACCACCCATGTGCCGGTCGAGACCAGCGTGAACTCCGAGACCCCTGCGGCGACGTAACGAAAGAAGTTGGCGGTTGAGTCGTGGGACCCGGTCAGAACGGTCAGGTCTTCCGGCAGGGTGAAACGGCGGGCAAGTTCCCCGCGAATGGGCCCGAGCGGTGCCCAGGCGGGTTTGAAACTCGGCAACAGCCGCTGCCATCCCTGAGACCGAACAATCGGTGCCCATTGCCGCCGGGGAACATTCCAGAGGTGCGATTGCGCGCCCATCGCCGAATGCTCAGACGCCGCAACACCGGTCAGCCACCAGCCCCAGAATTGCGCAATGTTCAGGTAATGCTGCGCCGCCTCGAAGGCTTTTGGCTCCGCACGCTCCATCCAAAGCAACTGACGCGCTGCATGCGTGGTTGCCATCAAGATCGGGCTGCCGCGGTCCTCAAAAAGACCGGCCTTGGTCTGATACTCTCTGTTGATCTCCGGTGGGCATGGCTGCTCATAGTCGATCATCGGCAAAACGGCCCCGAGGTTCGCAGCAGTCGGGTCCGGTCCCACAAGCACCCCGCCTGAGCCATGCCCCACCGGAACAAGCGTGCGGATCGGGTGGTCCTTGCAAAGGTCCGCCAGCGTCCCGCCCAACCAGTCGGCAAGCGCATTCAAATCGTGATGCCGCCAGGGCGGACCCTCCAGCACCGTGTTCTCTAACGAGCGGTTTTCAATCAGCGGGCCATCCCGCCCGGCCACCCAAAGATCGACATTCGTCTTGCCGACATCCAGCACTGCGATTTCGCCGGAGCCGCTCACCGGATCAGTCCGTCAGCCTGGTGGAGTGCTGCGCGATGGTCATATCAGCCGGTACTGCGCCGCCTTGTTCCGCAGGAACGGCAGTCCCTTGTCCATCACCTCTTCAAAAGACGGGGCAACGGGGCGCCAGATGGCAAGGCCATAGCCGATCTGCGGCGGCATGTTGATGAAGCTCTCCATGGCCAGCCCGCCCTTGAACCCGA
The DNA here is from genome assembly GCA_038532095.1 of Pseudomonadota bacterium. Classification (GTDB taxonomy): domain Bacteria; phylum Pseudomonadota; class Alphaproteobacteria; order Rhodobacterales; family Rhodobacteraceae; genus JAJDOD01. The sequence continues at coordinate 15,726 of JBCBBB010000052.1, forward strand.
TGGCCGCGAGCGTGGCATAAACCTCATCCCAGTCGCAGGTGCCTTCGCCCGGCGTGCCCCGGTCGCTTTCCGACAGGTGGATGTAACGCAGATGCTCGCGTGCATCGAGGATGCCGTTGCCCGTACCCTTCTCTTCGATGTTCATGTGGTAGGTGTCGAGGTGGATGAAGATATTGTCTGCACCGACCTTCTCGATCATGTCGACCGCCTGCCAGCCGGTGTTGATCAGGTGGTTTTCGTACCGGTTCACGGGTTCGATCCCGAAAGCGATGCCAAGGCTCTTGGCGTGTTTCGCCGCCCCCTCCAAAGCGCGCGCGATGTTGTCGTACTCGGCGGCTGTCGGCGGCACGCCGGAGCGTTCACCGATCCCGCCATAAGTGACGCCGGACAAGGCCTCGGCGCCCATCTCTTTCGTCTTGTTCATCGCATCGATCAGGTGTTCGATCGCTCCGTCCGGGTTTACAGAGGCCCAGTTCTCCTCCGGCAACCCAAGCGAACAGACCGCCCGCATCTCGTGCTTGGCCAGCAAGTCGCGCGTGTGGTCCGCATCGACGATGCTGGTGTCGAGCAGTGCGATCTCTATGAAATCCATGTTGTAGGCCGCCGCCGCCGGTATCGTCCGCTCGGCCCCTTCGCGGTCCCAATGCATGGTCCACATGCTGGTATGTACGCCAAAGCCTTCCATGGTCATGTTCCCCTTCGTCGTTTGTATCGCCACCATCCCCCGACCCATCGGAGCGCCATGACGCCGATCAGGAACAGGCCCCAAACGGCTGTAGACAGGTGTTGGTTCGCCCCGATCAGGTTCAGACCTGAGGACAGGGCTTGCAGAATCATCAGGGCGAGCACCACCGGCAGCACCCGCCCAAAGCCGCCGAACGGATCGATGCCGCCAAGGAAACAGGCGAGGACCGTGACCAGCAGCAGCGCCTCCCCATGGCCCACGCGGACGGAGTTGAAGCGCGCCGCCATCAGGATGCCCGCAATGGCGCAGATCATGCCGGAGATGGCGTAGATCATCACCAAAGTGCGTTTGGTGTGCAGGCCGGAATATTCCGACGCCTCGATGTTCGAGCCGATCATATAGACGGAAAAGCCGTGCTTTGTGCGCTTCAGCATGATGTGCCAGACAAGCGCGGCCAGCAGGAAGACGATCATCGGAACGGGGATGCCAAGGAAACTGCCATGGCCCAGCACGTTCATGTACTCGGGAAAGCCCGAGATGTCGCCGCCGCGGGTCATGAACTCTCCAAGACCCCGCAGGAAGATCATCATGGCGAGAGATACAAGAATGGGATGCGCACCGACATAGGCCACGACCGCCCCCATCAACGCGCCCGACGCGGCCCCTGCCATTAGCGCCAGCGTGGCGCCCAAGATGAACGCACCAATCCCGGCATCCGGCCCTCCGAACTGGATCAGCACCCATGCAAGGGCGAGGCCGGAGATATTGGCCTGAAAAATGATGGCGAGGTTCAACCCGCCCGACAGGATCGGGACCAGCATCGCCAGTGTCAGAAGGCCGAGCACTGGCATCTGAAACGCCATGGATCGCAGGTTTGCTCCGGTCAGGAAAAGCGGTGTCGCGATGGAGAAGGCCACGAACACGACGCCCAGGAACGCCAGCAAAGGCAAGGTCTCCGCGCCAAGTGCCGCGTTTATGCGCGCGCGCAAGCTCATGTCGCCACTGCCTTGGGACGTCGCCCGAAGCTGATGTTCGAGGACGAGATCGCCAGCAGGATCGCCGCGCCAATGATCATCTGGAACGCGAAGGGGGAAATGCCGAGCAGGTTTAAGCCATTCTGCGTGATCGCCACGAACATCACGCCAAGGATACAGCCCAGCACCGTGCCGCGCCCACCGCCAAGCCGCGCGCCGCCCAGAACGACAGCAGCCAGCACATCCAGCTCACGTCCGTAAAGCGCGTTCGGCACCACCTCCTGGGCGATGTTCACCTGCATCAGCCCGCCGATCCCGGCCATCATCCCGCACCAGCCAAAGGCGACAATCTGCATTTGCCAGATGTTTACACCGGCCCGCCGTGCGCCTTCCGGGTTGTCGCCGAAGGCATAAAGCTGGCGGCCAAGCGTGGTAAGGCGAATGAGCGCCCAGGTCGCGACGACGCAGGCAATCATCACGGCGACCGAGAGGTTGAGTTCCGACCATGTGCCGTCCGGTGCCTGGCGTTCGAAGATGAAGATACGGTCGGTCCACCAGTCGGGCAGGTTGTAGATGTTGCGCCCGCGCGTGAAGAACATCAGCAATCCAAAGAACGCGTTGAAGGTCGCGATGGTGATAACGATGGAGATCACCCGAAACCCGTGGATCAAAAGCGCATTGATCAGCCCGAGACCAATCCCCAGCATGCCCGCGACGAGGAAGCCGATGGCCCAGTTGCCGCCGCCGATCCCCATGAAGATCTGCGCCGCCACGTATTGAACCACGGAGGCCGCCACCGCGAATGAAATGTCGATCCCGCCAGCAATCAGCACCACCAGCAGGCCAACAGCCCAGATCAGATTGACCGCGTTGTTGTTCAGAAGCGACGTGATGTTGCCCATCGTCAGGAACGTGTCGGTCCCAAGCGACAGGCCGACGATCATCAAAAGCAACACCACGGAGAGGCGCGCTTCCACCGGATGGGTGCGGAACATCTCACGCATAGATGCACGCCTCCAGATCGGGGACGCTGGTCTGGTGCGGGTCGTATTCGCCCACGATCCGGCCATCGGCCATGTGCAGCACACGGTCGGCATTGAACATGACTTCGGTCACCTCGTCGGAGATCAACAAGATCGCCAGACCCTCCTCAGCAAGCTTGCGAACGATGCGGAAGATACCGGCCCGTGCGCCCACGTCGACGCCCACTGTCGGGCTGTCGAGGATCAGAAGGCGCGGCTCGGTCGCCAGCCACTTGGCCAGAACAACGCGCTGCTGATTGCCGCCCGAAAGGGTCGACACCGCATCTTCGGGCTTGCCGATCTTCACGGCCAGTTCCTCGATCCAGTGATGCACCAGATCGGATTGCCGCGCGGGCGACACCAGTCCGAGGCCGCCGAGTATCCGGTCAAGCACAGAAATCGCGGTGTTGTCCGAGATTGACTGTGGCTGGATCAAACCAAGCGACAACCGGTCCTCCGAGACATAAGCAACCCCGCGCGCAATCGCGTCGCGGATCGAGGCAAACCGCACCGGTGCTCCTTCAAGCCGAACGTCTCCGGCGTCTGGCGCGCTCATCCCGATCAGAGCGTGGGCCAATTCCGTCCGGCCCGCTCCAATCAAACCCGTCAGCCCCAGGACCTCCCCCCGCCGGATGGTGAGCGATACGTCCTGAAACTCTCCGTGTCGCGTAAGCCCTTGAATTTCCAATACAGGTTCTGCGTGCGACCGATCCTGCGCGC
>JBCBBB010000053.1:0-18813 GCA_038532095.1 Pseudomonadota bacterium
GGAAAAGCTGATGGGGCAAGCCGATGAACTCGTCGTGCTTGTGGACAGCACAAAGTTCGAACAGCGGTCCAGTCTCGTGCTCTGTGGCCTTGACCGTATCTCGACGCTCATCACCGATGAAGGTCTCTCGGACAAGGCGGCAGCCATGTTGGAGGCTGCAGATGTGAAACTGATCGTCGCCCAGTCCGGCGGCGCTCAAGAGGACATGGCCGCCTCATGAAAAGGCCAGACGCAACTGTTTCTTTGGGAGGATAAAACATGAAACGTCGGACATTTACTACGCTGGTGGCAGGCATGAGCCTTGCGGCGAGCCTCATGAGCACCAGTGCAATGGCGCAGGACAACATGCGCATCGCACTTGTCGTCAAGGCGCTTGGCATCGGCTTCTTCGAGGCTGCGGCCGAAGGCGCTGAGGAAGCGGCCGCTGAGCTTGGCAACGTCGAGATTATCTATACCGGCCCAACCGATACCACTGCGGAAGGTCAGATCGAGGTTATCAACTCACTGATCGCGCAAGGCGTTGATGCCATCGCGATTTCTGCAAACGACCCGGACGCCGTTGCCCCGGCGCTCCAGCGGGCGATGCAGCGTGGTATTACGGTGATTTCGTGGGACTCGGGCGTGAATGAAAGCGGCCGCCAGATGCATCTGAACCCGTCTTCGACCGAGTTGATCGGGAACACGATCATCAAGCTTGCTGCTGATCACATGCCGGATGGCGGGCAGGTGGCGATCTTGTCGGCATCGGCCACAGCCACCAATCAGAACGCCTGGATTGCTGCTGCCGAAGAGGTTCTGCCGAACTATGACGGGATTGATCTGGTTGCCACGGTTTACGGCGATGACCTGTCGGACAAGTCCTATCGTGAAGCACAAGGCCTGATGTCGTCCTACCCTGATCTGAAGGCGATCATCGCACCGACGACCGTTGGTATTCTTGCGTCCTGTCAGGCCGTCTCGGACGCGGGCAAGATCGGCGAGATCAACGTGACAGGTCTTGGCTTGCCGTCTGAAATGGCGGGTTGTGTCGCATCCGGGGCGACCGAGAGCTTTGCGATCTGGAATCCGATTGACCTTGGGTACTCGGCGACGATGATCGCCCATGCTCTGGCGTCGGGCGCTGCGACGGCCGGGCCGGGTGCGGAGATTCCCACGGGGCGCATGGGGTCGGTGACGCTTGACGATACGAACACGGCGGCGATGTCTGACCCGTTCACCTATGACGCTTCGAACATCGATCAGTTCAAGGACATCTTCTGATCGCGGAACGTGGATCGGCGCAGCGTACGCGCTGCGCCGACCTTCCTTTTCACGACGGCCCACATGCATGTTGATGCAATCCGATCAGATATCTGACGATGCCAAAACCGAGCGCACGGCGCCGGTGCTGTCGTTGAACCGGGTGACGAAGACGTTTCCTGGCGTCACGGCTTTGTCGGAGGTGTCGCTTGAGCTTTCTGCCGGCAAGGTGATGGCGCTGGTCGGGGAGAACGGCGCCGGCAAATCGACGGTCGTCAAGGTTTTGACCGGTATCTACCAGCCGGATGGTGGGCAGATCGAGATTGATGGCACACCGACCCGGTTTCCGACGGCCCAGGATGCGGGCGCTGCGGGTGTCACGGCTATTCACCAGGAAACGGTCTTGTTCGATGAGTTGTCGGTGGCAGAGAACATCTTTCTGGGCCATGCGCCGCGTGGCAGGTTCGGGCTGATCGACACGGCTGCGATGGTTGAGAACGCACGCGACATCCTGTCGGGCATCGGCGCGGAGATCGATCCACGCACCAAGTTGAAAGAGCTTGGGATCGCGAACAAACACCTCGTCGCGATTGCGCGCGCGCTTTCCATAGATGCGCGCGTGGTGATCATGGATGAGCCAACCGCCGCACTCAGCCAGAAGGAAATCGAGGAGCTTTACGAACTTGTCGAGGAGTTGAAAGGGCAGGGCAAAGCCATCCTTTTCATCAGTCACAAGTTCGATGAGATCTTTCGCATCGCGGATGACTACACGGTTTTCCGGGATGGGGCTTTGGTCGGTCGCGGAGCGATTTCCGACGTGTCTGAAGCCGAGTTGGTCAAGATGATGGTGGGTCGGGATGTCAGCCAGATTTTCCCGGATCGCGACCGCAACGTGCGGGAAGAGATTCTGGTGGTCGAAGGCTACGAGCACCCGACGGAATTTGCCGACATCAGCTTCGCGCTGCGTCGGGGGGAAATCCTTGGCTTCTATGGTCTTGTGGGGGCGGGTCGCTCTGAATTCATGCAAGCGCTTTTCGGGATCACACGCCCGTCTTCGGGTGAACTGACGATTGACGGCAAGCGTGCAGTCATCCGGTCGCCTGCCGACGCGGTTGCCCATGGCATTGTCTATGTCCCGGAAGATCGCGGCACGCAGGGGGCGATCACCGCGCTGCCGATTTTCCAGAACGTGACGCTGCCGTCGCTTGGGCGCACGTCGCGCAACGGGTTTCTGCAATTGGCGGAGGAGTTCAAGCTCGCGCGGGACTTCACCGAGCGGCTCGACCTGCGGGCTGCGTCTTTGGACACCGATGTGGGCAACCTGTCGGGTGGCAACCAGCAGAAAGTGGTGATCGCCAAATGGCTGGCCACCCAGCCGAAGGTGATCATCCTTGATGAGCCGACGAAGGGGATCGACATCGGCTCCAAGGCCGCTGTCCATGACTTCATGGCGGAACTGGCCGCCCAGGGTCTGGCTGTCATCATGGTGAGTTCCGAAATCCCGGAAGTGCTGGGCATGTCGGACCGGGTGATCGTGATGCGGGAAGGCCGGATCGCGGTGGAGCTTTCGGGGGATGATCTGGAACCTGAAACGCTTGTGCGGCATGCGGCTGGGATCTGACGGGGGCGGATGATGTCAAAACAGGGTCTGATGTCGCGTGAAGTGCTTTTGGCCGGCGCCATCGGCTTGCTTCTGGTGATCATTGCGTCGCGGTTTCCAGCCTTTATTGCGCCATCGAACCTTGTGAATGTCTTCAACGACACAGCGCCGCTGATCCTTCTGGCCATCGGGCAGATGATCGTCATCCTGACCCGCTGCATCGATCTGAGCGTTGCAGCCAATCTTGCGCTGACGGGCATGGTGGTTGCCATGATCAATGTCGCCATGCCGGGTTTGCCGGTGCCGGTGATCGTTGTCATCTCGGTCGTGCTTGGTGCGCTGCTTGGCATGTTCAATGGCATTCTTGTCTGGAAACTCGCCATCCCGCCGATTGTGGTGACGCTTGGGACGATGACCATTTTTCGCGGCACGATCTTCCTGTTGTCCGAGGGCAAGTGGGTCAACGCGCACGAGTTCAGTGATCCGTTCAAGGCCTTTCCGCGCACCGAACTTCTCGGATTGCCTGTGATGAGCTGGTTCGCCATTGCGGCTGTCTTGCTGTTCTCGCTGGTGATGGCGCGCACGACGCTCGGCCGTGCGTTCTATGCGGTGGGCGGTAACCCCCACGCGGCGACCTATGCCGGGATCGACGTGGGCAAGACCCAGTTCTGGGCCTTCACGATCTCAGGCGCGCTGGCCGGTTTGACGGGGTATCTTTGGGTGGCGCGCTTTGCCGTCGCCTTCGTCGATCTGGCCGGTGGATTTGAACTGAGCGTTGTGGCGGCCTGTGTCATCGGGGGCGTCGCCATCATGGGAGGTATCGGCACCGTGTTCGGCGCCATGCTGGGCGCGTTGTTTCTTGGGATCATCAGCAACGCGCTTCCCGTCGTGAACATCTCTCCGTTCTGGCAACTGGCGATTTCCGGCGGGGCCATCATCATCGCGGTCGCTCTGAATGCGCAGGCCAATCGCGAGAAGGGACGGATCATCCTCAAACGTGCGGAGCATGCGACATGACCGACACGACCCGGGCCATACCGGACCGCCTTCAGTCGCCGTTCCAGCGGCGGCTCAAGAGTTGGGAGACCTTACTGCTGGCCATCGCTGTCGCGATTTTCATCGTGAACAGCTTCACCTCCCCCTATTTCCTGAACGCGTGGAACCTGAGCGACATGACGTTCAACTTCACCGAAAAGGCGATGATCGCCTTTGCAATGGCGCTTTTGATCATTGCGGGCGAGATCGACCTTTCGGTGGCTGCGATCATCGCGCTTGCCTCCACCGCGATGGGAGCCGCAGTTCAGGTGGGTGTCGGGACGCCGGGGCTGGTGTTGATCGGGCTTGGGGTCGGGCTTCTTTGCGGTGCCTTCAACGGCGTCCTCGTGACGCGTATGGGGCTGCCTTCCATCGTTGTCACCATTGGGACGATGAGCCTTTTTCGGGGCATCAGTTACATCGTTCTCGGTGATCAGGCGTATAGCGGCTATCCGTCGGACTTCGCCTTTTTCGGTCAGGGCTATGTGTTCTGGGTGATCTCATTCGAGTTCGTGCTGTTCGCCATCATTGCCCTGATCTACTTCGTCATTCTTCACAAGACGAACTTCGGTCGGGCCGTCTATGCCATCGGAAACAACCCGGTTGGGGCAGAGTTTTCTGGCATCCGGGTGGCCCGTGTGAAGTTCATTCTGTTCCTCCTCACCGGGCTCATGTCCGGTGTGGCGGCGATTTGCCTGACCTCGCGTCTGGCCTCGACACGCCCGTCGATCGCGGTCGGGTGGGAGTTGGAGATCGTGACCATGGTGGTTCTTGGCGGGGTGAGTATCCTGGGCGGCTCCGGATCGATCCCCGGCGTCGTTATTGCGGCCTTCGTGATGGGGCTGGTCACGTTCGGTCTTGGTCTTCTCAACGTGCCGGGCATCGTGATGTCGATTGTGATCGGTGCGCTGCTGATCGGCGTCATCGCCTTGCCCCGGCTTTGGGAAAGGTGGAGGGGGTGATGGAGAAATACGCGTTCAAAATGCGCCTCAATCCCGGTGCAAAGGAGGAGTATCGAAAGCGCCATGACGAGATCTGGCCAGAGCTTGTGGCCTTACTGAAAGAGGCCGGAGTGTCGGATTACTCAATCCACTTGGATGAGGAGACGCTTATTCTTTTCGGTGTTCTCTGGCGGACAGACGATCATGGAATGGATGCCTTGCCGAGCCATGAGATCATGAAGAAGTGGTGGGCGTTCATGGCGGACATTATGGAAACCCACGACAGCAACGAACCGGTCGCTGTGCCACTGACGCCCGTCTTCCATATGCCATGACCCAAGGGCACGTGGCCGTCATTGATGTTGGCAAGACGAATGCCAAACTGGCGCTGGTCCGCCTGTCAGACCTTGCGGAGGTTTCGGTTGTGACGCGGCCGAATACCGTGTTGGCCGGTCCGCCTTATCCGCATTTCGATGTCGACGGGCATTGGGCGTTTCTTCTGGAGGGCCTGTCGCGCTTTGGTGCGGAACATCAGATTGAGGCGATTACGGTCACGACGCACGGCGCCGCCGGAGCGTTGATTGCCGAGGATGGATCGCTGGCCGCGCCGATCCTTGATTATGAGCATACCGGGCCGGACGCGTGCGCGCGTGCCTATGACGCGATCCGGCCAGCATTTTCTGATACCGGGTCGCCGCGCCTGGCGATGGGTTTGAACCTGGGGGCGCAAATCCACTGGCAGTTCGCCACCGATCCCGGTCTGAGAGACCGGGTCGCCCACGTTGTAACGTATCCTCAGTTCTGGGGGTATCGTCTCACGGGCAATCTGGCCACGGATGTCACCTCCTTGGGGTGTCACACAGACCTTTGGAACCCATATGACGGGCGGTTTTCCGCGTTGCCCGCGCGGCTTGGTATCGCTGACAGGATTGCTCCGCCACGCAAACCGGGAGACGTTCTTGGGAAACTTTCGGTCGAGGTGGCCCGACGCACCGGGCTATCTTCGGAGACGCCTGTCTATTGCGGCGTTCACGACTCGAACGCATCGCTGCTGTCGCATCTGGTTGCACGCGACCCGCCGTTCAGCGTGGTGTCGACGGGCACGTGGGTGATTGCCATGTCGGTGGGCGGCACGCCCGTGGCCCTGGACCCGGCGCGCGACACGTTGGTCAATGTCAACGCGTTCGGGGACGCCGTACCGTCGGCACGGTTCATGGGCGGGCGCGAGCATGACCTGCTGATGGGCGAAGCAACGGTGGACGCGGATGAGGCGGACGTGCTGGCCGTGTTGAAGGCCCGTCACATGCTGTTGCCAGCCATGGTGCCGGAAACCGGACCGTTCGCAGGAGCTGAGGCGCGGTGGATCGGGGGTGAGCCGCAAGACGGAACGGGGCAAAGAACTGCGGCGGTCGGGTTTTACCTTGCCCTTGTCACGGCGCGTTGCCTTGCGCTGATCGGGCATGCGGGGTCCGTCATCGTCGAAGGGCCCTTCGCGCAAAACGTGCCGTTTCTGACAATGCTGTCGGTCACATCCGGGTCGCCCGTGATCCCAACCGAGAGTGCGACGGGCACCAGCCAGGGCGCCGCGCTTCTGGTGTCGGGAAGGGGCATTTTGAACCCGCGCATGGCACCTCACCCCGTCTTGACCGGGGAACTGGAAAAGCTGTGCAGGGACTATGCATCCGACTGGACTGCCCACGTCGCCGCGCGCCATGCTTGAAGCTGTCTCTTGATACGCTCGGCTTGGAAGGAGCGCCGCTATCGCTTAGGGTCTGGCCGGTGAGTTCGTCGAAGGCACTTTGATATGAGCATTCCAAATCTGAAGCGTGTTCGCGTTGGCTCCGCCACCGAACTCAGGACCTGGCTTGAGAAGAACTCGGCTGCGGATGGCCGCGTGATGATCGTCACCTGTGACAAGAGTTCGCCGACCAAGTACCTGAGCAATGAAAGCGTGCGTCACATTCTGGCGGAATACGATTGGATCGCAGAGCGCAGCTTTACACTAAACGGAAACCTGTTGGGACACGTCGTTTCGACCGGGTGATGACCGGGCCCGGTCGAACGGCTGTCAGAGGCCGAGTGACCACGGTGTTGCCGCAGGTCCGCTCTTGCGCGATCTGACGCGCGGCTTTGTGCTGACCTTTGATACGGGTCGCACGACCGGTTTCGGCATGTTCTTCATCGCCATCGAAAGCGTGCGCTGCTTTTGTGGCGCTGCCTTTGCTGCTGACGGGCTGTTGAGCAGACGCGACCGCGATGCAAGCTTGCCGAGAGGAACCGAATAGACCTGTTCGCGGCGCGGTGCTGCCCGATCGCGATGCGCCTCTTCCTCGCTCCCAGGCTGCGGCGCGGTGTGTGCCTCATGCGTGTCACCTTGCCGGGCAATGACCGGTGCGGGCACTTCGGCTTCCGGCACTTCCAGCTGATCTGCATAGCGTGCAAGGAGCAGTTCGCCCGCATCCAAAGCGGATTGGGTGAGCATGTCGATTTCCCGCTTGATCGTCTTGACGATATGGGCGCCGCCAGATTCCTTGAAGGCTTCCTTGTCCACGCCGCCTTCGGCGTTCTTCGCCTCTTGCGCGCGAAGGGGATCGACGCGGATCACTTCCACGAATTCCTGCGCCAGAGCCTTCCAGTTGGCGAACTCCATGCTGGGCGCCAACACCAGGTAGCTGTGGTCGCGCAACCGGTCAGGAATGCCTTCCCAAGCCTCAACCATGGGCTCGCTGAGTTCTCCACCAGTCCAAAGCGAGATGTCAGCCGGCGGCAAAGTTTTGTCCACATCGGCGCAAAGTGCGCGCGCGTTGGCATCCGCAGCAATCAAGATCGAAAGCTTCTTCAGCACAGGCAGATCGATTGCGATTTTCACGCGACTCGGATTGTCTTCAAAGATCCGACGGAATTCGGAGCCTTCAAACAGTTTCTTGGACCCGTCCCGGTATTGCACGCGCGCCTGCGCCACGTCCCCATGCACAAATTGAATACGCGCGCGCGGAATGGAAGGCGATACAACGGGCTGCCCGATCATGAGGTTGATCAGCGAAATCGCATGTCGCGGATCCGTTCCGAACACCGTCAGACGCAAGGGCTGGGCGAGGCGGCGCATGCACCGCTCCGCCAAGGTCTGGTCGGACCGTGAAAGATCAGCTTGATCGAATAGTTGCTTCAGTCGAAGTGCTGTCTCCAGCGCCCTGCTGTCATCTGACATGTTACCCTAACCACCCGTTGCTTGCTTGCCTGTCGCTTCCATGTCTTCGATCAATGAATCATCTGCTAGGCGTGTCGTGTGGAAATCGATTTCCGTGACATTGCCGCGGCGCTTCGGACGGATCACCGGCTTTTCGTGCCGCACCTTGATGACCGCGAACGAGATATTGTCCTGTTCGGGATCATCCAGTCCTTTCACCGCCTGCAAGAGTGCGTTGGCAATGTCAGCGCTGGGGCGGCGACGGTTGCGCGTGATGATCTTGGTGATGACCTTGTCTTCGAGGAATTGCAGGCCGTCACTCGATACCACGACGATATCACCGGCTTTCAATTCCAAGGCCAGACCACGGTTGTCCATGCGTGCGATCTTGCCGCCGGCCACAGCAGAGGTCAGGCTGTTCCGGTCGGGGTGCATCTTTGCATCCTCCGGACGGATTGCCCCTGCGGCGACCATAGCGTCGATCTGCGGTGCCATGGAGTGGTCTTCGTTGACCTGTTCAAGCTGGCCCGCACGGTAGTGATAAAGCGGGCTGTCACCGACAGAGCTCCAGTACATCTTTGTGCCAGCCATGACGGCGGCCACAACTGTGGAGCCCATGCCGCGCGATTCCGGGTTTTCGGTGATTGCATCGCGGATGCAGTCATTCGCGTTCGTGATCGCGCCCAGCATCAGCTGCGGCAAGTGATCGGCATGGTCAAAGAACAGGTCGCTGTGAAATTTCAGTTCGCTATAGACTTCGGTCACCACGGTCTTGGACGCGATGTCACCGGCGGAGTGCCCGCCCATGCCGTCGGCCAGGACAACGATGCCGCAATCATCTCCAACCGCGAAGTCCGAGACGAGAGAGTCTTCCTGATAGTCACGGCCTCCACGATCAAGGGCAGACGCGACATCGAAGCGGGGTTCAGGCAATCTCCACATCATCGTCGTCAGACCCTTCTTCTTTTTCAGCGCTATCCCAGTTGAATTCATCGGAGCAAAGCGCAACGAAGCGCAGCCGCGTCTCACCGATTTCGATGGTGTCGCCGTTGCTGAGGTCGCTGGTGCTGACAACAGGCTTACCGTTCAAACGCACAATGTTGGATTTGCCGCCATGACCGAGGAGGAATGTGTGTTCCTTCGGGTCATAAACGATGGCTGCATGGTTCTCGCGAGAGACGGCCATGTCGCCGAAGTCGAGCTGGATGGCCTGGCCTTCGCCGCGACCGATCTGGGACATGCCCGTCTTGATCGCAAAGCACTCGCCAAAGCCAGGTCCTTTCGTGACCATGACGATGGCCACGGCGTGCTGAAACCGTCCGGTTTCCGTCGTCGCCTTGTCTTCACCGAAGAGATCGACGATGCGACCGTCCGATGTGTCAAAGCCCATCAGGCGGGTTTTGTTCGTGTTGTTTGGCCGCCGGCGCTTGCGAATGACGGGCTCGTCTGCGCTTGGCGCTGGAGCGCTCGCACTCGGCAAAGCCGGAGTAGGCGCAGGGTCTACCTTTGGCTTTTCTGCCGGATCGAGAACCAGCGGCTCATCGAACCTTTTCCGTGCTTTCTTCTTGAAAAAGAACACTTTTGCTCTCCTTGTTGTCGCGCTTGCGCTTCTTCTTAGTTGAGTGACGCAAGGTTAAAGGCTTCGATCCAGATCTCTCCCCCGCGGCTCACCGCGAAGCTGAAGCTGGATGTGCCGTTGGCCAGCTCTCGGTTCAAAATCGTCTCGAGCGTGTCTGGCCCGTTCAGGTCTTCCCAAGTTGAGACATACGACACGATTGTGTCGCCGACGCGGAAGTTGGATGCGCCTGGCACTTGTGAAACCTGAGTGATCCAGCTGCCGCCCACTTCGCGTGATACAAACTGCAAGCCATTCAGAAGTAGCGTGTGCTGTTCCTTGGTCACTGTCAGATTGCGCTCGGACACGGCGGTGTTCAGACCGGTGTCAAGCCCGACGAGAACGTCGGCAGGGGCCGCAGTGTCCTGTGGGACTGCTTCGGTCATTGCCGTCTGGATTTCTTCATTGGTTGCGACGGGGCGACCATTGACCGACACGATGCGCGCATTCGCGGTCAACCAGTCAGGACCGTTTTCAGCGACCGAGATCACGACGCCCGGTTGCCAAGGCGACAGAGTGAACGGCAGGACGGGCACAAAGCGCGTCACGATGCTTGGAACCTCAGGTGCCGAAGGTGCAGCCGCGACCGGTTCAGGTTGCGCGGGCGTCGGTGTTGGTGCAACAGCCGTTGCGGCCGGATCCTGCTCGGTTTGCGAGCGGGCTGAAACGATTTCCGGCTCTGCGCTGGACATCGAACGGAAGAAATCGAGCGATGCTTCGCTGCTGAAGCTGTTGGGCACCTGCTGGGAGGGCTCCGTCTCTGCAACCACAACGGGCTCATCGGCGGGCGTCTCAGCGACTGGCGCTTCTGCGATTTGCTCTTCCGTGACTGGCGCCTCTACAACTGGTGCTTCCGCAATAGGCTCTTCCGAGATAGGCTCTTCCGTCACGGGTTCTTCAACGGCAGGGGCCTCTGCCACTTCAACTTCCGGTTCAGGTGCAACAGGTGCAACCGGATCAACCTGCGGTGCCGTGTCTTCGAAGGCGGCCACAGCCTCTTCCGCTTCACGGAAGGGACGCGGCTGCGGTGTGACGATCTCATCCGGCAGGGCCAGGATGATCGGAGGCACAACGAAGTCGGTCGTCTCTTCAACCGCAGGAACCGGGGGTTCCGCGATTTCGATCGCGACGTCAGCAACTGCCGGAAGGTCTGGTGCTTCCTGCGCGGCAGGGACCGAGGCCACGTCATCCGTGACGGGCTCCGGGGTCTCTACAGGCGCGGGGGCCTGCGCTGTCACTGTTGGTTCTTCAACCGGCTCAACAGCGGGCGCGTCAAACGGCAGGGCCGGGGCGGTTGGCGTTGCTTCGGTCGTTTCAACCGGAGCCGGGTTCTGTGCCGGAGCCTCTGTTGCCGCGGCGACCGGTTCATCAACGATGGCCGTAGCTGGCGCTTCGGTGTCGCCGCTGGACATCATAAAGAAGCCAACGCCTGCTGCGGCCGCAACCGCAGTCGAGCCGAGAAGGATCGGCATGAAGGACTGCTTTTCTTCCTTCGCTGCGGTGCCTGCGGCCACCTTGGCCGATGTTTGAACCGCAGGGGCCGGGTCGCCGTTCATGTGGGCGAGCCATTCCTCGGCACTTTGCATCCGGTCGCGCGGCAAGATCGACATCGCTTTGTCGAGCGCGGTGATGAAGCTTTTCGAGTAGTCTTTGGTTTTCTCACCCAGAGACACATACGGGTCTTCATCGCCTGCGGCGCAGGAAGACAAGCGCAACTGGCTGTCTGGCGGCAGTTCGCCCGTAATCAAATGATAGAAGCTGGCTGCCAGAGAATAGAGGTCGCAGGATGGCGACTGATCGCTGCCTGCAATGTAGAATTCCTGCGGCGAGTAGCCATCTTTCACCACACGCAGGGCAGAGAGCATGCGGGTGACGCGCTCATTCTTGCTTTCGCGCGCGGCGCCAAAGTCGATCAGGATGGGCTCACCCTGTTCGTTGATGATGATGTTGTCCGGCGAGATATCGCGGTGCAGCATCCCCAAGCTGTGGATGTGCTTCACAGCATCGAGAATCTTGACGAGGTAGCTTTCCACCAAATCGGGCTTCAGGCTTTCCGGTTCTTCCTGGAGGATTTCCAGCAGGTCGCGGCCGTGCACGTAATCCAGCGCCATGTATGCGGTGTTGTTCTCTTCAAAGACCTGATGCACGCCAACGATGTTGGGGTGATTGGCCTTCGCGAGGCTCATTGCCTCTTGGCTGAACATGCGAACGATGGATTTCAACTCGTTCTGATGCGCACGCGAACGCGGCGTCACAGAATGGTTCTGACGACGGCAGAAGCTGCCCGGGAAACACTCCTTGATCACCACGCGGCGATCCAGGCTGTCTTTCGCAAGGTAGGTGATGCCGAAGCCACCCGCTGCCAGAAAATCGTCAATCGTGTACTGTCCCAGCATCAGTTTGGTGCCGGGCTTCAGCTCATCAACGAACTCTTCGTCTTCTGCTTCGACCGCATTTGTCTCGAGGCTCATAACCTGCCCTCACATGCATTCCACTCAATCGGTTGGAAACAATCTCGAGGAGAAATCGGTCTCTTTTAAGGTTAACCCTTGTTGAACAGGGGAAAAATGTAAGGCGGTTGACCGTAATCTGGACACAATTCGTTCAGGATTCTGCACAAGTTGCAAGCATACACTGGGTATTGTCCACGCAACCGAGATGCGTTTTTGCGTCTCTCGGAAACAAAGGCAGTCAATGCGTGACTATAGATACCTGTTCGGTTTGGGCTCCGATAGTGGCGTCCGCCGGATGGAAGCGCAGGTAGGCGGCCAGCTACTGTATAATACAGTGTCACTCGTTTCGAAGCGGCATTCAAAGCCCAAACGAGCAGCAGTCCGGCGCGGGCCATCGTTGCAGGGCACGCGCCGACATGGTCTTAGATCGGGTCAGGCTTCGCTGCGAAAGGATCACTCCCGGTATCACGGGATTCTTTTGCTTTTGACATGTTCGCCTGGCATTCCAGCATCGACGAGATGGCCTCATCCGCGCCGGATAGAGCAAGGTGTGCGATCTCGGAGCCATCATAAGAAATCCGGACTGACTCTGTCGCCGTGAATTCCTTCATGAAATGAGAGGCTTGATGGTCTTCGATGGGCACAGACAGTACCAGGCTTGGAAGGATGTCATTCCAGCGATGGCCGGTGGCTTTGCCGGACCAGGCATCCATGTCGCCAAACGCGACTTCCAGGTCATAGTCCTCACCCGATTGAACGGAGTCCCAGCGCACGCTGGCGACAATGAACTGAACGTTCTTCTGGGTGGCGTTGAACTGGAACCGAAGGAACAGGTCATCTTCGAACCCGGATATGATGAAGCAGGAGTCGTCGATCGTACGATCAATTGCGACACTCCAGCCTTGGACGTCGTCTCTCCAGGTCACCGTATCCTGCGCCATCGCCGAACCGGTTACACACATTGCGCAGATCGCGCCCCCAACAATCTTTAACATCTACACTCGCTTTCTAGCTAACTGAGCCTCGCTACCATAATTCTGCCACATTGTGCCCCCGGGAGGCGTAAACAATCTGTTTCTCAATGTTCTCAAGGGTTTGCTGAAACAGTGGTCAGACCGCTGTTCCCTGCCTTTGCTGCCGCCAGATTAATAGGTAAAAACTAATTCAAATAATTGATTTTAAGAAATATTTATTCTTGCAGCCAAAACGGGCACTTTGCGCCAACCTGTGATGGGCCAAGCCGTTTCCCGAGTGTTTTTAGGAGTTTGGGGCAAAAAATGTCGGTGTTTCGCAAATAGCGCAAATTCCACACAATTGTCGCTCTTTAATGCCATTTTCCGAGGTCAGAGTTAACCAAACAACTGCTGCAACAACAGCAAAACGTATGGCGTACCAATGAGCTCGAAGTTAACCAAACAAGACCTTTCGGAAGCCGAATTTGATGATGAACTGAAGCCTGGGACAGAGTTGCTCCACGGGCAGTATGTGATCGAGCAGTTCCTCAACAACGGTGGATTCGGCATCACCTATCTTGCAAAAGACAGCCTGCTGCGCACGGTTGTCATCAAGGAGTGTTTTCCGGAGGCAATCTGCCGACGTGCAAACTCGACCGTGCGGGTGCGTTCGCGCGATCAGGCAGAGGCGTTCCGGACGATTGTCGACTTGTTCATCGAAGAAGCGCGCGGTCTGGCACGCTTGTCTCACCCGAATATTGTCGGCGTTCATCAGGTCTTCGAAGATAATGACACCGCCTATATGGCGATGGACTTCGTGGAAGGCCGTGACCTGCTTGAGATTGCGGAGACATCGGCGACGATTGAACCGAAGGACCTTGAGGTTATCACCTTCAAGTTGCTCGACGCCATTGAGTTCATCCATAAAGAGGGTGTTCTTCATCGCGATATCGCGCCGGACAACATTCTGCTGAGCCGTGAAAATGAACCGGTGCTGATCGACTTCGGTGCGGCGCGTGAGACTGTCACACGCGACAACAGCTATCTGGCTGACATGCGAACGGTGAAAGACGGGTACTCCCCTCAGGAGTTCTATGTGAAGGCCTCTGAGCAGCACCCGTCCAGCGACCTCTACTCGCTGGCGGCGTCGCTTTACCACGTCATGTGCAAGGAACTGCCCGTAAGTGCCCAGACCCGTATGTCTGCGCTCATCGCGGACGAGCCCGATCCATATATTTCGATCAAGGAACGCGTGACCGGGTACTCCGAGCCGTTCCTAGATGCGATTGACCACGCTTTGAAAGTGTTCCCGAAAGACCGGCTTCAGTCCGCAACCGAGTGGCGGGCGATGATTGCCGAGATGTCGGCGCCCCAGTCCATGCGGGGCAGCGTATCGCGCCCGATGTTGGCAGTCGATAATGGCAACGTGGTGGAGCAGTTCGAGGAAAAGGGACGTAAATCTCTCCTTGGGCGTCGCTCAAAGGCGGAAAAGCAGGTCTCAGTGCGGGCAGAACGTCCGGCGTCTGAGATGGAGCCCGGCCAACGCGATGCTGTGTCTTCGCAAGCTCAGGTGGCGCAGGCCTTGGCCCCTTCGCGTGGTGGTTCGTCGAACAAAGGCCTTGTTCTGGGCGTTTCCGCAGTGGCACTGATCGCCGTTATTGGGGCGGGTGTCGTGTTTATGGGCGGTGGTGAAGAAGCGCCGGCCGAAGATGTTGTGGCCAGTGTTGCACCAACTCCCGCAGAGCCTGTCGCATCGGCACCCGCGACATCGGTTGAAGAACCGAATACGCCCGCCGCGCCGCGGCAGGCGACCACGCCGGAGCAATTGCCGTTCTTCCTGGCAGAGTCGTCGAGTGGTGATGTTCAGGTCTCCGCACCTAGTGGGTCCCGTTTGACCGCTGCTGATACCGGCCCTCTCGCAGCACCGCAGCGGAACGCCGAGGCGTCTGACGCATCGCGGCCTGTCACTGGCGCAGGTGCCACATCCGATTTGGCTGCTGCGCAGCCCGAGAGAACGGCGCCTGTTCCGGCTGCTCTGGAACCGGCGGCCGCGCTGGATGCGCAAGACTTGTCGGCGGTTATCACGGGGCCGGCGCTCGATTTTCCCGTCGTGGCCAATCCTGACGATCAGACACGTGTGCTGACGTCCGAAGGCCCATTGGCTGAGTTTCTTCAGCCTGATCTGCGTGTCGTATCGGTGAATGGCTTCCCGATCGCGTCCCTGGCTGATTTTCAGCGCGTTGTCGACGCGACATCAACCTATGCGGTCGGTGACGATGTCACTGTGACGTTCGGGATCGAAAACCCGACGACTGGTGAGACGTTTGTAAGGTCCATCGACCTGCCGAGCCATCAGAAGACACTTCTTTCGAACGGCGTCGGATTTGAAACCGTTCGGACATCGGCCGGTTGGGAGACGATTGTCACCCAGGGCGCAGGTACCGGTGAGGCCGACTTGCAAACCGGCGACGTGGTGGTGGCACTGATGCCAAACAATGAGCTGATCGACGGCCAGGATACCCTGCCACGCCTTCTTGAGCGTGACCTGGAAAGCGGTGCGTCGCTCTTCAATTTCGCGGTGAACAGAGACGGTCAGATGTGGCTGGTCGCCATGCCGTATGCGGGACAGTAGGCCGTCACAAGCCCGATCAATCGTATCTGGGAGGGGGAGCGCGCGGGCGCTTCCCCTTTTTTCGTTTGGGTCCGGGCTGCCTTGCGCGTGTGGGAGTGCGCGGTTCTCGGTTCGCTAACCGTGGCAGATGCCCTTGCCGGGAAACAATGCGCCCTTGGAGTTGAGGCGAAGGCGGACCAAATCCTTCATCATCATGCCGCAATTCGTTGTTAATTTTTTATTAACGAATGGAAAATCTCAACAAAAACAGAAAACTAGCAACGATCAAAATTGATGCGTTTTTCGAGTGCAAAAAAATTGGTCGCAGTTTCGAAAAACCCATATTTGAACACAATTTTCGCCAAATTGAACGGTTTGTTTCCAGCAGGAACTAGGGATGGGCCGGTGGGTCGCACGGTATTTTTGGGAGTTTAGGTACGTCGTGTACCGAGCCGTGCATCTGAAGGTCCGAGAACACAACTGGAGTAGAACTCGTGGCAAGCAGACTGGTAAGTCAATTGAAGACATCCGCAGCGGGAGTTGCACTAGCATCGGGGCTGTTGTTCTCGAGCGCAGCCCTTGCAGACCAAGTTACGCTGAAATCGGCGGACGGCACGGTCAACCTGGTCGGTGAATTTATCGACTTTAAAGATGACAACTACATCATTCGGACCGCGCTGGGCGATCTTCGCATCAGCGCCAGCCGTGTGCGTTGTGAAGGCGCCGCCTGTCCGACGTTTGATAACGTTGCAGCCGACGTGCAGATCGCAGGCTCTGACGCCATCGGCCTTGGCATGATGCCGCTTCTGATGACTGGCTTCGCTGCCACGATGGATGCGGACGCTGAGATCACCAACACTGGCAGCGGCCAGACTCTTGCCACGCTGATCGGCGATGGCGGCTTCGGTGACGAAATCGGGTCGTACCTTGTTTCTGCAACGAATGACAACGACGCGTTCGAAGCGCTGCTTTCCGGCTCTGCCAAGGTTGGCATGTCTTCGCGTCGTATCACCAAAGACGAAGCACGTGCTCTGCGTGACTCGGGCGCCGGCAACATGGTCAGCCCGGATCAAGAGCGTATCGTCGCCGTGGACAGCATGGTCATTGTGACACACCCGTCGAACGAGGTTGGCGAGCTGACGCTTGAGCAGCTGCGCGGCGTCTTCTCGGGTCAGATCACCAACTGGCGTCAGCTGGGTGGTCCGAACCGTCCGATCAACGTGATCGCACGCGAACAGGACTCGGCAAGCTACGACTTCTTCATGGATTACCTCTTTGGTGACGAGAAGCCGACCATGCTTCCTGCGGGTATCGCAGAAGATGACCAGCAGATGTCGAACGTGGTTTATCTTGACCGCAACGCCATCGGTTATGTCGGCTTCGCATTCCAGCGTGGCGCGAAGCCGGTGACCCTGGTCAACGAGTGCGGCATCGCGACAACGCCTGACGCCTTCTCGGCCAAGACCGAAGAATACGCGCTGAACCGCCGGATGTATCTTTACAACCGTTCTGACAACCTTGATGACGCAAGCCGGTCCTTCCTGGACTTCGCCATCTCGGAAGAAGCGGATGGCGTGATCGGCAAGTCGGGCTTCATCGATCTGGGTATCACTGTTCGCGAGCAGGGCCCGAACGATGCACGCTCCGTCGCACTGAAGGCTGAAGCCGCTGCGTATGACGCAGGCTTTGAAGCTGGCGTGATGGAAGAAATGTTGAGCGAGATGGGCAACTATGACCGCCTCTCGACCACATTCCGCTTCCGCACTGGGTCTTCGCGTCTCGACGAACGTGGCCGGGTCGACCTTCAGCGTCTGATCTCCTACCTCGAGCGGGTGCCAAGCGGCACTGAAGTCAAACTTGTAGGATTTACCGATAGCGTTGGTGCTTTCGAAGCCAACCGCCGCCTGTCCTTCGGTCGCGCTGATGCGGTTCTGGACGAACTGCGGGCAGAGGCCAGCGGACGCCTGGATCACGTCAACATGACGACTGGTGGCTACGGTGAAGTTGCACCGTCTGCCTGTAACGTGACGGATCGCGGCAAGTCCATCAACCGCCGCGTTGAGGTTTGGATCTCCAAAGGCTCCGCAACCTAAGCAAACCATTCTGCCTGCCCCGCAGAGGGGCAGGCAGCTCTGGAAAAACATTCTGCTGATCCCGTCGGGTGGAACCAAACGCAACCGACCGTGATCCTGGCAAAATCAATGAACTGGAACCTAGGATGAAAACCGATCAACCCATCAGAAAGACGCTGATTGCCGCTGCTGCAGTTTGTGCCGGCCTCATGGCTCCGACCAGCGTCTCCAGCGCAGAAGGCTTCGATGGTTCGAAAGCCCGCGTCACCCTCGCAAGTGAGCTTCGTATGCTCACGCAGAAGATTGGCTCCGCAAGCTGCCGCTTGAACGCCGGTATCGGCGCTGACATGGCGGCGAAAGAGCTCGACGAAGCCCGTCAGGCATTCAACACAATCATGAACGGTCTTGAGAATGGCAGCATGGCGCTGGGCATTCCGTCGGCAGAGAAGAGCCGTACAGTGCTGAAGTCGCTGAAATCGGTCCAGGACGCCTGGAAGCCGATCAATGATGCTGCTGCGACCTTGGCGTCGGACACGGCCGGCAAGGCGCGTGCCGCCGAGGTCATTGCGTCTGGTAATATGCAGCTTCTCGACGCCACGATGATCTTGTCGTCGGACGTTACGGGTCGGTACTCCAACCCGAACGAACTGACACAAGCCGATGCAATGGCGCTGAACATTGCCGGTCGTCAGCCGATGCTGGGTCATCAGATTGCCAAGGAAGTCTGTGGCATCGTGGCCGGAACCACGGGCACCGGTGCTGCCGAGGCCCTTGGTCAAAGCGTGGACATGTACTCCATCTCGCTGAACGCGCTTCGGGACGGCATGTTGGAGGCAGGTGTCAACCCGCCGCCGAACGACGTCATCCGTGAAGAGCTTGCTTCGGTGAACGAGACTTGGCGTGAAAGCAAGCCGGTGCTTGATGCAATCCGCGGCGGCATGCAGCCAACCGCCGAGAACGTCGCAGCCTTGGCTCAAGTGTCGGCTGGTCTGATGACCGACATGAGCAACGTCGTGACGCTCTACATGCTGGCAACGCCGGGTCAGGAAGACGTGTATCGCGTGCCGCTTCGCGCTTATGCGGAAGAGCAGCTGAGCACATGGCTTG
>JBCBBB010000054.1:0-18808 GCA_038532095.1 Pseudomonadota bacterium
TCTCCATGGCAAGTTGGCGCGCGCGCCTCGCCGAGGTTGAGACCCGCAAGACAGATTTACTGGCGCGCCTTGCTGAACTGGACGATCCGTCTCTTGTGATTGACGGGGGCGAACAGGACACAGAGAAATCCAAGCACAAGGCTGCTGAAAAAATCCGTAAAGACCTGACCGAGCTGGGCCGAGCCCATATCGAGATCGCGGAACAGATCCTCGATGAAAGCGGCTATACGGCGATGTGGCAAAACGACAAGACACCTGAAGCTGCCGGTCGTCTTGAGAACTTGAAAGAGCTGATTGAAGCGCTTGAGAACTTTGATAATTTGCAAGGCTTCCTGGAGCATGTCTCACTCGTCATGGACAACGCGAGCGACGAGAATGATGAAAAAGTCTCCATCATGACCCTGCACGCGGCCAAGGGTCTGGAGTTTCCGGCGGTGTTTTTGCCGGGTTGGGAAGACGGATTGTTCCCGTCGCAACGCGCCATGGATGAAAGTGGGCTGAAGGGGCTCGAGGAAGAGCGTCGGCTGGCCTATGTCGGCCTGACCCGGGCCGAGGAATATGCCGTCGTCAGCTTTGCGCAAAACCGGCAGGTCTTCGGCTCCTGGCAGTCACAGATGGCCTCGCGCTTTATTGACGAGATGGACACGGACGCGGTCGAGGTGTTGGGGGCAGCGGGCGATCACGCAACGGCAGAGGTCCAGTCCGACCTTTACGAACGGGCCTCGCGCGCGGACGGGTACAACTCACCGGGTTGGCGGCGCTTGCAGCAGAGGCAAACCCAACGCGGCATGAGCCATCCGCGGGAGACGCGGAACGTTGTGATCGACCTTGATGCCGTGTCTGCCTTCACCACCGGCGAACGCGTGTTCCACGACAAGTTCGGCTATGGCACCATCACCGCCATCGAAGGCGACAAGCTCGACATCTCGTTCGAGAAAGCCGGGTTCAAAAAGGTCGTCGCCAAGTTCGTGAAAGCGGCGGAAGCCGCTGACGACGTGCCGTTTTGAGCGCGTCTCAGCCGGTTGTGTGACCCGCGCTCGCACGTCATTTGACCCAAGGACGAAGCTCTCACACTCCGCTCTGTGAGAGGCGACGATGATGCAATCCATTCCCTGCGCATCCGCGTCGTCGACGATTGTCCGTCCCGCAAACCCGGGCATCAGTTCTGTTTTTGCGTCCGACAAAGTGTGGGCAGCTTGCTCAGTTTGAGTTCGACCCCCCCCCGCCGGCTTTTCGCAAGCACCTTTGTCGGGATTAGCGCTTTGGCATAAGTCGGTATGGCTTCCACTACATGCCACGCAGTGAACGTAGCGCCGTTTTCGGCCAGCGCGCGTTCCGCCAAAAACGAGGCTTGCGTGTCGTGCTTCTCGTCAAAGACAACGGGTACAAGGATATTCTTGTACATGGGTCCCCTCCCTTTCGCTTCAGATTGAACGACAGGGAAAGTGCGTCAAAGTTGCGCCGAACTGACTTTGAGCCTTGTCAAAGTTGGTCGTTCGGCATCACGCGCCTTGCAGCGACCGGACCTGCAGAGCACCTTCCTTGCGTGACACCATAGCAAGCGCGGCTGCATGGGCGGCGGCGGCTGTGGTGTAGTAGGGGATCTTGTCCATCAGCGTGACATTCCGCATGGAGCGGCTGTCTTCGATGGCCTGCGCGCCTTCGGTCGTGTTGATGACCAGATCGACCTCGCCATCTTTCATCACGTCGACAATTGTGCGTCCGCCTTCATAGGCTTTGTTGACGATGTCAGACGGAATGCCATTCTCCGTCAGGAACTTGGCGGTGCCGCGCGTCGCAAGGATCGTGAGGCCCAGCTCATGCAGCATCTCGGCGGTTTCGACCAGTTGATCGGTTTTGTCGGCATCGCGGATGGAGAAAAAGACGGTGCCCGCCTCGGGTAAAGCAGTCCCTGCGCCAAGTTGCGCCTTCAGAAATGCGCGGGCGAAGTTGCGGTCCCATCCCATGACTTCTCCGGTGGAACGCATTTCGGGGCCGAGCAGAGTATCGACGCCGGGGAAACGCGCGAAGGGCAGAACGGCTTCCTTGACCGAGTACCAGGGGGTTTGGAAATCGGCGAGCGCCATCGGGTCGCCCAATGGGATGACCACGTCATCGGCCACCGGCGCATGCGGCGGCTTGGCCGGGAAGGCGGAGAGCTTTTCACCAGCCATCAAACGCGCAGCGATGGAGGCGATGGCGCTGTCAGTGGCCTTGGCGACAAACGGAACAGTACGCGACGCGCGCGGGTTCACCTCGATCAAGTAAACGTCCCTGTCCTTGATCGCGTATTGCACGTTCATCAGGCCGACGACCTGCAATTCGCGGGCCAGCGCGCGGGTCTGGCGGATCAGTTCGTCGACGATCTCTTGGCTCAGCGTGTGGGGTGGCAGGGAACAGGCGCTGTCACCGGAATGCACGCCCGCCTCCTCGATATGTTCCATGATGCCTGAGACATGCACGTCTTCCCCGTCGCATAGTGCATCGACATCGACTTCGGTCGCCCCGTCGAGATAGCTGTCGAGCAGCACCGGGCTATCGCCGGAAACCACGACCGCCTCGCGGATGTAGCGTTCGAGCTGCGCGGTATCGCGCACGATCTCCATGGCGCGACCGCCCAGCACATAGGAGGGGCGAATGACCAGCGGATAACCGATTTCTCCGGCTGCTGTCATTGCCTCATCATCGGTATGGGCGATGGCGTTCTTCGGTTGCTTCAGGTTCAGCCGGTTCACGAGGTCCTGGAACCGCTCGCGGTCTTCGGCGAGGTCGATGGCGTCCGGTGTGGTGCCAAGGATCGGGATGCCTGCGTCATTCAACGCGTTTGCGAGTTTCAACGGGGTTTGGCCGCCGAATTGTACGATCACACCATGCAGCGTGCCGTTTTCCTGTTCGACCCGCAGGATTTCCATCACGTGTTCAAAGGTCAGCGGCTCGAAATAGAGCCGGTCGGATGTGTCGTAGTCGGTGCTAACCGTCTCGGGGTTGCAGTTGACCATGATGGTCTCATAGCCCACGTCGGACAGCGCAAAACACGCATGACAGCAGCAATAGTCGAACTCGATCCCTTGCCCGATCCGGTTTGGGCCACCGCCGAGGATCACGACCTTCTTGCGATCCGACGGGCGCGCTTCGCACTCCACCTCATCCATCGCGGGCGTCTCATAGGTTGAGTACATGTACGGCGTCTGCGCCTCGAATTCGGCGGCACAGGTGTCGATCCGTTTGAAAACAGCGGTGACGCCCAGGTTCTGGCGCGCCTGACGCACATTGTCTTCTGTGCGCCCGGTCAGCTTGGCGAGCCGGGCATCGGTAAAGCCCAGCATTTTGAGCGTCCGCAGCCCCTTTTCCGTGACTGGGAGTCCGTCCTTGCGCACCTGTTCTTCCGCGTCGATGATTTCACGAATGCGAGCCAGGAACCACGGGTCGAAACTGGTGGCCGCCTGAACATCGTCATCCGATAACCCATGCCGCATGGCCTGCGCGATCACGCGCAACCGGTCGGGCGTTTGCTTTGAGAGCGCTGCGGTGATGGCGGCGCGGTCTTCGGAAAGTTCGATTTCATCAAACCCGGTCAGCCCGGTTTCCATACTTGCCAGTGCCTTCTGCACCGATTCATGGAAGGTCCGGCCGATGGCCATGGCTTCGCCGACCGACTTCATCGCGGTGGTCAGGTTGGGCTCAGAACCCGGGAATTTCTCGAACGCAAAGCGCGGGATCTTAGTGACGACATAGTCGATGGTCGGCTCGAACGACGCGGGCGTGACCTTGGTGATGTCGTTGTCCAACTCATCCAGCGTGTAGCCCACCGCCAGCTTCGCGGCGATTTTTGCGATGGGAAAGCCGGTGGCCTTTGAGGCGAGCGCGGAAGACCGCGATACGCGTGGGTTCATCTCGATCACGACCATCCGGCCGTCGGCTGGGTTCACGGCCCATTGAACGTTTGACCCGCCGGTCTCGACCCCGATTTCGCGCAGAACAGCAATCGAGGCTGTGCGCATCATCTGGTATTCCTTGTCGGTCAGCGTCAGCGCGGGCGCGACGGTGATCGAGTCGCCCGTATGCACACCCATCGGGTCAACATTCTCGATGGAGCAGACGATAATGGCATTGTCCGCTTTGTCGCGGACGACTTCCATCTCGTATTCCTTCCAGCCGAGCAGGCTTTCGTCGATGAGGATCTGCGCCACTGGAGAGGCTTCCAGCCCGCGTCGACAAATCTCGAAGTAATCCTCGCGATTATAGGCGACGCCGCCGCCGGTGCCGCCGAGCGTGAAGGCCGGGCGGATGATGGCGGGCAGGCCGATGTCTTCCAGCGCGGCCATCGCGTGTTCCAGACCCTTGGGGATGTCATACTTGCCATCCGGCCCTTTCGGCGCATCGACGATGGTGGCTTTCGGGTTCTCAAGGCCGATGCGCTCCATCGCCTCCCGGAACAGCTTCCGGTCCTCGGCCATCTCAATCGCGTCGCGCTTCGCGCCGATCATCTCGACCCCGAACTTGTCCAGCACACCCATTTCTTCCAGCGCCAGCGACGTGTTCAGGCCAGTCTGGCCCCCCATTGTTGGCAACAAAGCGTCTGGGCGCTCTTTCTCAATGATGCGGGCCACGACCTCGGGCGTGATCGGCTCGATATAGGTTGCGTCGGCGAGCCCGGGGTCGGTCATGATCGTGGCCGGGTTCGAGTTGACGAGGATGACGCGGTAGCCCTCCTCGCGCAGCGCCTTGCAGGCTTGCGCGCCCGAGTAGTCAAACTCGCAGGCTTGGCCGATAACGATGGGGCCGGCACCGATGATCATGATCGACTGGATGTCGGTTCTCTTCGGCATCGATGGCCCCCTCAGCAGACACGCGCACCGGTTGCCCCATGCGCAAATTGTCGTGGGTTATAGGGATTGCGATACCGGGTGCAAGGGGGCTTCGGTCGACTTTGGCGGCTTCATGTCTGTGGAGCCGTCAAGAAGATCAGATTCACGGCGCCGCATGATGGCGCGGTCGAAGGCGATCATAAGAAGGAACATGCTGAAACTGCTGACAACTTGCATTGGCGGCATCGACGTTATGAAACGTTCGCTGATCAGGATCGATGGCATCGAGATTGAAGCCGCCAACCCAAAGAGTAAGAGCAAGGCGAGGTGCCTTGGCCAGGTCAGCACAAGCAAAGGGGCTGCGATCAGGGGTAAGATATAGGTGAAGCACCAGGAAATCGGGCCCAGGAACGCCAGTCCCAGAATCGCATAGGGCCACAGTAGGGGGTGCCGGGCGACATGATCCCGGCTGCGGATGCGCCAAAACAGGTACGCCAGAAACAGCAACGGGGCGAGGCGCGTGGCCCATCCCCAGGCTGTCGGTTTCGATGTGGCGACGTCCTGCATTGAGAGGCCGAAGGTTTCCGGCCCGACCACGAAAAGGAGCAGGCTGTCAAAGTTCCAAAGCGCGTTATTCAGGATCAGGCTGTGTGAAATCAGCGAAAGCTGTTCCAGCAGATCGACATGCAAGGCGACCCCGCCCAGTGCCAGAGAGGTTGCTCCCAACAGCAGACCAGTAACGGCGAAGCTCGCTGCCGCTCGGTACTTCTTCTGGGCCAGGAAAACGAAGACGAGGAGTGCTGGATAGAGCTTGAGTGCCGCCGCAAGCGCAAGCGCAACTCCGGCCCCGATCTGATCGTGCCGTGTCAAACGATAGCAGCTTAATGCAAGCAGCATTGAAACAGTCAAATGCACCTGGTTGGCCTTGAACCCCATCGTGAAAACGAGGGTCAGACAAACCAGCAAGGCGGCGAGTGCGGCGTGCTGTGCAAAGGGAACGGCCTTCGATGCCTTCCAGACCCACCAGAAGGTCAAAACCAACGCGACTGCGTGCAGGCTCAGCACGACCGCGTTGAACGTCGAGAACGTCAGAACTTTGGTCAGCGGGGCGATCAACGCGGCCCAGAGGGGCGGGTAGACGAATGCGTGGACCGTGCCGTCGTAGCCGATGTCGTTGGCGACCTTTGCGAAGGCGTCGGAGCCAAGCGTGTCAAAGGCATGATCCGTAGCGCCGTAAATCGCCGTCGCGTTGCCATCTGCCCAAAGGACGCCCGCAATCCACATGGGCGCAAGATCGAAACCGGGGTAGCCGGAAAACAGGGCTAGCGCCGCGCCAAGCAGAACGCCGACGGCAAGCACACCGTAAAACCGGTGCCGGTCCAAATCTCTCTCGCTCAGTGCTTCGGGCACGGGGTCTGCTCTAATCGTTCGACGCGTGTCTTCGTCAACTTGTCCGCCTTGGGCGGCTGTATTTGTCTAAAACGCTTGGTAAAGTTCAAAATGGGCCAGAATTGGGCGCGGACTGTCCTTGGCGGGCCTTGACACTCTGGGTGAGAGCGGGTGTCTAGCGCGAAACATGACCGCCAGTGACGGAACACACCCATGCATGACTTTCGCAGCCATACCTGCGCCGAATTGAATGCCGCCCATGTCGGAGAGACCGTGCGCCTTTCGGGCTGGGTGCATCGCATCCGGGACCACGGAGGTGTGCTCTTCATCGATCTGCGCGACCATTACGGGATTACGCAGGTGCTCTGCGATCCTGACAGCCCGGTGTTCTCCGATGTGGAAAAGGTGCGCTCGGAATGGTGCATCCGCATTGATGGCAACGTGAAGGCGCGCGAGCCTGACCTTGTGAACCCGAAGATCCCCACCGGTGAGGTTGAGGTGTTCATTCGTGACATGGAGGTGCTCGGGGCGGCCGAAGAACTGCCATTGATCGTCTTCGGGGATCAGGAATACCCGGAAGAAACGCGACTGCGTTATCGCTTCCTCGACTTACGCCGGGAGGCCATGCAGAAGAACATGACGCTTCGGTCCGATGTCGTGGCCTCGATCCGCAAGCGCATGTGGGATCAAGGGTTCCGCGAGCATCAGACACCAATCATCACGGCGTCCTCGCCCGAAGGCGCGCGCGACTTCCTCGTGCCGTCGCGCCTGCACCCCGGCAAATTCTATGCGCTGCCGCAGGCCCCACAGCAGTTCAAGCAGTTGCTGATGGTCTCCGGCTTCGACAAGTACTTCCAGATCGCGCCCTGTTTCCGCGATGAAGACCCGCGTGCTGACCGGTCGCCGACCGACTTCTACCAGCTTGACATGGAGATGAGCTTCGTCACGCAACAGGATGTTTTCGATACGGTTTCGCCGGTATTACAGGGGGTGTTCGAGGAGTTTGGCAGCGGTCGGAAAGTCGACCCGGCGAGCGAGTGGCCGCAGATTTCCTATCGCGACGCGGCGCTCTGGTACGGGACGGACAAGCCTGACCTCAGGAACCCGATCAAGATGCAGGATGTCTCGGAGCATTTCCGGGGCTCAGGCTTCGCGATCTTTGCCAAGATCCTGGAACAAGACGGCACCGAGATCCGCGCCATTCCTGCGCCCACCGGTGGGTCGCGCAAGTTCTGTGACCGGATGAACGCTTTCGCCCAGAAGGAAGGGTTGCCCGGGATGGGCTATATCTTCTGGCGCGATCAGGGCGAGGGGATGGAAGCCGCAGGTCCATTGGCCAAGAACATCGGGCCCGAGCGTACAGAGGCGATCCGCCAGCAGCTTGGCCTCGGCGTCGGCGATGCCGCCTTCTTCCTGGGCGGAAAACCGAAGACATTTGAAACGGTCGCAGGAAAGGCGCGTGTCGTCATTGGCGACGAACTGGGCCTGACTGACACAGATCGTTTTGCCTTTGCATGGATCGTGGATTTCCCGATTTACGAGAAGGACGAGGAAACCGGCGCCATCGACTTTGAGCATAACCCGTTCTCGATGCCGCAAGGTGGGATGGCGGCGCTGGACGGCGATCCGCTCGACGTGCTCGGGTATCAATATGACCTTGCCTGCAATGGCTATGAGCTTGTGTCGGGTGCCATCCGGAACCACCGGCCCGAGATCATGTTCAAGGCGTTCGAGATCGCAGGCTATGGCGAGGATGAGGTGAAAAACCGGTTTGGGGGTATGGTGAACGCCTTCCGGTTTGGCGCCCCACCGCACGGGGGGTGCGCCGCCGGGATCGACCGGATCGTCATGCTTTTGGCGGACGAGGCCAATATCCGTGAGGTCATCCTTTTCCCAATGAACCAGCGGGCCGAAGATCTGATGATGGGCGCGCCGTCCGAGCCTACGAACGAACAGCTGCGGGAATTGCGTCTCCGCGTTTTGCCGCCCGAGGACTAGGATTGAA
Organism: Pseudomonadota bacterium; assembly: GCA_038532095.1. Taxonomy (GTDB): domain Bacteria; phylum Pseudomonadota; class Alphaproteobacteria; order Rhodobacterales; family Rhodobacteraceae; genus JAJDOD01. The sequence continues at coordinate 8,203 of JBCBBB010000054.1, forward strand.
CTGAAGCCGGCATTCCCTATGCTGGCTTTATGTTCAAACGTTTGGCTCTTATCGCGTGTTTGTCTGCCGGCCCTGTCGCGGCCGATGCGATCCCTGCGGGGTTCAACGATGACGGTATTCCCTGGCGCGATCTTGCATCGGGGCTAGAGGCGGCAAAGACCGAAAACAAACGCATTTTCCTTGTCGTGCACACCACATGGTGCGGCGTGTGCACGGCCTACAAAAAGCGGTTCTTCAGCCCCTTGGTCGAGGAAGCGACCGAAGATGTCATCTTTGTCCTAATCGATCAGGATGCCGAGCCGGACGCCGCCGCGCTTTATGCGCCGGATGGGTTCTACATTCCGCGCACCATGATCCTTGATCCGGACGGCCAGATTATTGAAGCATTGCAGCCTCTTGATCCGCCCTACCGCTATTACGTGAAGGCGGGCAATTGGTACACTTTCACCCGGCTCTTGCTGCACGCACGGCAGCCCAGCTGATGGACCTACGCGATTGGGTGCCGCCGAACCGGCCGGTGCATGAGGAGTTAAAGGGCCGCTACGCCACGCTGGAGCCGCTGTCGCACGCGCATATCCCCGAGCTCTGGGCGGCACATGCCGGGACGCCTGAGGTTTGGCACTATATCCCCGCTGGTCCCTTCGACAGCGAGGCCGCGCTGGGCGCATGGGTCGATCAGGTGCGCATCTCGCCCGATCCCATGCAATTTGCCGTGCGGATGGAAAGCGGTCGGGTTGGCGGAACCTTGTCGCTTCTCAGGATCAATCCGGCGTCGGGTTCCATTGAAGTGGGCTACATCGTGTTCACGCCTGTATTGCAGAAAACCCGGGAGGCGACGGAAGCGATCTACCTCACGCTCAAATGGGCCTTCGAGGCCGGGTATCGTCGGTTCGAATGGAAGTGCGACGCGGCGAACCTGCCGTCACGACGTGCGGCGCAACGGTTTGGGTTGTCCTTCGAAGGGGTCTTTCGCCAGGCAACGGTCGTCAAAGGCCGCAACCGGGACACCGCGTGGTTTGCGGCGATCGATGCCGAATGGCCCGCCTTGCAAGCGGCGTTCGAGACCTGGTTGGATCCCTCGAATTTCGAACCGGCGGGTCAGCAAAAACAACGATTGGCGGACATGACGGCGCCGATCCTCGTGGCGCGTGATCCCGCACTTTGAACCCGGCGTTCGTCTCGGGTAAGGCTCTTCCATGTTGCACAACCTTGAAGATGCGGGATTTGATGTTCTGACGCGAAACCATGCCGAGGCGATCCTCGCGCATGATTTCCCACAGGAACTGGAGTTGCTTTGTCGGGTGCTGACAGAGTTTCGTATCTCGCTCGCGGAGATCGTCCGGGGCGGGGGCGGTGAGGCCGGCCTCACGCAAAGGCTCCGGCATGAATTGTCGGACCTCAATTGGCGGAAGCACAATTTCAGCGTGGAGACCGTTGTGGATGGTCGGGCGCGGGCGGGAATTTCACATGAGGTCGATCATGTGAAATTCGCTGATCGCGGGGCGCTTGCTCTTGAGATCGAGTGGAACAACAAGGACCCGTTCTTTGATCGGGACCTCGAGAACTTTCACCGGTTGCACGCCTTGTCGGCCATCAGTGTCGGGATCATCGTGACCCGTGGGGCGTCCATGCAGGATGCCTTTCTGGACCGGATCACCGCCTGGATGCGATCCGAGGAGCTGTCTTCTGAGGAAGGGCTGGACCGTCTGGGGATTGGCGCGCGCACTGTCGCGCAGCGCAAGGCGGTCGAAGACCAGATGGCCCGTGGCGTGCCCTTTGCCGATGCATTCGCCCGCAAGTTTGTCGCGGATAAATTTGGGCAGGCGACGACCCACTGGAGCAAGCTGGAAGATCGCGTTCAGCGCGGCGTGGGCAACCCATGCCCGCTTCTTCTGATTGGGTTGCCGGCGCGCATTCTGATCTGAGCGCGCGCCGACACGGGATCAAACCGTCATCGGATAGAGATGCACGCGCGTTCCAAGCGGAACACGGTTGTACAAATCGGTCACATATCCGTTCGTCAGGCGGGCACAACCGTTCGATACGCGTGTCAGAATGGTGTGCGGCAGATTGGTGCCGTGGATGCGGAGCATCGTATCGCGCCCGTTCTGGTCAAACAGGTACATGGCGCGCGCGCCAAGCGGGTTGGCCGGGCCGCCGGGCATACCTTCTTCCCATTTGGCGTATTTCGGGTTCCGCTCGATCATGGCCGGCGTTGGTGTCCAGCGCGGCCATTCCCGTTTGGCGCGGATCACATAGGACCCGGGTTCCCAAAGATGGCGCTGGGCAACACCAATCGGGTAGCGGATCGCGCGACCCTTCTCCATCGTCCAGTAAAGCGCAAACTCGTCTGGCTTAACGTGGATGACACCCGGAGTGGTGGACCGTCCAACCCGGATGATCCGGGCCATGCGCGGATCAATTTCCGCCTCTTCATCGTTTTTGGCTTGCCGTGCAAAGGCTGGCAGGCCTGCAAATGTGGCTGCTGCGGCGGCTCCGCCGAGCAGTAGGTCTCGTCTTGGCAGCATAACTCTCGCCTCGTTACTAACATCCCCGAAACGCAGCATTGTTGAGAAATCGGGCGAGCGTGCGGCCTCAGTTGATTGTTCTTGTGGTATTTTTGTTGGTGTGACTATTCCGCCGCAAGGCCGGAATTGTAGCTATATGTCTTCCAGTTGGGCTTATAGTCGGCGTCTGCCTGATTGCCCCAAACCGTCCAGCCTTCGCGAATGCCACGGCCAAACAGCTCAAGATACGGACCCCAGGAGCAGCCTTCGATGATCTTGTACTGCTCATCGGGTTTGCGTGAATGCTCCCGCTTGCGGCTTTGGATCATATTCACCTGGCGACGCCCCGGTGCTTCTGTTCGCACGTTCTTACCGCGTGTGCCAAACAGCAGGATTTCCGTGACATTTCGGAAGTAGAACCCCACGCCGCGCCCGTCAGAGCCACCGTCCTTGCGAATTTTGTGCCAGACGATGTTCGACTTGTAATCGAACCCCCAGGCATTCAGCACAGCGAGCCCTTCCGGCAAAAGCGCATTCGGCACCCAAAGATAGCAATGCGCCCTGTCCTCCAGATGGTCGGCGACGGGCAGCGCGCAGATGTCGTCAAGCTCCATCGTCGGATAGCGTGCAAGGCGCTTGTGCTCAGGCGCGACTTTGCCGGTGCGGTTCACAAACCGCCAAGGCGGATCGGCGAGCACGGTGCCGAACCGGTCATTGCCCAGGAAATCGGCAAGGTCTTGTGCTGCGCTGGTCGTCATATCCAACATGATGATGGTTCCGGCGATGGAAAGCCAGAGGAACAATAGTAGAACATTGTAGGTAGCGCAATCGTTTTACACGGAAAGCTGGAGCTATACCTGTTCCAGTACCTGTGCCGCATCCTCGACCCGGGTTGCGATTGCATTCAGCTGGGCCCGGTCGGGTTGCTGTGGCGCAAGGGTGCGCACTTCAGCGCCCAGCTTTGCGATGGAGGGACGGCTCGCGCCTTTGCCCAGACTTTCCAGAAACCCCGCAATGTAAGTCAGCGTCGGGGTATCCTCACTGGTCCGCAACAGTTCTGCGGCGAGCGCAAGATCATCGCGCAAGGCAATTGGTTCGGGTTCGACGTCATCCGCATCACTTACGGTAATGGCCACGTTTCGATAGCTTTCCGGCATCAGGGACAATGCGGTTTTCTGGAACTGCGCCACCGAACTGAGCGGTTTGGCAAGGAAAGCATCCGCGCCAGCGGAAAGTGCCGCATCGCGCAGCGCTTCATCCCCGGACATGGCGATGATCCCGTCGATGCGCGGGTCGCTGTTGGCAAGCCGCTCGATCAAACTCAAGCCGGACCCATCGGGCAGCCCCAGATCAACAACGGCGATCCGGGGACGATAGGTGCGCAGATGGCGTTCCGCGGAAGACAGGCTTTCCGCCCTGCGGATGCGCGCGCCCGACCTTTGGCATATCAGACGAAGCGCTTCGCACGCATGTCGACTGTCTTCGACCACCAGAACCATCGACCCCAACAGGGGCCGTTCCGTGGTCGGCGGCTGCATCATCACAAGGTCTTCGAGTGTCTCGGGCATGGGACTTCTCCAACAACTCTTTGAACCAATTAGGCCCGAGAATGGCTAATGGGCGGTTAATTACGATTTTGCGGCGCTCTGTCCCTTGTCGTAGCTGTGCGGCGTGCCATAACCCCGCGGGTACGATACAAAGGGGTACGAGATGATTGGACGGCTGAACCACGTGGCGATTGCGGTGCCTGATCTGGAGGCCGCGGCAGCACAGTATCGCGACACGCTCGGTGCCGAAGTGGGCGCGCCACAGGACGAACCCGATCACGGCGTGACCGTGGTTTTCATCACGCTGCCGAACACTAAGGTCGAACTGCTCTATCCGCTGGGCGATGCCTCTCCGATTGCCGGTTTCCTTGAAAAGAACCCCTCAGGCGGCATCCACCATATCTGCTACGAGGTGGAGGACATTCGCGAAGCGGCGGCCAAGCTCACAGCCTCGGGTGCGCGGGTTCTCGGCGACGGCGAGCCGAAGATCGGCGCGCATGGCAAGCCCGTGTTGTTCCTGCATCCGAAGGACTTCACCGGCACATTGGTTGAGTTGGAGCAGGTCTGATGGGGGTCGTCTCCGGCATCGTTCTCTTTGCGGTGGTCTGGTTCATGGTGTTGTTCGTCGTCCTGCCGATCCGGTTGGAGACGCAAGGCGACGTGGGTGAACGTGTGGAAGGGACCCATGCGGGGTCGCCTTCCTCCAGCTTTTCCATGAAGAAGCGGTTCCGCCTGACCACGATTTGGGCGGTGCCGATCTGGGCCGTGATCGCCGGTGTGATTGTCTTCGGCGATATCGGCGTGCGCGACATCGACCTGTTCAACCGGATGGGGCCGTCATCGGGTCAGTAAGGGTGGCCCCTCTCCGCGAGGGGCCAGACCGGTTTACGCAGCTTTCTGCCAGAGAAACTTCTGCATGACCTGATCGACCGGGGTCTCTGCCAGGTGGTTCGTGTAGTTCGACATCACCTTCTGCGCGAGGCCAAGCACCACGTCCAGAATGTGCTTCCTAGTATAGCCCGCATCGAGGAAGGCCTGCACGTCTTCATCCGAGACGTTGCCGCGCTCGCGCAGCATCTTCAGCGTTAACGTGCGCAGCGCTTCCAGCTTTTCGCTCGGCAGGGGCGTCTCATTCCGCAGGGCGTCGATGATGGCGTCATCGACCTTCATCATTTTGGCGATGCCGGTATGGGCCGGGACACAATAGTGGCAGGCGTGTTCAACATTGATGGTCTGCCAAACAACGGTCAGTTCGTCGGCGTCAAAGCTGGTGCTCTCAGCGAAGAGCTTGTGCAGCACCTGGTAGCCTTCGAGAAGCGCAGGGCTTTCGGCCATCACGCCATGCAGGCCCGGCACACGGCCAAAGGCAGCTTGCGATTTCGCGAGAAGGGGTTTGGACGCTTCGGGAGCGCTTTCAACGCTATGAATTTCAAACTCGGCCATGGATCAGTCCTTTCAGGGTTATTTGAGCGGTCACTCAAGAATGAACCCTTCTCTACCTTTACTTGAGTGATCACTCAAGTTATATTTTGAGCGATCACTCAAGCGTGAGCAAAGACATGGCCCGCAAGGCGACATTCAACCGAGACGATATCCTGAGACGTGCGCGTGACCTCTTCTGGCGGAAGGGGTATCACGCCACGTCGCTCAAGGATTTGGAGCAGGTTCTGGAGCTGAAACCCGGCAGCATCTACGCCGCCTTCGGTTCCAAGGAGGCGTTGTTCTCCGAAGCGCTGGAAGTCTACGCGCGCGGGTCGCGCAGCGATCTGGAGGCGGCGCTGGACGCGGGCGGGTCGCCGCTGGACGCGCTGGCGCAGCACGCGCGCAGTCTCTCCGCCCTGTGCGATCAAGATCGCCCCGCGCGGGCCTGCATGTTGGTGAAAACCATCCTTGAGCACCCCGATGAACAAAGCCCGGTCCGGCAACTGGCAGAGACCTTGATGGACGAAGCAGGGGCCCGCTTCATCGACGGGTTCCGGCGCGCCAAGGCGGCGGGAGAATTGGCGGAGGATGCCGACCCGATCCGGCTCGGTCTCAAGTTCCAGTCCGATGTCGTTGGCCTGCGCGCCTTCGCCCAACGCTCCGACGGTGCTGACGTTGTACCCGCCCTGGCCGAGGACCTCGCCCGAAGTGTGGAGGCTCTGCGCGTGGCTTAAGCGCTCCGGTTCAGCCCATGAAAGATGTGGGTGAAGGTCGCAACGCCGAGGATTGGCACCAAGAGGTTGATGACCGGGAAGGACAGCGGCACAGCCATAAGTGCGCCCGCGGTCCAGATTGTCAGCAGGTTGGAGCGGAACGATTTGCCCGCCTCCGGGCGGCCCATGCGGCGCACGGCGATCATCCGGTAATACTCTCGCCCGAGCAGGAACCCGTTCAGTCCGTAAAACACGAATGGCGCAAGCGGCGTGACGTAGAGGATCAGCGCGGCCAAGTTGGCGATCAGGATGATGCCGAGAAAGGTCAGGCTTTCCCGGATGTTATCCATCAGTCCTACGTTTGGTGCTGGGCCCAGATGCGCGTAGTGACGCGCCTCCACCGCATCGGCCACCTCATCGAGGAACAGGCCAGTGAAGGCGGACGCTACCGGCACCATCAGGAAGACCGACAGCACCATCATCAACAGCAAAGATCCCCAGGACAGCAGCGTGTCCGAGATCCCGATCTGGCCGATCCAGGGCAGGGTCACTGCATCGGGCACCAGCCATGCAATGCCCCAGAACGCAAATGCGAAAAGTCCGAACAGCAGCAAGATCGTGAGGCCCACGCCTTGCAGAAGCACCCAGCGAAAACGCGGGTCCGTGAGCTGAGCCAAAGCCTTGGCGAAGGCCGCGAAAATCACGTCTCGATCCACTCCGTGATGGCATCGATATCCGGCCGTGGCCGCTCAGGCGGTGCGCTCGTCTCCGTGCCAAGGTGGATGATCCCGGCGATGCTTTCATGCGGCATCAGACCCAGATGTCGCTCGCGCCAGTCGGGGTTATGGCTGGGCCAGCCCGACAGCCAGTTGGCGCCCCAGCCGTCGGCAAGTGCCGCGTTCAGGAGTTGCATGCAGACCGCGCCAGCCGACAGCGTTTGCTCGATCTCCGGAATTTTGTCGGAGGGTTTGGGACTGGACACGACAACGATGGCCAGGGTGCTGCGTGCATAGGCATCGACTTCCTTGGCGATCTTCTCAGCGGGCTGCCCAAGCGCTTCGCCTTTTTCGGGGATCGTTCCGGCCAGCCGCTCCAGGGCGGGCTTGTCGAGAACCAGAAACCGCCAGGGTTCCAGCTTGCCATGGTCCGGCGCGCGCCCGGCAATCGTCAAAAGGCGCTTGACTGTTTCCTTGTCGGGCGCAGGGGCCGCGAGTGTTTTCGCAGGTCTGGAGCGCCGCGTTTCGAGAAACGCCACGGCGGCGGGGTTCGGATCGGGCATTCTGTCCTCCGGTTGACTTGGGTGACAGGTAAGTGACGGAGCGCGGCTTTTCCAGCGCTAGTCGGCCCAAGTGAGCGGGGCGGGGAGAGGCGCTTCAGACAGATCGATCCGAAGGACGCGTCGCATCCCGGGACGATCGGCCGTGCCGGAGCGATGCAGCGTAAGCATCGGCAGCGCCAGAATATCACCTGTGCGGGCCTCTTCCACGGCGCATTCGCACCGTTGGGCGACACGTTCTGCCGTCGATTGAGCGACAAGCCCCTCACGATGGCTGCCGATGGCGTAGGCCATCCCGCCGCGTGCCGCATCCACGTCGTCCAGAAACACCCGCAGGAAGATCATGCGATCCAGATACTCCAACGGCGCTTCACAATGCCAAATGCCCGCCTTGCGCGTCCACTTGTCAAAACCGTGCACCTCGTGGCGCTCTTTCAGGGCGATGACACGATCCTGATGCCAGGGCAGGGACCAGCTTTGTGTTTCGCTTCTGGAGAAGGTGACCGCACGCACCGGGGTATGGTTCGGAAAACGCTCCCGTATGACGCCCCAAATGTGATGCGATTTCAGCGTGTTGACGGCAATACGCGCGCCCACGGCCTCTCCGAAAAGCTCGGCCCGGAGCCGCTCAATATCATCGGTGTTCAGACAACCCCTGACCCAAACGACACCCAGTTCCTGAACCTCGGCCGCGGTGCCGCTCAAGAAAGCGCCTCTGCCATCTCTCCGATCAGGCCTTCAACAAAGGCGTCAAACCGGGGTGAGGGCTGACGCGCCTCCAACGTCGCCGCGAAAGGGTCGTCTGCGGTGATAGCGCTGCCCGACATCTCCTGCAACACAGCGTGGCCACAGAAGGGCACGTACACCTCTGAATACCCACCCTCATGCGCCATGACGAGGCGTCCGCCGCAGACGTCCGACGCCAGTTCCATTACTTGAGCGGTCATCGCGCAAAACGTCTCTACGCTCGCCAGCATGCGGGAGAGCGGGTCGAACGCGGCGGCATCGAACCCACAGGCGATCATCAAAACATCCGGTCGGAACGCCCGAATGGCCGGCAAAGCCAGACGCTCCATCGCCATCAGATACCCGGCATGGCCCGTGCCCGGCGGCAACGGGATATTGAGGTTCGCCCCGAGCCCTGCGCCCGTGCCTCGGTCGGCAAACGCACCGGAATCCAAAGGATAATTCCGCTCCTGATGCAGCGAGACCGTCAGCACATCGGGGTCTTCATAGAAGATCGCTTCCGTCCCGTTGCCGTGATGCACATCCCAGTCGAGCACCGCGAAACGCGCGGCTTGGCCCCGGGCGCGGGCCGCCTCAATGGCGATGGCGATATTGGCCAGCAGGCAGAACCCGTTTTGCCACTCCGGCAAGCAATGGTGCCCCGGCGGCCGAGACAACGCGTAGGCGTTCGTCAAACTGCCAGACAGAACAGAGGACAAGGCTTCCGTCACAAGGCCGGCGGAGAGCGCGGCCTGATCGTACCCATCCGGCCCGAACGGTGCGCGCAGACCAATCTCGCCGCCGCCGCTCTCCGCGGTCTCGCGAAAGGTCTTGAGAAATCCGGCTGGGTGAACCCGCTGCAAGTCGTCCTCCGTGGCGGGTGCCGCGCTGGCCACATGCAAATCGCTGATCAGCCCGGTGACATCGAGCAGGTTCTTCAAGCGCCGCTTCGTTTCCGGGTCTTCCGGAAGCCCGCCCGCGGCCATGGGTTGCACAAGCCCACCGACCGGCATCGTGAAGGCATAATTGCCGCCTGCGTGCCAAAGACATCGCTCATCAAAGAAAAAGCCGGTGCGTCCTGTCATCCGTCGCCCGGCGCCTCGAACCCGATCTCCTTGTGGCTGCCATCGCAGAACGGTTTGGTCTTCGACGCGCCACAGCGGCAAAGAAATGCCCGTGTTCCCCGATGCAGCCGGTGCCCGGTACCGGATGTGATCTCCAGCGCGCCTCTGGCTTCGATGGGGCCGTTTTCATGCTGAATGATAGCCAGTTCCTCCCCCGGATTGTCACCCGGCGCATCCTTGCCGGTGGCGGCCGGTTCTCCGGTGGCCTGAAACTTGGCTTCCACATGCGAATAGTCGCAATAAGGCATGTTCTTGGACTGACCACAGCGGCAGAGCGTGGCACGCGTCATCTCCTCTTCCCCGATCTTGAGATGTCCATGCAAAGCGTTCGGCCCGTTCTCCGAGAGGCTCAGCCGATTGATCCCGGGCGGGGTCTCGTTGGCCTCGGGTCGTGAAAAAGTCAGCGCCCCGGAGGGACAGGTGCGGATCATGGCTGCGATTTCCTCGGCGGGAGCAGCATCCGGATCGACCCACGGCCTTCGGCCCGGGTCAAACACCTGCGGCAGTTTCAGAAAGCAGTTCCGCGCGTGAATGCATCGCTTCATGTCGAAGCTGATCGAGATGCGCTCTCCGTCATATGTCTTGGGCATGGGGCCACCTCCTGCGTGAAAAGCCTAGCGGCGTGCGAAAGAAAGGAAACCCCTGTTTCCATTGACCCATAAATATCCCGGGGAGCGCGAGGGGCAGCGCCCCTCGCATCGGGCGACGCGCAACGCGCGGCGCAAACCCTCAGGCGGTCAGACCATCCGGCTCCGCCAGCCCATTGGCACGGCAACAGGCGGTGACGGTATTGGCCAGAAGGCAGGCTATGGTCATCGGCCCGACACCGCCGGGCACCGGGGTGATCGCACCGGCCACCTCTGCACAACTGTCAAAATGACAGTCGCCGACAAGCCGTGTCTTGCCGTCGCCTTTCTCGGGCGCGTCAATGCGGTTGATCCCGACATCGATCACGGTCGCACCGGGCTTGATCCAGTCCCCCGGCACCATCACGGCGCGCCCCACGGCAGCCACCACGATGTCGGCACGCCGAACCACCTCGGGCAGGTCTTTTGTCCGGCTGTGCGCGATGGTCACGGTGCAACTGTCGCCGAGCAGAAGCTGCGCCATAGGCTTGCCGACAATGTTGGAGCGCCCGATGACCACGGCATCAAGTCCCGAGAGCGAGCCATGATGGTCGCGCAGCATCATCAGGCAGCCAAGCGGCGTACAGGGTACCATACTTTTCTGGCCCGTCCCCAGCAGTCCGACATTCGAGATATGGAACCCGTCCACATCCTTGGCCGGGTCG
>JBCBBB010000055.1:0-18791 GCA_038532095.1 Pseudomonadota bacterium
GCGGATCGAGTCTTTGAGCAATCCACAGAAGATCGTCTGGCGGCGCAGGTGAAAACAGCGATCGGGTACTTGCAACACTACGAAGACCAGGTGCAATCCGGAAACATGACACTGGAACAGGCTCAAAGTACTGCGGCGTCGGTCATCAACGGAATTACGATCGGCGCGGAGGATTATTTCTTTGTTTTCAACCCAGAACTTGTTGTGGTCGCGCACGGCGCGAAACCGGACAGGATTGGAGTCAACCAGACGGGCACCCAAGACAGCCATGGTGTGTTGATTTACGAAGAAATGCAGTCTTTGGCTGAGGCTGGCGGCGGGACATTACGGTACCATTTTCCGAAACCCGGCGGGACGGAGCCTTTACCGAAAATCGCCTATGTCGAGCAATTTGCAGCGTGGGAGTGGTCGGTCGGGACCGGTGTCTATCTGGACGGTGTTGAAGCCCAACGAGCAGCAGATCAACGCACTGCAATGCTGATTCTCGGCGCCATCGCGCTTGTTCTGGGTGTTTTGTGTTATTTTCTCGCGCGCACCATTACAGGGCCGCTTGCCAAACTTCAAACCCGGATGGAAGCGATGACGGATGGCGATCTGGACAGCGCGGTTCCCGGCAATGAACGTAAAGATGAGATTGGCGCTATGGCGCTGCGCATCGACGATTTCCGTGAAAAGCTGATCGAGACGCGAAAGCTGGAAGCCGATGCGAAAGCCGCTGCGGAAGCGGCGGAGGCGGCCAAGGCGCGGGAAGCAAAGGCGATTGCTGAAGCCGAGCGTGAAGCGCAGGACAGAAAGCTGAAGGCAGAAGAAGAAGAGCGACGGCTGAAGGCTGAGGAAGAAGAACGTATCCGCGTTGCGCAGGCAGAAGAAAACGCGCGCATTGCCAAGGAACGAGAGGCGCAAGCCCTTGTGGTGGGCGAAATTGGCCGTGGTCTGAAGTCACTTGTGGCCGGGGATTTGACATTGCGGCTGTCTCGGCCGTTTGACGAAAATTACGATCAGTTGCGCGTCGATTTTAACGAGGCGATTGAAGCGCTTGCCGAGCTTATCGGTGATTTGATGATAGAATCGAACGCACTGGATCAAGCCAGCACGAAGGCGGTCGGTGCTGCTGAGAATGTCTCGGAACGCTCGCAGCAAAACGCGGCATCACTGGAAGAAACGGCCGCCGCGTTGCATGAGATTTCCACCTCGGTCACATCAGCGGCGGATGCAGCCCGCGATGTATCGAAGCTGGTGTCCAAAGCGAATGACACGGCGAACTCAAGCCGAGCCGTGGTCGGCGATGCGGTGAATGCGATGCATCAAATCGCGGACTCCTCTCGCGAGATTTCCTCGATCATATCGGTTATGGAAAACATCGCTTTCCAGACCAACCTCCTTGCGCTCAACGCAGGTGTTGAAGCCGCGCGTGCCGGTGAACAGGGGCGCGGGTTTGCTGTTGTGGCCTCCGAAGTGCGCGGCCTGGCCCAGCGGTCCTCTGAGGCCGCGACCGAGGTGCGCGACCTAATCGAACAGAGCAGCAAACATGTGGACGCGGGTGTCCAGTTGGTCGACACAACGGGAACCAGCTTGCAGGAGATTGCAGATGCCGTGGCCGTGATCTCAAACGAGATTGCGACCATCAGCACCTCGACGGAAGAACAAAGCCGCACGCTCACCACGGTTTCTGCTGTCGTCAGCGACATTGACCGGGCGTCGCAAAACGCGTCGGCGTCGCTTGTCGAGGTCGACACGTCTTGCAAGACGATGAAGGCGAGCTGTGACACCCTCTTGGTGCATGTGTCCCACTTCAAGGTTGATGGCGACCAGCAGGCTCTGTTGCAGGCGGTTTAACCGCTCAGGTGAGTTCGCGAGGGGACACACACGTGGCTCCCGAACAGTTGTGCGCGCACGCGAAGTGTCAGCAGTGCTCGATTGGTATGAAAGTGGGCTCGCACCCGGTGTTCTTTCCTGCGAAGCGTTGGTACTGGCGCGGGAGTTGGTGTGTTTCTGAGGAACATGCAATCTGATCGCGCCGGCCCTGCAAACCGCATCACCGGGTCTCGCAAACCACTGTCGGACGCCGACCCCACAAAAAAGGCCCCGCAGCGTGCGAGGCCAATTCGGACCTAGGAGGGTCGAGGGTTATGTCTCAGGCGGCGTCGGGCTTCGCGCGCTGGGTCACGCAAAGCGAGGACCGCTTGTGCGTTGGATCGTCTTTGAGTTTCTCTGTCGCCCGCGCCGAGAGATACGCGAAAACCGCGACAAAGCCGAGTGTTCCGAAAGACAGAACAATCTTGAGAACGTGGAGGGCTTCCATGTCTGTGTCTCCTGTCTGGTTATGCAAAAGATACGGCGCTCGTCCAAAGGCAGATCAAAAATTTATTTATTTCAATAGCATACGATTGTATGCAGCAAGCTTTCACTAGTACCCTTTGGTCAGCGAAAGATCAGGACAATGGCCAGGAAAAATACGGCCAACCCGATCCAGCCGAAGCTCGCCGCCGCCAGTGCAAGCGCGAAAAGCCCCGCCAGGACAGCCACGACGCTCGCCAAGGCGCGCAGACGCGACAGGCCTTCAAGGCGCTGAAATTCGTCCCGGATATCCGTGCGACGCAGTTTCGACAGCACCAGCGCGGTGACCTTTAGGCCGGTCCGCTGAAGTGGATTTTCAATCGGCGTTCCCATGGCTTGTGTGTACAGTGAATACACCTGCGGTTCAAATCCTGTTCGACCCGTCCTGCCAAAAGGAACGCCTATCGGCGTACACGATTTTTGCGTCTGCCTCCGGCAGTCGCGATGCCTCCGGCGGGCGTATTTTTCAAGAGATGAAGATGCTTGCCGAAGGCGCGCGCCCAAGCCCTTCAGCTCCACCGCGCCGGATCAAGGCGGAACATCTCGACCAGTTGGCCATAAACCTCCGGTTCCTCGGCTTCCAATTGCGTGGGCTTCTCGAAGAAGACCTCCACCGCCACGGCGAAGAATTCTTGATGCGCCGTCGCCCCATACGCGTCGAGTACCGTGCGTCTGCCGCGCTCCACATTCTTCTGATGCGTCTCGAAGGCGTCCAGAAACACGCGCGACCAATCCGTGAAGCTCTGCCCTTTGTTCATCACGGGCGCGCCATCGGCCGAGCCCGACAACTGGTCCAACTGATGGGCAAACTCGTGCAGCACCACGTTGTGGCCGTCTTCCCCGTTGCTGGCGCCGCGTGCACTGTGCGACCAGGACAAAACCACCGGGCCCCGATGCCAGCTTTCGCCCGCACGGATTTCATCGCGCTCGGTCACGACATATCCCTCGTAGCGTTTCTGCTGCGATTTGAACGCACCGGGATAGATCAGAATGGTCCTGAGCGTGTCGTACCACTGGTCGATATTCACGATCAGCAGGCAGGCCTGCGCCGCGATGGACAGGCGCATCTCCTCCGTCACCTCCAGCCCATCGCATCCGACGAATGTGACCTGATCCAGAAACCGGTTCATCTTGCCCTCCAGTGCAGGGCGCAACGCGGGCGGCAAGCGGCGGAGCAATGGTACCGTCTCGTCCAGAAGCGCGCGGGCTTCACGGGTCAGAGGTGCGGCCAGAAGTGCGCGCTGACGGCTGCGCTGCGACACCACGCGATGCGCCACGTAAACGACACCAAGGATGAGGATCAGAACAAGATAGGACACGGGCTTTGCAGTCTCGGTGAATGCGGCGACAAGGTCAAATCACGCCACGCGCCACGCGCCCGGGGCCAAGCCCTCCAGCGTCCATTTGCCCACGCGCCAGCGCACCAGCCGCAGACAGGGAAAGCCGATGGCCGCACACATCCGCCGCACCTGCCGGTTGCGCCCTTCGGTCAGCGTGACCTCCAGCCAGCAATCCGGCACGGTCTTGCGCATCCGGACAGGCGGGTCGCGCGGCCAAAGATCAGGTGCCGCAATGAGCTTCGCATCCGCAGGCCGCGTGGGCCCGTCTTTCAGGGTCAGGCCCGTTCGAAGCGGCGTCAGGTCGTCCTCGGTAGGAGCGCCTTCGACCTGCACCAGATACGTCTTCTCCGTCCCGGCCTTGGGGGAGGCGATCCGCGCTTGCAGCTTGCCATTGTCGGTCAACACAAGCAGGCCTTCGCTGTCCCGGTCGAGGCGCCCCGCTGCATAGACCCCCTTCGGCAACCCGTAGCCCGACAGGGTCGGACGCGGGGAGGGGCTTTTCTCATCGGTGAACTGCGGCAGCACACCCATGGGTTTGTTGAACAGGATCACGCGGGTCATGGCGTGCTTAGAGCATGTCCGGGCGGAAGTGGCGATGGCCCGTGCCCCTCCGCAAAGCCATTGATCCCATCAGGCGTCGGATGCGGCCAAGCCGGCGAAGATCGCATCCAGAACAGACAAATGCTGATCCTGGTCTTCACCCTCCGCAATGGCCAGGGCCGCGCGGTCGAACAGCGCTGAGAGTTGCACCGTCAGCGCCTCCAACGGCAGTGTGGGCAACGCGCCGGATGTCATCGCGGCATCCAGCCCCATCCGCAGTGCGTCCGCCGAAGTGTCCCGGTCGATCCGGCCAAGTTCCGCGTGACCTAGTACGGCCGGTCCATCCAGCAGCATGATCCGCACACGGCCCTTGTCCTGCATCGCCTCCAAATAGCCGCGGCTGCCCTGACGCAACGCCTCCATGGCCGAAGTTGGGTTGGCTGAGGCCGACGCGGTGATCTGATCCGCGACCTTGACGAACTCGGCTGTGACCACGGCGCGGAACAGGTCCACCTTGTCGTCGAAATGGTGATAGAGCGCGCCGCGCGTGACCCCGGCGGCCTTGACCACCTCCGGTGTGGAGGTTTCGGCATAGCCTTTCTCGGAAAACAACCGACGGGCGGCGTCAATCAACGCAGATCGCGTGGCATCGGTGCGGGACTTGTTGGAGCGCTGTTCATTTTTCTGTTGCATACATACAGCCTGTATGTTTATGAGACATTTACATACAGACTGTATGTATCTGCAAAAGGGAGCACAAGATGAAATGCACGCAATACTACCCCGTCATCCAGACCAATGACGTCGCGGCCACCAAGGCCTTCTACGTCGACAACTTCCGCTTCAAGATCAGTTTTGATGCCGATTGGTACTGCCATCTGCAATCCAGCGAAGACCCGGCGGTGAATGTCGCCATTCTGCAAGGCGACCATGACACCATCCCAGCAGAAGGGCGGGGCACCATCAACGGCCTGATCCTCAACTTCGAGGTGGAAGATGTGGACGCCGAATTCCACAGGCTGGAGCGGGCGGGCCTGCCCATGCTGAAAACGCTGACAGATGAAGTCTTTGGCCAACGCCACTTCATCACGCGCGACCCGAACGGCGTCTTGATCGACGTCATCAAGCCGATCCCGCCCAGTGAGGAATTCGCGGCTCAGTACACGTCGGATGCCCTGCCAACGTAATCCAGCGACATGCTGCATCACCCGTTATGCCAGGGGCCGCACCGGGTTCGGGTCAGCCAAGCTCCAGTGAGGTCACAGCGTAAAGGGTCCCGTCACCGCCCGGATGGTCTCCGCGATACATCCGGGCCGTTTCAAACCCGGGTTCCAGACCAAGCTCCGCACAAAGCTGCGCCAGGTCCACGGAACCGGCGGGTACATCGATCATCACGTCCGGTCCCATGACGGCGCTTGCATGCTGCATCAGGCGTCGTGCGGCATCCTTGGACGGGGCGAGCAGCGGGCCAATTTTGGCGCCATCACGACAGGCCCGAACTGTGCAAAACCCTGCGTCATCTATCAGCGTTACGCGATGGGGCGTGTTGGTGAACCAACCGCTCAGATACGCCTCTTTCCGAACCCCGCTCGCCTGCGCCTCCTGATCGATCAACCCTGGAATGTCGCTGTCTTGTACTGTTCGAACGTCCTTTTGTTCGGCAGGGGCAATGTGACCCGCGAACCGCGTTGTGCCCCCCGCCAGGTGAAACCCGGACGCGGCATAGTTGCCCTGCTGTTCGGGAACACCGTCCAGCCCGATGGTGCGGCGGCCCGCATGCTGGATGGCATGCTTCCAAAGCCCGTATCCCACACCTTTGCCGCGATGCGACGGGCGCGCGATGTAAAGCCCGAGAAAGGCGAAATCCTCCGTATGATTGACCACGGAGATTGCCGCCACCAACGCATCCCCCTCGACGGCCACGAAGAAGCCTTCGGGGTCGGTGGCAAAGAAAGCGGCGGCATCGTCCAACCCGGGGTTCCAGCCTTCACGCGCGGCCCAGTCCAGCACGGTCGACAGCTCGGCTTCGGTCGCGGTCCGAAACTCTGTCATGACAACGCGTCACGCAGCGATTTGGTTTCCTTCGGCATGTCGCGCAAATCCAGTTGGGAGATCAGATCGACCAGGTGCCCTTTCATGATGTCCTCCGCCTTGTCCGGATCATTGGCGCGGAAGGTATCCAAAAGCGCGTGATGCGCATGGCTTTCGCAAAGCGCGCTGCGGCGGCGCCAATAAAGCGCAATCACCAGTGACGAGCGCGACACCAACTGGCGAATGAACGCCTCGATCGTGGCCTGATCCGCAATCCGCGCAATCTCCACATGAAACAGGCCAGAGAGGTTCAGCGCCCGCCCAGCCTCGCCAGACGCAAGCGCCGCATGTTCTTCTTCAATGTGCGATTCAAGGATCGCCACATCCGCAGGCGTCGCCCGTTCCGCCGCCGCCCGCGCCGTTTGCGGTTCCAGAAGCGCGCGGGCCTCGAACACTTCGCGCGCCTCCTTGATCGAGGGTTTGGCGACAAACGCGCCCCGATTACGTTCAATCGACACCAGCCCGCCATGAGACAGTGCCCGCAACGCCTGACGCACGACAGTGCGGCTGACCCCAAAGACATCACCGACTTCGTCTTCGCTCAGTTTCATGCCGGGAAGAATGCGATGCTCATGCACAGCTTCGGTCAGGCGAACAACGATCTCATCCGCAGAGGACGCGGGCTTGAGTGCAGTGTCCTTAACCAACAAGCTCATACCATCCTCCGTCGCAGGCAAATGCGAATACGGCAACATCGAACGCAATGTGAAAGCAGATCGTATACAATCTTTGCCCAGATTTTGAACACTCCCCATTTGTTTAGACTGAGAAGGCGGCAGCTTCCAGTGTGGAGGTGGAGAACCGGGTGAAATCCCTTCTCTTGGTTGCCGCTCTCGGAAAAGGCTTCCTTGACCTCGGGTGGGAGCCTTCATGCAAAGCGAGCTGGATCTCGAACTTATCAGTTTGACCAAACGCTACGGCGAAACCGTGGCGGTGGATGCGATCAGCTACCATTTCGATGCCGGCACCTATGCCTGCCTTCTGGGCCCTTCGGGTTGCGGCAAGTCCTCCACACTGCGCATGATCGCCGGACATGAAAGCGTCAGCGCCGGGTCGATCCTGCTCGGTGGGCGGGATATCTCGCACCTGCCGCCCGCCAAGCGCGGCACGGCGATGATGTTTCAGAACTACGCGCTCTTCCCGCATCTGTCGGTTCAGGAAAACGTCGCCTTCAGCCTGAAGATGAAAGGCGTCGACCGCGCCGACCGGCTTCGACAGGCCAGTGAGATGCTGGCCCTGGTCGACATGAGCAGCTTTGCCGACCGGCTTCCGGCACAACTCTCCGGCGGCCAGCAGCAGCGTGTCGCACTGGCGCGCGCGCTGATCACCAAGCCCGACGTGCTGTTGCTGGATGAACCCCTCTCGGCGCTCGATCCGTTCCTGCGCATTCGCATGCGCTCGGAACTCAAGCGGCTGCAACGCGAGCTTGGCATCAGCTTCCTGCACGTCACCCATGGCCAGGACGAAGCGCTCGCCCTGGCCGACGAAATCGTGGTGATGAACGATGCGAAGATCGAGCAGGCGGGCAAAACGCGCACGGTCTTCGATGCACCGAAAACAGCTTTCGTGGCCCGGTTCCTCGGCTCGCACAACGTCATCGCCATGCCCGAAGGCAAGATCGCGGTGCGCTCGGATGCGCTTCGCCTGAACCCACCCGAAGGCGGGCGGCTGCAAGGCAAGATCACAAACATCGAATACCAGGGAACGCATGTCACGCTGACCGCCGCCATCGCGGGCGAACAGGAAGTGACCGCGCTTCTCTCGGACAAGGATTTCTTCGGTGCTCCGAAGGATTTGGGCGAGGCAGTGGGCCTCGATTGGGACAACCAGGCGGCCCACGCCCTTACCGCCTGACACTCAACTTCCAAAAACGGGGAGACTGACATGACGACAATTCCAAAGATACGCTATTCGCGTCGCTCGATCCTGAAGTCGGGTAGCGCGGCGGTGGCGGCCGCCGCGCTTCCGGCTCCGATGGTATGGGGGCAGGCCATTAAAGACGTGACACTGCGCCAGTTCGGCACCGGGGTGTCGAACCTGAATGAGGTCGCAGCGAAGGTCAAGGAAGACCTCGGCTTCACGCTGGAAATGACGGCGCTCGATTCCGACTCTGTGACGCAACGCGCGGCCACCCAGCCCGACAGCTTCGACATCGCCGACATCGAATACTGGATCTGCAAGAAGGTCTGGCCGACCGGCAACCTGCAAGCGATGGATACGTCCAAGATCGAGAACTACGACAAGATCGTCGGCATCTTCCGGGACGGCAAACTGACACCCGAAAGCGTGATCGCGCAAGGCACGGCGCCGCACACCGTCGGGTTTACGACGGGTGCCGACGGCACAGAGTTCGTGAACGAGGAATCCGGCTGGATGACCCTGATCCCGACGATCTACAACGCCGACACGCTGGGCATTCGCCCCGACCTGATCGGCCGCCCGATCAGCAACTGGTCCGAGCTTCTGAACCCGGAGTTCAAGGGCAAGGCCTCGATCCTCGACATCTCTTCGATCGGGATCATGGATATGGCGATGGTCGTGGAGTCGATGGGCGAATACACCTACCCCGACAAGGGCAACATGACCAAGGAAGAGATCGACCTGACCCTCGGCATCTTCACCGAGGCGAAGAAAGCGGGTCAGTTCCGCGCCTTCTGGAAATCCTTCTCGGAATCGGTGGAACTGATGGCCTCCGGCGAAGTGGTCATCCAGTCCATGTGGTCGCCCGCGATCACGGCTGTGCGCAGCCAGGGCATCCCGTGTGTCTACCAGCCGCTGGAAGAAGGTTACCGGTCCTGGGGCGGCGGCATCGGCCTTTCGGCGTCGCTCTCCGGAATCGAGCTCGACGCGGCCTACGAATACATCAACTGGTATCTCTCCGGTTGGGTCGGCGGCTTCCTGATGCGGCAGGGCTACTACTCGGCCGTGCCAGAAACCTCCAAAGCCTTCATGAGCGAAGACGAATGGGGCTTCTGGTTCGAAGGCAAAGAGGCCCAAGGCGACATCACCAACCCGTTCGGCGACGTGATGGAAAAAGCCGGCGCCACACGCGACGGCGGCAGCTTCTACGACCGCATGGGCGCCGTGGCCTGCTGGAACGCGGTCATGGACGAAAACCAGTACATGGTGCGCAAGTGGAACGAGTTCATCGCGGCCTGATCCGCGCATGAACCAAAGCGCCCCGGTCCCCACCACCACTGGCCGGGGCGCGACTTGACGATATGACCGACAACACGATCACCTCCATCGACAGCCAGGGCACACCCGCCCGGCGATCTGCCGCGCGGGGCATGTCCCGGCACGCCCAGGGCTGGCTGATGGCCGCCCCCTTGACCGCGATCCTCGGCGTGTTTCTGGTCGCACCCATCGCGATGATCGTGGCCGTCAGTTTCTGGGGTGCGACCGAGTTCTCCATCTACCCGGCCTTTCAGTTCGACAATTACGCCTTCCTCTTCGGCTCGGACGTGACCTATCGCGTCTTCTTCAACACCTTCAAATACGCCGCGATCACCTGGGTCTTCACCCTGCTGATCGGCTTTACGGTCGCCTATTTCCTCGCCTTCCATGTCCGTTCACTGAAGTGGCAGATCGCGCTCTTCCTGCTTTGCACCATCCCGTTCTGGACCTCGAACATCATCCGCATGATCTCCTGGATTCCGTTTCTCGGTCGGAATGGGCTGGCAAACTCGACCCTGATCTCTTGGGGTGTGATCGACGAGCCGCTCGAATGGCTGCTCTTCAGCGATTTCAGCGTGATCCTTGCCTTCGTGCATCTCTACACGCTCTTCATGGTGGTCCCGATCTTCAACACAATGATGCGGATCGACAAATCCCTGATCGAAGCCGCCGCCGACGCAGGTGCCACGGGTTGGCAAACCCTCTGGCATGTCGTGATCCCGCTGACCAAGCCCGGCATCATGATCGGCACCATCTTTGTGGTGACACTGGTCATGGGCGATTTCATCACCGTGCGGTTCATGTCCGGCTCGCAAAGCGCAAATGTCGGGCGCATGATCCAGAACGATATCGGGTTGCTGCAATACCCATCCGCCAGCGCCACGGCAGTGATCCTGCTGATCACTGTTCTGATGGTCATCGGCATCCTGCTGCGCTTCGTTGACATAAGGAAAGAGCTGTGACCGGGGCTGAACTCCGTCGCGGAGTTCGTTGGGAAACCGACGCGGTTTCCCGGATTTCGCACCGAAATCCATACGGAGTTCGCATCGAACTCCGCCACGCTGGAGGATCGAGCCATGCATGAAAAACGACCCCGATCGTTCTATGTTCTCTCTGCCTTCTTCGTGCTCTTCCTGATCTTTCTCTACGGGCCGACGCTGACCATCGCGATCCTGTCGTTTCAGGGCCCGCAAGGCGGCCTGACCTTCCCGATGAAAGGCGTGTCGCTCTACTGGTTCCTCGACCTCTTCGAAGAGCAAGCGGTGGGCGACATCTGGGGCGCGTTCAGCCGTTCCTTGATCCTCGGGCTGATGGTGATGGTGACAACGGTTGTCCTCTCCGTCATGGGCGGGCTGGCCTTTCGCAAGCGCTTCGCGGGGTCTGGCCTCCTGTTTTACCTCATCATCACCTCGCTCGTGATCCCATCTATCCTGATCTCCCTCGGCGTCGGGCTGATCTGGTCGCAATCCGGTCTCAACGTGCATTGGTCGACCTCCGGCTTCGGTGCGCAGCTGACCTGGACACTGCCCTTCGGCCTGCTCATCATGTTCGCCGTTTTCAACCGCTTCGACCAAAGCTACGAGGAAGCGGCCCGCGACCTCGGCGCCTCACCCTGGCAGACCATCCGCTTCGTCGTATTGCCGATCATCGCGCCGTCGCTGATCGGGGTTGCGCTGTTTGGCTTCACGCTCAGCTATGACGAGTTTGCGCGCACACTTCTGACCTCCGGCAGCCAGAACACGCTTCCGCTGGAAATCTTCGGGATGACGACGAATGTCACAAGCCCGGTGATCTTTGCGCTTGGCACGTTGACCACCGTCTTCTCGTTCCTGGTGATTGCCGCCTTCCTGCTGGTCGCCTGGCTGATGGATCGTCGCCGCAAGCGGCAGGGGTCTGACGCCGGGAAGGGGATGGTCTGACGCTGATGAGTGTCGTCGTCATCAACCCCAACAGCACGGTCGCGATGACGGAGGCCATGCTTGAGGTGGCGCAAACCGCCCTGCCGGGCGTGCCCTGCAAGGGTTGGACGTCGCATAACGGGCCACCGTCTATTCAGGGGGCGGAGGACGGCGCCCGCGCCGCAGCGCCCTTGCTGGAGCTTGTGGGTGATGCCGACGCCCAAGGCGCCAAGGGGATCATCATCGGGTGTTTCGATGACACGGCCTTGGCGCAGGCGGCAAACCTCGCCAGCTGTCCCGTCATCGGGATCGGGCAGGCGGCCTATCACTTCGCGGCGCTCCGGGGATGGCGCTTCAGCGCGGTCACGACCCTGGCCGTGTCCGTGCCGATCCTGGAGCGAAACATCCACGACCTCGGTCTTCATGGCTACCTTGGCAAGGTCCGTGCGTCGGATGTGCCGGTTCTGGACCTGCACGGAGATCAGCACAACGTCTCCGCCCGCATCATCGCAGAGGCACAGTCAGCGGAACGGGAAGACGGGATTGACGCCGTTATTCTCGGCTGCGCCGGGATGGTCAGCGTTGTGACTGCCGTGCGTGACGCGGTCGATCTTCACGTGATCGATCCTGTGGCCACCGCCGCCTCAGCCATGCGGTGGCTGATCTGAGCCTAGCCGAAGCGCCGCCCCAAGACCCGGAGCCGGGATAGGATTTCATCCCGATCGAGGTAACAGCCCTCCAGACGCCGGACGCCCGATTGCGGATCGAAACTGTCGCGCCCATGCAGCATGCGGCGGTTATCAAAAAGGATCAGATCGCCCGCCGTCAAAGGGGTTCGGCAGAGGAAGCGGTCACTCCGGCAATGCGCATTGAAAAGTTGCGCCGCCCGGTAAGCGCGCGGCACGTCTTCTTGTGCCATGTCCGGGAAGAACCGCAGGAAGCCGGTATTGCGGATCTCGACCACGCGGCCGCTTGCATCGGTTTCGACCATGGGGCCGGAAAAGCGGTAATCCGTGTCCTGATGGCGGTTGGTGAAAACCCAGGACAACGTGGTCAGCGCATCGAACGCGTCCGGGTCTTCCGCTCGGATCGCCTCCGCCACCGCAAACCCGTCGGCCATCGTGCTCGCGCCACCGGTGGCCGAGTTCTCCCGGCAGTGCAGCATTTGCAGGCCGGGTTGTGTCTCCCGGCTCGCCAGGTCGGTATGCCCATCGAGGGAGACGGAGGTATAGGCCGTGCTGTCGGGGTCGGGCTTCGTTTCGACCGAGAACAGAAACCCGAAGTTTGAGGACCGCACAGTGCCAATCCGTTCGCCCACGCGCTGCACGGTGCCTTGATCGACCGGCAGGTTGCGGAGCCGTGCAAACCCTGATGCCCACGCCGCCTGAAGCCAGTCCCGCAAGGCGCCATCGTCGCTCAGAACGGCCGGACCATCGAAGGTTGGGGGTTCTGGCATCTCTGCCACGTCCCAGGGCGTTTGCTCGGGAATGTTGTGTTCGGGTCGCCAGCGCCCGTCAGCCATCGACCGCAACCAGCCCGGATCGATCCGCGCCACATGGCCATCGCTGAAGCCTAAAACCACCGCTGGCCCGTCGGACAGGGTCGCCTCGGTCAGCGTCAGGTCAGGGTCAAACCGGTCGACCTCGACCTCCCGTTCGCGGGTCACATGATCGATGACACCCGGCGTCACCTCATTCTCGCGCAACCACAGCGCGTGAAACTGCGCCTTCGTTCCATCCGGCCAAAGCGCGGACAGAACCGCCCCCTCAATGGTGAGGCTTGGCAGGTCGCCAAGCGGATGCGGGGCGAAGTCGGGGGCCAGCGGTCGGGTCGGGCGCGCGTCATCTAGCATGGGGAACCTCCTCTGTTGGCCCATCCTGATGCGCGATTTCAGAACCGGTCTGGCCTCGATGCGACAGAACTTCAAACTTCTGGCGACGGAAAACGACATCGTGCGCGTTCAAACAAACGGGGCGCAGAAAGAAGGAGGAGTTCATGATGCACAAGACAAGAGTAGTCATGGTCGCCGGACTGGCCGTGATCTTGACGACAGGGGCCGCGCTTGCGGTGACGCCTGCCGAACGTCTCGACCGGATCGAGGATCGGATTGACGCGCGCGAGAGCCGGATTGATCAGCGCGTCGATCTGGGTCCGCGCGATGTAATCGAAGATCGCATCGACCGGCGGGAATCCATCCGGGACCGTCGCGGGTTTGACGGCCCGAGCTGGATCGACCGTCATGAGCGCCGCAGTTGGCGGCGTGTCTGGGGCAACCAGTAACACGCGTAAACGCGTGACGAAGTGGGTGTGATGGACCGGGGCGCTTACGTCCCGGCCCGTCACACCTGCCGTGGAACAACTTCGGCCCCGCGGGCCGGTGGCTCATCGTCGACCATTTCCGCCGGAAACCCCGGCGCGCGCACCGAAAGCCCGGTGGGTTCCTCATAGCGGCGGATGATGTTGGGTGAGTGCTCACGCGGGCCATAGGCTTCGTTCGCCTCTTCAAAAAGCTTCACCAGCAGGGGCGACAGCGCCAGGGGCACGTCATGCTCATCGGCGATGTCCTGAAACAGCCCGATATCCTTCAGCACGAGGTCCATGGTGAAGTTGATGTCACGCGACCCGTTCAGGATCACCTGGCTTTCGGTCTCATGCACGAAACTGGTCCCGGACGAGATCCGGATCGCCTCATAGGTGGTGGCCAGATCGATGCCGGACGCCGCCATGGTCGTCAGCGCCTCGGCCAGAGCCACCAGATGGGTGGTGGCCAGATAGTTCGTCATGACTTTCAGTTTCGAGGCGCTGCCAAGCGGACCGGTATGCAGCACGCGTCGCCCGAGAATGGTGAGCACAGGCAGCATGGCGTCGAACGTGGCCCGGTCGCCACCGGCGAAGATCGAGATATTGCCGGTCGCCGCACGGTGGCATCCACCGGAGACCGGGCACTCGATCGCCGTGGCGCCGGTCTCGGCGACGCGCGCGGCAAGGCGCGCCATCTCGGCGGCGTCGGTGGTCGACATCTCAGCCCATATCTGGCCGGGGCCGAGCGTTTCCAGTACGCCACCCGGTGCCTCCATCACGGCAGCAGAAGCGGCGGGCGAGGGCAGGCAGGTGATCACCACATCCGCGGCGCGGGCAATATCCGCCGGGCGCTTAGCCCATCTGGCCCCTTGCGCCAGCACCGCCTCCGCTACCCCGCGATCCAAATCATGCACTGTCAGGTCGACGCCATTGGCCAGCAGATTGCCCGCCAGTTTGCCCCCGACGTTGCCCAAGCCGATGAACCCGATTTTCATATGCCTCTCCCCGTTCCTGCCCAGATTCGCGCGTTTGATCGGAGGAAAGCGGAAAATGCAAATTTTCCGAAACGATTTCTCTCCAGAAATCGGGCGCGGGCGGTTGCGGTGGCGCGCGGATCAGGGTCCTAATCCCGGCCATGACCCGACCGATTGAGACCCCGCTTGCCCAAAGCCTGCCCGCCACCGTGCCCTTTGTTGGCCCCGAAGCCATGGAACGCCAGACTGGCCAGATGTTCACCGCCCGGCTGGGAGCAAACGAAAGCGTCTTCGGCCCGTCGCCCCGCGTGATGGAGGCCATCCGCAACGCCGCCACGGGCGCGTGGATGTATGGCGATCCGGAATCCCACGACCTGCGCCATGCCTTGGCTCAATCGCTTGGGATCGCACCGACCGAGCTGGTGGTGGGCGAGGGGATCGATGGTCTGCTCGGCTATGTCGTGCGGCTTTTTGCCGGGCCCGACGACACGGTCGTGACGTCAGACGGGGCTTATCCGACGTTCAATTACCACGTCGCGGGCTTTGGGGCGCAGTTGGTGAAGGTGCCCTATGTCAACGACAAGGAAGACCCGGACGCCTTGCTCGACGCCGCGCGCACCCACGGCGCGAAGCTGATCTATCTGGCAAACCCGGACAATCCAATGGGCTCCTGGCACGATGCGGAGAGGATCGAAGCGATGATCGAAGCGCTGCCGCCCGGCTGTCTTCTGGTGTTGGATGAGGCCTATGTCGAGTTCGCTCCGGACGACGCCATCCCGGACCTCGACATCACCAATCCGCAAGTGCTGCGGATGCGGACCTTTTCCAAAGCGCATGGTCTTGCGGGCATGCGGGTCGGGTATGCCATCGGAGAGGCCAACATCATCCGCAGCTTTGAGAAGATCAGAAACCATTTCGGCCTCTCCCGCGTCAGTCAGGCGGCGGCTTTGGCCGCGCTTCAGGACACGGCCTGGCTGACGGACGTGCGCCGCAAGGTAGAAGCCGGTCGCGCCCGGATCGCTGAGATTGCGCGCGCCAACGGTCTTACCCCGCTGCCGTCGGCGACCAATTTCGTGACCGTGGATTGCGGGGCCGATGCCGGGTTCGCCAAAGCCGTGCTGGAGGCACTGGTGGCCCACGGCCTCTTCGTGCGCATGCCCTTTGCGCCCCCCGGCAATCGCTGCATTCGGATCAGCGTTGGCGAGCCCGCCGATCTTGACCTGCTTGAGGACCTGTTACCGAAAGCCCTCACCCGGGCGAGGGGTGGCTAAAACTTGCCTTCGCGCAAGATTGTTACTCGATTGTTGCGATTTTCGCGTTAATCTAGCCGCTATGCGACAGGTCGATGATTACACAAACGCCTTTCTTGTCTCCGCCGGAGTCCTTGTTTTTATGGCACTTTTTGCCATCTGGGCCTTCTGGGGTCTTTTGATCGCGACTCTCATTTCATGGGCCGCAGATCGCTTGATCACGATCGATTTTCGCCCCAAGCGCGGCTGATCCTTAGAAATCAGCCTAAATGCCCAGAAAATGCCATAATTTCTGAGGGTTAAGGCGGCGTTTTCGGAAGCCCTCCTATCGCCGTCCCGCGTCGCTTACATCCAGAGGCGCGGCTCACTGTTTCGCGGTGATGACCATGGCAAAACGCGCGCCGAAAAACTCCAGCGTCTTGTGGAAGGACGACAGCG
Source organism: Pseudomonadota bacterium (assembly GCA_038532095.1). Classification (GTDB taxonomy): domain Bacteria; phylum Pseudomonadota; class Alphaproteobacteria; order Rhodobacterales; family Rhodobacteraceae; genus JAJDOD01. The sequence goes on from JBCBBB010000055.1 coordinate 16,347, forward strand.
GCCACCTGTTTGAGATCAAGATGCCCACCGGCACGGGGACGGGGTGTGCTTCAGTCTCGCTTTGGTCGTACCAGGTCAGCAACAGGCGGGTGTTGCACCGGGCACCGCACTCCGTCGCCGTTCAAACGGTTTGCACTCTGCCGCGGTCGCCTGCAACGGCAGAACCACCTCTGTGTCATGATCGATGGGAGCACCGGGGCGCAGCAGGCTCAAATCGCGATTGCCTGGCCCGTATTCGACAAGAAAGGGCGCCTCGGCCAGTTCAGGCAGACGGGTGAGGCTTTTCTCCACGATCCCCCGGAACGTACCGACCCGCATATGCGCGCCACCGCCCCCGTCGAGAAGTTGTAAGCGCGCCTCCTGAAATCGGGAGACCTGACCGCCACAATCGATGCCGGTCACCTCTGCACAGCGCAACTCGGTGACGTGATAGCCACCGCTGATCCGTGCGCCGGAGGTTTCAAACACAAGCGGGGCATCGTTAGCGCACCCGTGCAAAGCTGTAAGGAGTTCGGGGAATGTCATGGGGCAGCCTTTCATTTCAACGATGATTGAAATATCATTAGCGTATATGAAAGACCATTTCAAGAAAGTTTGAAACATGGATGAGGACGTGGCAGCAGAAGTGTTTCAGGCGCTGTCCAACCCGGACCGCCTGAAGGTTATTCGCGCGCTGGTGATCGCCGGGCCGACGGGCCTGACAGCGGGTGAAATCGGAGCCGCGCTCGGCGCCAGCCCGTCGCGGGCCTCCTTTCACCTGTCGAGCCTGACAGAGGCCGGGGTTTTGACGCGCGAACGCCACGCGCGCACCTTGCGCTACAGTGTGGATTTCACGCGGATTGGCGCGTTGATGCGCTTTCTTTTGGAGGATTGCTGCAAAGGCGACGCCAAGCTGCGCCGCTGTTGCGGGCTGTAACTGTCGCGCCCGTCTTGTTACCCTTGAGAAATCACCTCTGTCGCCCGTTCAATGCCGCCCGACGCATGCGGCAGGTCGACGGCTTTTAACCCGGCTTCGATGGTGGCCAACGCGCCAAGGACCATCTGCGCATTCACGTGCCCCATATGGCCGAGGCGGAAGAAGTGATCCCACGCATCCGACCCGTCTTCCGCCATGCCAAGCCCGATGCCCAGCGTCAGCCCTGCCTTGGTCTCGCACCATTGCCTAAGCGCCGTGCCTTTCGCGGACCCGGCCCGCAACGCCGTCACCGAATGCGACCGGAGTGCTGTGTCCGCGATATTGACTTCGAGCGGCCCGTCCGAGCCCCAATGGTCAAACGCCGCCCAGACCGCGCGGGCGAGCAGGGCGTGCCGATCCCAGACCGCCTCCAACCCTTCTTCCGCGATCATGTTCAACGCTTCGTCCAACCCGTAAAGATGATGGGTGGGCGCCGTGCCGTCAAAGTAGCGATAGAACATCGGCGGATCGACCCGCGGCCGCCAATCCCAGTAGTGGGTCACACATTGCGCATGTTCGCGCGCACGGTCCGCCTTGTCGGAGAAATAGACAAAGCCGAGCCCCGGCGGTGTCATCAGCCCTTTCTGCGAGCCGGTGATCATCACATCAACGCCCCAGGCGTCCATCTCGAACCGGTCGCACCCGAAAGAGGCAATACAATCCACCATAAACAGCGCGTCATGCCCGGTCTCATCAATGGCTTTCCTGAGCGCCGGAATATCGTTGCGCACACCAGTCGAGGTGTCGGTGTGCACGCACATCACAGCCTTGATCCGCCCGTCATCCGCTTTCAATCGGTCTTTCACCTGCTCCAGATCAATCGTGTCGCGCTTACCGAAATCCATGATCTCGGTCTTGACCCCCAGGCCGCGCGCAATCTCCGCCCAGCCATGCGCGAACCGCCCCGTGGCCGGGACCAGCACCAGATCGCCGGGTGAGAACACATTGGAAACCGCCGCTTCCCACGCCCCGTGCCCGTTGGCGATGTAAATCGCCACATGGGACGAACTCAGCGCCACGCGTTTCAAACGCTGGATCAAATCGGGCACAAGCTCCGGCAGCTCGCCGTAATAGATGTTCGGCGCGGCGCGATGCATGGCGCGCAGCACGCGTTCGGGCATCACAGAGGGGCCGGGTATGGCAAGGTAGGTCAAACCACCAGAGACGGTCATGTCAGTCACTTTCCGCTTGAGAACCTCGTGAGACCTAGAAGCCACCTCGGGGAAGGTCAACTGGCGCCGTCTCTTGTGAAGCCGTGCCCCAGAAGTTACATGGCGAATGCACAAAAAACAGGATGCCGGTAGAGGCCCTTGGAGCAGATCAGTCCCTTTGACGTGCCCGCAGATGTTTGGGCTTCATCGCGAGGTCAGGCACCGGCGCCCCCCGTGCCGCACGGACGCCCCGCAGCATGAGCGACACCGCCGATATAGACCGCCCCGTCTTCGGATGGGCCTGGCACCGCTACCTGAAGCGGCACTGGAAGCTCATGA